>QZLE01000020.1 GCA_004796365.1 Gammaproteobacteria bacterium | reverse complement strand
GTTTTGATCTATTTCCATCCACTTATAGCCACTTTGGCAGTTCTCAGGAACTTCATTTTCTTCTATCCGAACAAGAATTCCGCGTGTAGTGCTTGTTATATTAGTAATCTTTCCACTCACATGGCCTTGGAAAACTACTGCTTGTGCAGAAACTGATCCAATAATAGATAAAATAATGAAGGTACATTTAGCAATCTTAATTCTTAACATTTTTATCTCCAATCTAATCGAGGGCAATGCCCACCATAAAAAATCTATCTTTTCACAATAATTGACGTTTTAAATCCATCGCGTCTAATTAAAACAATACACTTGAAATAATGACACTAATAATCGCTGGGTCGTAAACTGTAATCTGCGCGGTATCAAGATCTGAGACATTGTTTCCATTATCAACAAACAGCCCTACTTCATATGTACCCATTGCAGAATATGCATGAGTAACACTTGGAGCAGCTGTTTGATAATCAACTAATCCATCACCAAAGTCCCATGTATACAGCAAGGAAGCATTATTCGGATCAGAAGATGAGTAAGCAGATAACTCAAGGTTTTGATTTACCATAACTGAATATGATTCGTTATCTATTTGCGCGATTGGTTTATTTATGAAAGACACAACAGCTGCATTAAGGTCAAGGCGTGGAAAAGTTAAATCATTTCTAGTATCTAAAACACTAACTCCACTTTCCTCCAGTACACGTTCAATTTCATCAACAGAAGCTTCTGGATTAATCGTTTTTAGTACCGCTACGGCACCTGCAACATGTGGAGCAGCCATAGAAGTACCGCTTTTATATGCATACCATGGAATTGGATCAAGATTATCGTAATACATTATCTCTGTTGATGATTTAATTCTGGATCCAGGAGCTAGTATATCAACTAGTTCACCTCCATTTGATCCCCATTCTAATTCCCCGTCATCGTCATAGTGCATGCTGATTTCATCGGATGATTTCAGAACACTTCCTACAGTTATCGCAGAAGAAATGCAACCTGGTGCTCCTACCGCATTTGAATGACCATCATTCCCAGATGATATTACCGTTGCAATCCCTTCAGCACGTAATCGTTCAATGTAAAAGCGCCTTGGATCATTATCACAATGGCGTGTACGCTCACTTTCATCTCCAATACTCATATTTATTGCAGCTATATCATAATCAGCATGGTTATTTAATATCCATGCAAGCGCCTCAACTTGATCTGATCTAAAAGTCTTTATGCACTGCTCTCTTCCATCACATCTTTCATCATGATTATCAAACAGAGAAAAAACTTGTATAGAAATAATATTAGATCCATATGCAACCCCGGTGAATTCTTCATCATAATAACCTGCCGCGATACCGGCTACATGCGTACCATGTGTGCACTTTTTGGATACAAAACGCGATTCCGAATCACAAGCCATTCCAGCCCCAACACCAAACTGTTCTTCACCCCCATCTGGGCATAAGCTTGTTGCATTTTCACTCCTATCATTGGTAGAAAAACAAGCTTCATCGACAATTCTATCTTCAAAAAATGAGTGTTCTGAATTAACACCAGAGTCAAGTATCACAATACTTTGTCCAGTTCCAATAAAACCGTTTTGATGTGCAATATCAGCACCAATAAATGGTATTGATTCCTGTAACATAGGCGAATCTGCAACATCTTCGTAAACTGATTCAACCAGCCCGCTATCAATTAATTGATCCAGCTCTTGCGAATCAAGCTTATAAACAGCCACCCTAGCATTTTTTAATTTTTTAATAGCAGGGAAACCTTTAGATAAAGCTTTTGTATGTGCTTTATCGAATGCTTGTTTTTTAGATAACTTCTTAATAGCTCCAGGTTCAGCGCTATCAGATTTATATTTAACAATAACCCTAACTTTTCCCCCATAATCAGCTTTTTGTTTTAGCTGTTTATATTGCTTTGCTATTGAGCTTCTTTTCATAACCATTTCACTATTATCGACAGCATGTACTGCAGTCGAAATGAAAAACGTCATAACCAGTGAAATCATTAAAATAACTTTTTTCATAAGTTCTCCCCAACTTTTTTCGTAGAGTGGGCAATACCCACCAACCTATTCTCCGAATCCTGTGGATTCTTCAAGCTCTATACCCGCCCAATCGTGCAGATAAATTCCTTTATCAACATATCTATGAAATGTTGAATACGGCCAATCGATTACATTGTTAACAAAACCATGCTTAACCGGGTTGTAATGGATGTAATCAACATGCCGTTCATAATCTTTTTCGTTTTTGATTAAGTGCTCCCAATACCTGCGTTGCCATATACCACGCTCGCCTTTTGATTTCCTGCTTGCGTTAATTCGTTCGCCTTTTTTAATTTGGCGAGAAAAACCAGCTTTGATTAACATCCAACGAGTTGCGAAATCGTTATCTCTTTTCGGCAATGTCCACACAGCATGCAAATGATCAGGCATCACAACGCAGGCATCAATTTTAAACGGATGATCTTTTTTAACC
>QZLE01000164.1 GCA_004796365.1 Gammaproteobacteria bacterium | reverse complement strand
TGACTCTGAGAAGAACAACTGCCGTGGTAAAGAGCAAATCATCTCTGCTGATGATTCTGCAATGACTGTTATGGTTGTTCCTACCAACGAAGAGATCACAATTGGTAGAGATACTAAACAGATTGTTGACGCTCTGTAATATTTATAGGGCAAACACTACTCTATAATAAACGGTCGCTTTTGCGGCCGTTTTTTTTGGGGTCGGTATGAAAATATGGTGGAGATTATGATTAGAAGGTTTTTTGTAGTAGTTATTTGTGTTTTTTTTATATATGGGTGTGGCTCAAACAGCTCAAAAAATACTATCTCAAAGAAATGGGTTGATTCAGGAATTGGTGGTTTTTCAAATGTGTCTTTGTATGTACCGACGAAAAAATCACCTATTGGTAGTGGGCGCTCCCTTATGATTGTTTTGCATGGCTGTGTTCAGCAAGCGGTTGATTTAAAAAGCGCGAATCTAGATAAGGTTGCTGAACAATATGGGATGGTTATTGCGCTTCCTGACTCTGATAATTCGATAGGATATGGATGTTGGGATTATCTTGATAGCAATAGAAAAAGAACTAAAGGTGACCATGAGAATATATTGCTGTTAGTTAAAGATTTACTGGCGAATGATTTACTGGCTATTGATAAAGATCAGGTGTATATATCTGGACTTTCTTCCGGTGGTGTTTTTTCAATGATAATGGGGTGCATGGCGCCAGATGTTTTTGCTGGAACAGGGGTGTTTGCCGCTCCAAGTGGTGGGGTTGAAACTGTTGAGGCGGCTATGAAACTGCAAAGTGATATGGATGCAGCTGCTGCAGACTGTATTCAGTATTCCTCGGGTTATACAGATGCATTTTCTACCCAGTTATTTGTTGTTGCTCATGGGGATGGAGATACAATAGTTAATTTCGAATATCTAGACGTTAATGCTGATGCAATGGCTAAGGTGTATGGATTATCGGTTAATAAAACTCACTCAAAAGCTATTTTGCCTAAAGTAAATGAAACCATATATGGTAAGGGGCGTGTGGCTAAGTTAGCACTTAATGGGGCAGGACATGAATGGGCAGGAGGTAAGGGAGCGTGGGGTTCTTTTGTAGACGGTGGTGACTTTAATTATGGGAGATATTTGGCAGATTTCTTTTTGATGAATAATCTGCGGGTAAAATAGCGGCTTTTTTATGGATTTTCGGTGTTCAGCCAGTTAACGGTTGCGCTAATTAACTCTTTGCTTATATATAGGCATGTGAGTGTCAGTTTTTTTTACGACGAGGCTTTTTTGAGCTATCTTTGTTTGAATAAAAGTTTTGAATAACAGTCGTTTATCTTTGTTGGCACGTTTTTAGCTAATAAGGGGTCTAGTACAATTTCTTTTATAAATGGAGTAAGGACAAATGAAAAAATTAGCTTGTTTATTCGTATTAATGGGGGCTGTTTCTGTAGCTAATGCTGCCCCTGTTTATTTGACTGCTGCTGCTGAGCCTTGGAACACAAATGCAAACATCGATAACTTCAATGCAGCTTTTGGTGCTGGTGGTTGGGATAGAGCTGTATTTGGTGATGCGGGTCTGTTTGACGACACATCAGACTTCCTATACATCGATGGCGGTGACGGTAACACTCAAGACTTTGAGAACTGGATGAATGCCAACCGTACCGATCTAGAGGGTTTTGTATCTGCTGGTGGTAGCGTATTTGTAAACGCTGCACGCTGGGGTGGTACAGATAACTTTAATCTAGGTTTTGGTGCAACAATGGATTACTCAGGCAATCATGCAGAAACGTGTACATTGACTACTGATCATTTTGCTGCTGCTGGTACTGTATTTACAGGAAATGGTTGTGCTCATGACATCGTAATCTCTGGTGCTGATTTTGATACACTAGCAGTTTCAACTCATGGTGACATCCTAGTTGAGAAAGATTTCGGTCTTGGTCACATCATGCTTGGTGGCATGACTACAACTAACTGGCACGGTGCAAACGGTTTTGACATTCGTGTTAACATGCTTCAATACGGAGCAGGTCTAGCGGGTGAAGTACCTGAGCCAGCAATTGTTGCTCTATTTGGTCTAGGTCTTGCTGGTCTTGGTTTCTCTAGAAGAAAAGCCAAGTAAGCATACATCTAAGATTGCATAAATAAAAAACCCCGGTAAATCCGGGGTTTTTTATTGTCTGATTAATTTGTAACTTAGAAGCCCTATATTATTTTCACTAGCGACTGATTTCTAACTCAAGCGTTGAATCAGCCCATTGTTTAGAATTCTTTTTGTGCCCCGAATGATTGTTTAGTCATTTCCACCTGCTTAGTCATAATATGATAGGTGCATACAATATTAGCGAAATTCATATTTCTATTCATATAAAAGTCTTATAACACAGCGCCACCAGCCCTGGTATATCTTGAGTGTAACTAACTTAATTCACAACCTTCTCTGCTATTGCTATACAAGTGTATTTTTCGAGCAATACTATTAAAGTATTGTAAGTTAAATTGCGCCTGAAGAGAGCGCATAATTATTTTTTTCTTATTATATGAAAAAACAAATTCAGTAAATTAACAAACGTATCAAAAACGTTGCATGAGTTTTCGTTCTTACATGTTCATCAATACTTGGTAGTAAAAGTATGGATTGAGCGCATTCTTTTCATATAAGGATAAAAATAACCGCAAACTAAGTTGCGGTTATTTAAACTCTTCAGAGGTTGTAATTACCGGCTTCTTTGGCCGGATTTTATTGACTGTTTGAACTATAAGATTACTGGATCCAGATAGGCGCAGTAACTGTTATCTGAGTATTGTGTCCACCATCTTCGTCGAACCAGTTAGTTTCATATACTTTTACATAGTAGTATGTATTGCTATCAAGCATAACAACCGGGTTCCATGTAGGTTGAACATTATCTTCGGTATAGTCTACAGAACTGATGATTTCTCCATAATTTGAAACCAGCTCAATGCGCTGAATCGGCTCATCATCAAATACCTGGACATTAAACTCTAGAGGTGTTCCTGTAGCTGGAACAATGTCTCCCATCCAGGCATCATTTAGCTTGAATACAACCTTCATGTTAGGGTCGTCAGAAGAATAGATTCTGCGAGCTCTCATGGTATCAAGCATATCCTGTCTTGAAAGATAAGGCATTATCATTACAGATCTATGGGTATTAGTTGATAGTGAGTGATTGTCTTGGTTGTTCGTTGGAGCAACTCTCCACCCTTTATCAAGAGCCATTTGGTAGTAAGATAGAAATTCCCCATCGTTATTTCCTGTTCCTTT
>QZLE01000114.1 GCA_004796365.1 Gammaproteobacteria bacterium | reverse complement strand
TTTCCTTAAAAATAATATTTGTGAATTATATCATCTTTTTTACATTTCCGTGTTCCACGTGGAACAAATAAATACCCGGATACTTTTGTTGATATTTTGAGAGGTCTATCGCAGATGTTATAAATACCTGACACCCAGAATCGGCAACTACTGAAAAAGCCTTAGACAGAGTATCTTCAGAAAAATCAGAAGCAAAATCATCCAGCAACAACCAAGGTTTTACCCCTTTTGCTTCATAGATAAATTGCGCCTGCGACAATGCCAAAAAGTAAATTAATAGTTTTGTCTGACCGTGCGAAAAATTATCTTTAATATTTCTACCTGAATACAAAACTTCAAATTCTGATCGATGGGGACCAAAGCGCGTATATCCGTAACGACAATCTTGATCAAATCCATCATTTAAAGCTTGAGCCATATCATGAAATCTACCACAGCCATCTTCATACTGAAAAGCAAAGCTAAAATCACCATAAAAAGAAGCGTAATCTCGATTAAGGATCTCACTTAATTTATCAATAAACCAAGCACGCAACCCAATGATTTGTTGGCCGCATTCTATCAATTCTTGATCCCATGACTTTACTAAGTCAGCATTTGATTTGTTTTTGATTGATGCGTTTCGCTGCCTTAACGATCTTTCATATTTTGAGAACAAATTAATAGAATCTGGTTTCACGTGAAACAACCCCCAATCTAAAAAATTTCTTCTTTCCTGAGGTGGAGCAATAAACAATCGCTGCCTTTCTGAACATACGAGCAAAGCAGGAAGCATCTGCGACAATTGTGAAGCTCTATATAGAGGAGTATCGTCTATTAGCACAGTATTCTTTTTCATGATTCTGCGCACAGAAATCGAATGATCCAAACCTGATTCTACTTTAGATGCTATCGCATTAATAGATAGCCAATCATTATCATAAGCTATCAGGTTATCAAGTACTCTAGTCCTAAATGACTTACAACATGAAAGGAAATGTATTGCTTCGATAACTGAAGATTTTCCAGCTCCATTATCACCATAAAATACGTTAATCTCTGCTGACAAATCGATTTGCGATGCAGATAATCCACGAAAATTTTGCATAGCTAGCCGTTGCAAATTCATTTAATCAGCAGCCGATAATAAGCAAAACTCAATCTGCATTCACTAAATCACCACTTTTTGAGAGCAATAATCACAAGCGCATCGGCATAACGACATAGCGATTATTACGTTCTTCACTACCAGAAATAAGACAACTGCTATTAGCATCAGCAAACCCAAGTTCAACCACATCTTCACCTACACATCCAATAGCATCCAAAAGGTAATTAACATTGAAACCAACCTCAAATTCAGCCTGGTTAAAATTAATCATTATTTCTTCCTGTGCCTCTTCTTGCTCAGGATTGTGCGCCTGAATAGAAAGGTTATTTTCCGTTAGGGTAAATCTTACACCTCGATATTTTTCATTGGACAAAATTGCAGCTCGTGTCAATGCCTTTTTTAATATCTCTTTATCAATGGAAACAATGCGGTCACCAATAACTGGAATTACACGCTCATAATCAGGAAACTTACCGTCGATCAGTTTAGAAGTGAATCTAATCGAACCAATAACTACCTGAATGTGGTTAGAGCTAAGCTCTAGAGAAATTCCTTCATCAGAATCATCAAGCAACCTTTGTAGCTCAATAACCCCTTTGCGAGGAATAATCACCTGGTGCTCTGCAGTAACGCCTGAAGACTTATCCATATCAGATATAGCTAATCTATGACCATCTGTTGCAACAGTACGGATCTTAGATGGTGAAACTTCAAATAAAAGACCATTAAGATAATAACGAACATCCTGAAGAGCCATTGCAAAAGATGTGCTATCAAAAAGAGTTTTAAGATCTCCCTTGGTTATGTTGACCTTGGTGTCAGGACTTATCTGCTCTAGTGATGGAAAATCCTCTGCTGGAAGAGTTGATAAAGAAAACCTGCTTTTTCCTGAAGTGACGGTAGCCTTATCATTTTTTATGCTGAAAGTGATTTTCGCATTATCAGGAAGATTCTTACATATATCCAAAAGCTTTCGCGCCGGAAGTGTTGTATCCCCAGCTTCCGATACTTCTAAGTCTTCGATTACTGAAGAAACAAGTTCAACCTCCAGATCTGTTCCGGTAATAATAAGTTTTTCCAGAGTAAGGGTAAATAGCAGATTAGATAATACAGGTAGTGTTTGCCTTCTTTCTATTACACCACAAACAGACGAAAGTGAAGTAAACAAAGGCTCTTTTGATATACAGAATTTCATTCTTTATCTTCCATTAAAAATAATAAATTTTATATATAGTTTAATTTATTTTATTAAGTCCGTCACAAAACAAATAAAATACCTTAATATACTTTTAATTTCAAAATGTTATCCAAATAATAACACGTTAAAAACCTGTAGCTAGCACACAAATATCATGTTAGAGAAATGTGGATAAGTTTTACAAATATTCAAATTCGGCATTTTTTCACACTTTATCCACATTAGTTTGAGAGAGTTCTCAACAGGTTGTTAAAATCTTCGTTAAACCGATTATCGGATTTTGTTAGTTCATCGACCTTTTTGCATGCGTGCAAGACTGTTGTGTGATCCCTGCCGCCAAAGGAATCTCCGATTTCAGGTAGACTGTGGCTGGTAAGTTCTTTGGCTAGAGCCATGGCGATTTGCCTTGGTCTTGTGATAGATCTGCTTCGGCTCTTAGAGTGCAGATCGGAAACTCTTATCTTAAAGTATTCTGCTGTGGTCTTTTGAATATTATCAATAGTTACCTGTTTTTCCTGAACCGCCAAAAGGTCTTTAAGCGCTTCTTTAGTAAGGTTTATACTTATTGCCTTGCCAGTAAATGAGGCATATGCTGTCAGGCGCTTAAGTGCACCCTCAAGCTCACGCACATTGGAACGGATCTTTTTGGCGATAAAGTAAGCAACATCACTAGGTAGTTCCGATCCAGCCTGCTCTGCCTTAGAAAGTAAAATCGCTGCTCTGGTTTCCAATTCAGGAGGTTCAACCTGAACAGTTAGTCCCCAACCAAAGCGGGACTTTAATCGTTCGGCTACGCCATCAACTTCTTTTGGAAACTTATCACAGGTAAGAATGATCTGGCGATGACGTTCTATTAATGCGTTAAAGGCATGGAAGAAAACCTCCTGGGTTTTACCTTTATTGGCAAAGAATTGAATATCGTCGATCAAAAGGGCGTCAACACTACTGTAATGACGTTGAAAATCATCGATAGCATTTTTTTTGATTGCACTGACCATGTCCTGAAAAAATTTGTCGGCATTGGTTGTTACAACCTTTGCGCCAGGATTCTTGTTTATGATTGAATTACCTACAGCATGCATCAAGTGAGTTTTACCAAGACCAACCCCACCATATATAAATAAGGGGTTATAAGCATTACCAGGATTCTCAGCAGTTTGTAGGGCTGCAGCATAACCAATTTGGTTCGATTCACCATTAACAAAATTCTCAAAGGTGTAGATTTTATTAAGATTGGAGCTATTTTCGGCAGGTGAAGCGATTGCATCAAGCTCAACATCTGAAGGTTGAAACCCTTCAGGGCCAGAATCAGCTTCAACTGTTTCCGTAGAAGGAGCTTCGACTCTAGGAGCAATAGGCTTGGAGCCAATTTCCAGGACAACGCTGTTTACATCGTTGTCTATATCAAGTAGCAAAGTCTCAATTTTAGGAAGAAAATTATCCTTAACCCAGTCTCTTACAAATTTATTTGGAGCAAGCAGTTTTATCTGTTCATCAGCAACTACAACCTGAAGCGGTCGTATCCATGTATTGAGATCCTGCTCTTTAATAGTACCCTCTAAGTGAGATAAGCACTTTTTCCAAATATCTTCCACTGTTTACCAAACCTTGAGTGATTCAGAGTTACTGAATCTAAGCTTAAAATTTATCCGTGAATACAGAAACTGCTGAAACCGGATATTTAGTTTTTCATCCATGATGAAATCAGACAAGATGCTTATTGTAAAATAAAAAAAGGGAAAACGATAAAAAAATATGCAGTAAATGAGAATAAATCGAAAAAGTTTCGACCTGCTCAATTAACTGCACAACTATTGAAAAACCTGAACGCTGGCAGATAGTTAACAAAAAAGTAAAAAAACCGTAAAAATAAAGAGTTTTATATTGACAAAACCTGCTGGAATCAGTACATTTACGCGCCTTACGAATTTAGAATAGTCGAATGCAATTCGCTAACTTAATAACAGCAGTAGGTCCTGAAAAATGAAAAGAACATTTCAACCAAGTCGTCTAAAGCGTGCACGCACACATGGCTTCCGTTCTCGTATGGCTACAAGAGGTGGCCGTAAAGTTCTTAATGCAAGAAGGGCAAAAGGCCGCAAGCGTCTTTGCCCTTAGTCTTGACTGTTAATATAAAGTCTTGACGGTTCATAAGAGCTGTAAAAAAAGCAAATGCAGAAACAGTTATCCTCGATCACTGAGGGTAACGCGCCCTGGAGAATACAAGGAAGTATTTTCTAAAAACCAATTCAGATCTGGTGACAGCTGCTGGCTACTTCTAGCCAAACCCAACAATCTTTCCCATAACCGAATCGGGCTGGTGATATCAAAAAAGGTATCAAAGAAAGCAGTGGTTAGAAACCGGCTAAAACGAGTGCTCAGGGAAAATTTTCGCCAAAAAAACAATACTGAACTCAATGGTTTTGATATAGTTGTCATCGGCCGCAGCAAGGCAGCTGTGTTTACAAACCAAGAACTTAATGAATCGTTTGACAGTCAGTGGAAAAGAATTGTCAAAAAGTTACAACGGGGAAATAATAATGGGTAAGTGTTTACTATTTATTATCAGGATCTACCAAAGGTTGATCAGCCCTTATCTTGGATCAAATTGCCGATTTTACCCAACATGTTCACAATATACCTATACCGCCATTGAGCGCTTTGGCGCTGTTAAGGGTGGCTGGTTAGGAATAAAACGTATTTCCAAATGTCACCCGTTCCACGATGGTGGGGTTGATATGGTTCCGGAAAAAGACTCAAACTCAGGTGGTATCAATGGATAATCAAAGATTATTTCTTTTCGCGGCTTTGGCCATGGTATTAATGCTGATCTATCAGCAGTGGCAGGTGGATTACGGGCAGCAGCCACAAGTTGCTACAGAGCAGGCTCAAACTATAGCTGGTACAGAAACTGGACCCGAAACCGCTGATTCTGCTGATGAAGCAATTCCTGCAGCACCAGGTTCGGCAACAGCGATTACTACAACTGGTACTGGATCTGCGACAGCTGATACCAAGTCAAAGATGGTTGAGATCATCACCGACCTTTTTGAGATCAAAGTGGATACCAATAAAGGAACAATTGTTGAAGCCAAGCTGCGCAACTATCCAGTTTCTCTGGAACAAAAAGATACTCCTACCGCAATCTTAAAGGACGAAATTGATGGTGCTCTGTCTGCACAATCTGGGCTGACTCCTGCCAAAGGAATAGCAAATGCAATCAAAAAGGCTGTTTTCAGTGTTGAGAAAGAGCGCTATGCTCTGGAAGAAGGAGCTGATGAGCTAAGAGTTCCTTTCTCGTGGACTGGAGATAATGGCATCAAGCTAACCAAGACCTTTGTATTTAAGCGTGACAGTTACCTGATAAATGTTGAACAACAGTTGCAAAACAACTCTGAATCAGAATGGTCAGGTTCGTTCTATGGCAGACTAAGATTAATCCCGCGTGAGATGGAAGAACCAGGTCTTTTAAGTGGTGCACAGTCGTTTACCGGTGGGGCGATCTCTCTAGAAGATACAAAGTTCGAGAAGGTTTCTCTTGATGATATTAAAGAGGATTGGTCAAAAGAGTTTAGCGGCACCAAAGGTGGGTTAATCAAATCCAAGGGGGGGTGGACCGCGATGATTCAGCACTACTTTATTGCTGCATGGATTCCGTCCCAGGAAGAGACTAACTATTATATGACCTCATATTCAGGTAAAACCGACTCCCACTATATGACGGTTACTGAAACTCAAAAATCTGTCGCTCCTGGTGAGTCATATACATTTACTCACGGTCTTTATATCGGGCCAAAAATTCAAAATATTATGGAGCAAGTAGCCCCTAATCTTGATAGAACCGTTGATTACGGGCCACTGTTCTTCCTTTCACAGCCATTATTTTGGTTGCTAGAAAAGATTCATGGTGTTCTGGGCAACTGGGGTGTGGCGATTATTGTGCTTACCATATTTCTGAAACTGCTGTTCTTTAAACTTTCGGAGAAGAGTTATAAGTCTATGGCCAAGATGAAGAAACTTGGGCCAAAGATGAAGCAGATTAAGGAGCGTCATGGAGAAGACAAGCAAAAGATGAACCAGGCGATGATGGAACTTTATAAAAAGGAAAAGGTAAACCCGCTTGGTGGTTGTTTGCCGATCCTGGTGCAGATGCCGTTCTTCCTGGCTTTATACTGGATGCTGTTGGAATCGGTTGAGTTAAGGCAGGCACCGTTTATGTTGTGGATTGTGGATCTTTCGATCAAAGACCCATACTTTATTCTTCCGTTGATTATGGGTGGAACTATGCTGATTCAGCAAAGATTGAATCCTGCGCAGATGGATCCTACCCAACAACGTATGATGATGTTGATGCCAATCATTTTCACTTTCATGTTCCTGTGGTTCCCGGCTGGTCTGGTTCTGTACTGGGTTGTGAATAACCTCCTTTCGATCGCGCAGCAGTGGGTAATTACCAGGCGCGTTGAAAAGGAAGAAAATGAACCTAAGCCTCCGAAAAAGACCAAAAAAGCCAAGGCCTGATTTAGGCCTCGATCTTAAAAATATAGATAAGGCTTAAAATGGCTTTGGAGCGCAACGACACCATTTGTGCAATCGCAACCCCTCCCGGAATCGGAGGGGTTGGTGTAATCCGCGTATCAGGCCCAGATGTTCCACAGATTGCAAAGCATCTAATTAAAAGAGAACTGAAGCCGCGCCTGGCAACCCACACCCTCCTCCTTTCAGAAATCGGCCAAACGATAGATGACGGCATCGTTATTTATTTTCCCAATCCAAAATCATTCACCGGTGAAGATGTGTTAGAGATCCAGGGGCATGGTAGCCCTGTGGTGATGGATATGTTGATTGATCGGTTGAATGATCTTGGTGCTAGGCTGGCTCGCCCGGGTGAGTTTTCCGAGCGGGCATTTTTGAATGGTAAGATCGACCTGACCCAAGCAGAAGCGATAGCCGACCTGATTGAAAGTTCAACCCAGCAAAGTGCACGCGCAGCACTGCGTTCACTTAGTGGAGAGTTTTCGCAGCAGGTGCACGACCTGGTAGATCAACTTATTTATATTCGTACCTATATTGAATCAGCCATAGACTTTCCTGAAGAAGAAATCGACTTTCTTGCTGAGTCAGATATGGCGCAGCGACTTGAAAAGTTGAAGAAAGACCTGCTGCTATTATTAAATCGTGCCAAACAGGGTAGACTCTTGCGCGATGGAATGAATATAGTTTTAGCAGGATCTCCAAACGTAGGTAAGTCGAGCCTGTTGAACAAACTTGCTGGATATGATGCTGCAATCGTAACCGATATTGCCGGAACAACGCGTGATACATTGAAAGAACATATCAGTATCGATGGAATGCCGGTACATATTATTGATACTGCAGGTATAAGAGAAACCGATGATGTTGTTGAAAAGGAAGGAATGAAGCGTACCTGGAGTGCTATCGAAAAGGCGGATCGTATTCTGCTGATTATCGATAGTGATCAGAACTTGCATCAAGCTGTTGAAGATATACACAAAAAGTTACCGCAAAACCTGCCGGTTACCATTGTGCGCAATAAGATTGATCAGGATGGCAAGCACCCAAAAATAATTACCACCGAAGATGCGACCGAGGTATTTCTTAGTGCCATGACAGGCGCAGGTATTGAGCTGCTTTGTGAGCACCTAAAGCAAACTATGGGTTTCCATGAGACCGAAGATGGTGATTTTATTGCGCGTCGTCGTCACCTTAACTCATTAAATAACGCCCTTCTTTCCATTGAGCAGGCACAACAGCAATTTGAAATCGACATGGCGGGTGAATTGGCGGCTGAAGATCTGCGCATCGCCCAGCAACACCTAAATCAAATTACTGGTGAATTCACATCTGATGATCTTCTTGGCGAAATCTTTTCTTCATTTTGTATTGGTAAATAAATCATATAACCCATTGCTAATAAAAGACATTTCAACTAAAATCCCCTACCCTTATCTATATGCACAAACAAGAAGTAAACAATGTTGGATCATCCAGATAAATTCCAAGTTATAGTCATAGGTGGCGGCCATGCCGGAATTGAAGCTGCACATGCTGCCGCACGTGTTGGATGTTCTACCTTGCTTCTTACTCATTGCATTGAAACTATTGGCGCCATTAGTTGTAACCCATCAATTGGCGGCATTGGCAAAGGCCACTTGGTTAAAGAGGTAGATGCCCTTGGTGGTATCATGGCCAAGGCTACAGATAAGTCTGGAATCCAGTTTCGTACCTTGAATCAAAGAAAAGGTCCTGCAGTCAGAGCTACCCGTGCTCAGGTTGATCGTAAGCTATATAAAGCAGCGATCATGGAAGAGTTTGAAAGGCAGGAAAACATCAAGATTTTCCAACAGGCTGTTGATGACTTGATTATTGAAGGTGATAGTGTGGTTGGTGTTGTTACCGAAATGGGGCTAAGGTTTCGTGCAGAAGCCGTAGTACTAACTGCAGGAACATTCCTCGGTGGTAAAATACATATCGGTATGGAAAATTACGAAGGTGGTCGTGCTGGAGATCCTGCTGCAATCAAACTTTCTCAGCATCTACGTGAAAGGCCATTTAAGATAGGCCGCTTAAAAACTGGTACACCGCCACGCATAGACGGCAGAACCATAGACTGGAACAAACTGATCCCACAACCAGGCGATACTCCTACTCCAGTGTTTTCATACGCAGGCAGTGTCGAGCAGCATCCGCTCCAGGTTGCATGCTACATCACCCATACATCGGAAGAAACTCATAACATCATCCGCAGCGGCCTGGATCGCTCCCCTCTATTCCAAGGTGTAATAGATGGTGTGGGTCCAAGATACTGCCCGTCTATTGAAGACAAGATTACCCGTTTTGCCGATAAAGACTCACACCAGGTATTTGTTGAGCCGGAAGGATTAGATACCCACGAGGTTTATCCAAATGGTATCTCCACTAGTCTTCCGTTTGATATACAGTACAGATATGTTAGGTCGATTACTGGATTTGAGAATGCGTATATCCTGCGCCCGGGTTATGCAATCGAATACGACTACTTTGATCCTCGAGAGCTAAAGCATTCATTGGAAACCAAACTGGTTGATTCACTATATTTTGCCGGGCAGATAAATGGTACTACCGGTTATGAAGAGGCTGCTGCCCAAGGTTTGATTGCCGGTATGAATGCAGCTCTTAAAGTCCAGGGTCGAGAGCAGTGGACACCAAAACGCGACGAGGCCTATATTGGCGTGTTGATAGACGACTTGATAACCCTTGGTACCAAAGAGCCGTACCGCATGTTTACCAGCCGTGCCGAATATCGTTTGGTTCTGCGCGAGGATAATGCCGACCTTCGTCTTACCGAAAAAGGGCGAGATTGCGGAGTGGTTAATAATGAGCACTGGCAGCGTTACTGCGAAAAACGCGATGCAATTGAGAGCGAACAACAAAGGATGAATGAAACTATCATTCACCACAGCAAGATCAGCAAAGAAAAGCAACTGAAGTTATTTGGCACTGAGCTTAATAAAGACTATAAGCTTTCTGACCTTATACGTCGCCCTAAGGTAACCTACGCAGCTTTGAGTGAGCTCGAAGAGTTTGGCGAACCAGTATCTGATCCGCTGGTTGCTGAACAAGTAGAGATTCAGGCCAAGTATTCTGGCTATATCGATCGTCAAAAAGAAGAGATTGCCCGCAGCGCACGCTATGAAACCATGAAGATTCCTGCGGATATCGATTACAACAAGGTGGTTGGCTTATCAAATGAAGTGTGTGGCAAGCTGGAAGATCACCGTCCAGAGACTATCGGACAGGCATCACGGATTTCCGGTGTTACCCCGGCAGCTATTTCTTTAGTGCTGGTGCATTTGAAGAAGAGTTCAGTGCAGCGGGAAGGGTAATGCAACAACTAAAACAAACACTACAAAACGGAATCGAAGAACTGGGCCTTACCTCAGGGCAGGTACAGTTGGATAAACAGTTGGCTTATATAGCCTTATTGGAAAAATGGAATAAGGCGTTTAACCTCACCGCGATAAAAGACCCACAAGAGATGGTTGTTATCCACACCCTTGATAGCCTTACGGTTTACCCTTATATAAAGGGAGAAACAGTTTTAGATGTTGGTACCGGTCCTGGAATTCCCGGAATACCATTGGCGCTATGTTTTCCCGATATCCGCTTTACCCTTTTAGATAGCAACGGCAAAAAAACTCGTTTTATTCAGCAGGCGGTGATTGAGCTTGGAATAAAAAATGTAGCAATCGAAAACAGTAGGATAGAAAAACTAGCAAATAATGAAGAAGGATTTGCGCAGATAACATCGCGTGCATTCACGGCTACTTATGATTTTGTGGACTTGGTAAACCCTTATCTGAAGCCAGGCGGAGAGATGTTGGCAATGAAAGGGCAAGTACCAGATGAAGAATTGGATAAAATTGATCCTCACACTTTTGACTCAGAAGTGATAACCTTAAGGGTTCCTAATTTGGAAGCGCAAAGGCATCTGGTACGAATAACGCGTAAATAACCTGCTGGCTTTCATGGCAGAATTAAGCAAATGTAAGGAAACACTAATGGCAAGAATAATCGCTATTACCAATCAAAAAGGTGGTGTTGGTAAAACAACTACCAGTGTAAATCTGGCTGCGTCGCTGGCCACATCAAACAAAAGAGTTCTTATGCTGGATATGGATCCGCAGGGCAATGCCTCAATGGGTTGTGGTGTAGATAAGTATCAGGCTGTAAATACTGCTTGCGAAATGTTGTTGGGAGAGATTGGAATCCGTGATGCGATTGTAAGGGTTGAAGCTGGCTTTGATGTTATTCCATCTAATACTGATCTTACAGCAGCAGAGGTTGCAATGATGGAGATGCCACAACGCGAACAAAAATTACGCTTGGAGTTATCCAAGGTAAAGGGCGAATATGACTTCATTATCATTGATTGCCCTCCTTCGCTAAGTTTACTTACCATCAATGCATTGGTTGCTGCCGATGGTGTACTGATACCAATTCAGTGTGAGTATTATGCCCTGGAAGGTCTTTCATCTCTGCTGGATACAGTTGACCAAATAAAAGAATCTGTAAACCCGAAGCTCGAGGTTGAGGGGATGCTGCGTACCATGGCGGATAATCGCAATAACCTTTCCAACGAGGTAGCAGCGCAGCTGTTAAAGCACTTTAAAGAAAAAGTGTATACCACAGTAATTCCCAGAAACGTTACCCTGGCTGAGGCCCCAAGTCATGGTGAGCCGGTAAATGTATATGATAAAACATCACGCGGAGCCGTTGCTTATCGCGCTTTGGCTGCCGAAGTCCTGCGTAAACAAATGACAGCAGGGCAAAAATAGCTTTAGGATATAACATGGCTGCAAAAAAAAGAAAGATGGGCAGAGGTCTAGACTCTTTATTGAAGGGCGCCTCTGTTGTTGAAACATCAAAAGAAGTAAACGCAAACGATACTCTTAAAGACCTTCCAATCGAACAGCTGCAACGTGGTCAATATCAGCCGCGTGTCGATATGCGTCAGGAAACCCTGCAGGAGCTTGCCGACTCTATAAAGGAGCAGGGCTTGGTTCAGCCGATTTGCGTGCGTCCTATTGGAGAGAATAAGTACGAGATTATCGCTGGTGAACGGCGCTGGCGTGCCTCGCAACTTGCTGGTTTAGATACCATTACCGCAGTGATAAAGGATGTGCCTGATAGTGCTGCTATTGCCATGGCGCTGATCGAGAATATTCAGCGTGAGAACCTGAACCCATTGGAAGAGGCGATGGCACTGCAGCGTTTGATTGATGAATTTGATATGACCCACCAGATGGCAGCAGATGCAGTGGGAAGATCGCGCGCAGCTGTTAGTAATCTGCTACGACTTTTGGATCTGCACCCATTTGTAAAAGAGCTAGTTGAGGCGCGTGAACTAGAAATGGGACATGCTCGCGCCCTACTTTCGTTGTCTGGCGAACAGCAAAAATCACTAGCGAAAACGATCGCAAGCAAGGGTTCGTCGGTGCGAGAAACCGAAAAAATGGTCAAAAACCTGCTCCAAGGTGCAGAAAAATCGCCTACAAAATCACAAAAAACAGACCCTAACATAACCCGCCTGGAAACCGATTTGGGAACCAAGTTAAATGCTAAGGTTTTATTGCAACACTCCTCCAAAGGTTCTGGAAAATTAGTGATTCATTATAATAACTTAGATGAGTTAGATGGAATTATCGAGCACATTAAATAACAAATATTACAACTCGAAATTAGCCAGTAAACCTACAAAAAATCGAGGTTAATCGACAAAAAAAAATCGATATAAACCTCGATTTTTTGTTGATGATGAAAAAAATTCCCCTTATGATTATTCCCGGTCGAATTATTAGGGTCGGGCAATTGCGAATCGAACAGAACTTTGCAGGAGGAAAGGGAAATCGAGACGAATTGCCGACACAGGCGCAATCACCGGTTAGTCTTGGTGCTGATTCTTCTAGAACCGGGGGTTTTGATCAAAAGAACAAGCGTCTACCTAAAAATTTTGCGCTCAGGGTTGTTCTGGTACAGCTGATATTAACCCTGCTTGCAAGCGCACTGTTTTGGCTCTTTCTTGATCTGGAGGGGTTAACGGCAGGATTGACTGGTGGGATTTCTAGTACGCTCCCCCACCTGATACTGGTATACATTATGTTTGCCAGCAAGGGATCAAAAGATCCAAAGACAGCTCGCCGTCTATTTTTTTGGGGCGAAGTTGTGAAAACGGTTTTAATATCAACTATGCTTGCTGTAGTTGTAATTGTAATAAAACCCAAAATGCTACCGATGCTGGTAACCTTTGCTTTGACATACGTAGCGTTTTGGATCTCGTTAATGCGTACAAAGGTATCTTAATACCGAAGGAGAGTTGATATCTATGTCTGGTTCAGCCTCAATGACAAGTAATGAGTATATTCTTCATCACTTGACACCACTGAGCGTTGGTGAAGGCTTTTGGAAGCTTCACATTGACACCCTCTTCTTTTCTATCGTTCTCGGTATCGTATTCCTAGTTATTTTCAGAATTGGCGTAAAGCGTGCCACACCTGGTGTGCCTGGACGCCTGCAAAATTTCTGCGAAATAATGTTTGAATTTGTCGAAGCCCAGGTCACAGAGGTTTTTCACGGTCACCCATCAGTGCTCGCGCCTATTGGTCTTGCTATCTTTTGCTGGGTATTCCTGTTCAACCTGATGGATCTGGTTCCAATCGACTATCTGCCAACATTTGCCGATCGAGTATTGGGTATTCATTATCTAAAGGTTGTTCCGTCTACTGACATCAACGGAACGCTAGGTACTGCATTAGGTGTATTTGCGATAGTTTACTTTTTTGGAATTCGACACAAAGGCATTAAGAACTTTGCGAAAGAATACGCAACAGCCCCGTTTGGTATCTTTTTGATGCCATTCAATATCGTGCTGAGAATGGTTGAAGATCTTGCAAAACCTTTTTCTTTAGCACTCAGGCTGTACGGTAATATGTATGTTGGTGAGCTGTTCTTCATCCTTATGGCATTATTGCCATGGTGGGGACAGTGGACAGCAACGCTGCCATGGGCACTGTTCCACATATTTATTATCACGCTACAAGCATTCATATTTATG
>QZLE01000069.1 GCA_004796365.1 Gammaproteobacteria bacterium | reverse complement strand
TGTAGAGCACCAAATTAACATCATACTTTTTACCGAATTATTCATCATACGATTTGGCTATGATATCGGCGGTTTTCCGAATTATAGTCATAACATTTAGAACTCCCAGCCAAATTATTATCGTCTTTTGTGCCAGCACTCGTCATAGCTATGACGTTGCTGGCTGTCTCTGATTTACCCTTCAATATAAAGTTCTTATGACGTAAACGGCTCGACAGAAAATACTCTGTCGAGCTGTTTTTTTGTTTTCTTTTTCTAGCGGTGGTTACAATAATTTTGGTTGACTATATTTATACTGTCATTTCTAGTTCACTTCACACAGGCAGCCAACTCTATCTCTTTTATTTTTGCCCCCATAAAGCCAACCTTAAATCCTGATTTTTTGAGAATTCTGTTAGCAGATGAGCTAGCAATAAGTACTGAAATAAAGTTAATAAGCGGTATCAAACCCAAGCTAATCATTATAATTTTGCCGAAAGTACCGTATATTTTCCAACAAAGTCGTATATTTAATACAACGATTGCGAAAAAGATTGGCATGGCAACGATAGACAAAAGCGGTTGAAGTTGCTTATCTGCTTGCCCTAATACGCCTGCAACAATAAAGTATAAGGCAAATGTATAAATAAGATGTTTTTGTCGCTTTGCAATAACTAACAAATGCTCAATTTTCTCGTTTGATATTGCGCATTCATAAACGTCAGATTGTGGTGCTTCAAATAGATTTTCTTCAGACATAATTCTCTACCCCATTTTGTATTCCAATATTTTGCATAACTATTTGCATTGTTATATACCCTCACATAACAGATATAATATCAATGTGTTATATAAATATAGGACAAATAAAACTTTTCGCAATATTGCTTGTAATGCCCGTGTGTGAACGGGCCTTACAAACAACTAATAATAGCTATTGAGCGCGAGCCTGATAAGTTCTAAGCAGATCACCTAACAAAGCGACAACTTCCGGATGCTTATCACGCATTAAAATAAGATAGACTTCTGCATTGATTAACATTCCGATTGAATACTCAGCATCTGCAGGGGAATTCTGCTCTTTTGTAATAGCATACTGCACATATGTCATCGCAACTTGACGCTTAAATTCATCGAAATAATTATTCGTCTCCATATTATTTAGTGCATCCATCAAACGCACTCCCAGCCCTGACTGATCAAAGTCAGTTATAAGATCTATCTGCCCTTCTCCCAATGATGATGGGTTTCCATCACCCAGAAGAAATAGCTCAGCATTAACACCATAGCTTCCTGCTACATCTGGCAACTGTATCAATGACTGGAAACTCTCTTGCTCTTTGCTGGATTGGATCGCCCAGGATGCAGTATTTGCATCAAGAATTTCCCCCTCATTTCCAGCCCATACAACTGAAAGTGGAGATTTAGCATTTTCAAGAAGTTTAATTGAGCTTCCTTCAGTAATTCCATTTACTTGCCAATTAACCATTGCCATGCTTCCCGGAAGCAGAATTCCTTGTGTTGGCGTTGTATATTTAACAACATCCATAATCACTTTTTTAGCTGAATCACGCTCAACAATTTTATCCGGATTAAACGGCATAATGGCCACAGGACCATTTCCGTAAGTATTCAATACCAATCCTGGGAATGCTCTATGTCTTCCTCTTTTAAAGTGAAGTTCTCCAACAGCAACTCCTCCTGATAGCTTGAATTTTGCAGCAAAGCCAGATGCTACATGATTACCATCAATACTTGCCGGACTATCATCAAGGTCGATATAGTCTAAATTCCCTTTTGTTCCTCTTGGCCTTACACCAAATACATCGCGCCATAGAAGAGTTGAAACAGGATGTGTTGTTATCAAGGTCATACCAGTTCCAGAAGCAACACTTGCTCGCAATTCCAATTGAGTTGGTAGTGATATAGTTAATATTCCACCTCGATCTGTAATCAAGTCCCCAACTATAACTTGGTTATAGCGTTGACTTCTTAATGCATCTCTAAAGTCCCACTCATTTCTTACAACAAGGTGATCTAAATTATTTTCTGTTAAGACTTCCTCAAGAAGCTCTATTAATCCATCAGATTCTTTTGGACAATGAGGGTGCTTCCAGCCAGGTATCCAAATTAACACCCTGGAGTCTTCATTTGTATTAACAGAAGCTTCAATTTCAATATCGCCAGCAATTCTTGCAGTTATTGAAATTTGAGTTGCATCGCTTTCATTTCCGGCAACGTCTGTAGCTTTAACAGAGATTAAATTATCACCTTCTGCTAAAGGTATACTTCCAAAATTAAATTGTCCGTTGTCGGTAGCAATTGTGGTTTCAATATGATCCCCTACCACTAACTTAACCCTGGCATTTGGCTCTGATGTACCTATTACATCAGTTGTATTTCCATTAATAACCGCTCCATTTTGTGGTTGAGTAATCAATGGCGCATCAGGTGGCGTCATGTCAACAGTAAATGAAACTAACCGTTGCGCACTATTTCCAGCTCTGTCTTGAGTAACAACTTGTAATTCATAGAATCCATCGTTGTTTAAAACGGTTCCACTTTCATATGGTTCATCATTTAGTGTTATCGAGGTTTGGTCTGGATTGTCTTCCAATATTTCAATGAATGCCTGAACAGGATTATTATAAAGACCTTCGTTATCAACTCCTGTTATTGCGATAACAGGTGGTGTTTTATCGATATAGAACCATACTTGACTAACTGACTCATTACCGGCTAAGTCAACTGCGTAAACCGAAAGGTTATACCCTCCTTCATCTGAAACAGTTTCACCAGAAACGAATGGATGACCATTCAAAGTTATTGTGCTTGTTGCAAGCTGTGGATCTTCTATTGATATTTGAGGATTAATAGCATAATTATAATAGCCATTATCCATTACACCTGAAATTAATATTTCAGGTACAGAATCGTCAACAGTAAACAATAATTCAACAGAGGCAACTTCATTGCCAGCCGCGTCAATAGCCTTAGCTTTAAGTGAATGTTGTCCTGCTGATAATTCCGACAACAATGTGCCATATATCAACTGAGAAGCATTTTGAATTGGTAATTCAACATAATCACCATCATCAACACTTAAAGAAACGTTTGCCACACCAGATAACGTATCTGCCGCCCTAAGCTGAACATTCACACTGTTTTCTGTTGTAGAACCAGAAGCTGGCGCTACAAAGCTTAGATCTGGGGCCTGTCTATCAACAACAGTAAAGAATTTTGAATTCAATATTACTGTTTGTGAAAATCCATGTTCATCCTCAACTTTAGCCTGCAGTATTGCTCCATAGGTTTGCAGCTCTAACTCATTGGTTTGAATTTCAAAATAAGATTGAACTGAGCTATTGATACCTATATCGACAGCTGCATCGTAGCCTTTTATCTCATTTTGAGTCATAGGATCAATGATTTTCAATTCTAATGGTAATGCTGATATTTCAATATTTCCTTCATTAATGATGGTATAGTCAGCTGCAAAGTCAGTCCCTGCAGCTGGAACAACATCAGATAACACAAGCTCTCCTGTGATTTGTGTTGCACCAGGTATTATGTCGAACGATGTTTCAGAAGCAGCGATTTGCTCTCCATCATGCTCGATTATCATACGCGCTTTATAGTGCCCGATGCTTTCATGCCCGGTATTCCATAACATTGAAACGTTGTTTTGTGCATTTGGTAGTAATGCCCCAACAGCAATTTGCTCTTGTTTGAGAACAGCTTGATTTGGAGAAATAACCTCTAGTTTGATAGTTACATCTTCCAGCATTTGATTTCCTGTGCTGTAGACTAAACCACCAGAAATCTTAACTTGCTGATTACCTCTGTAGTACTTTTTATCAGTTGATAACGCAGCATCAAAATTTGAACTACCGTTAATATTAAATGGCTCTATCAGTTCATTTACCAATAAACCCGCAGCATCAAATACACTCATATGCACTTGATAAGTGCCGGCATATGTTGTTCCGCTATTCCACATGATTTCAGTATTAAGAGAATCACTATACCTTAGAGCTTCAACCGCCTGATCATAAAGTTTTGCAACTTCATATCCTTGTGCATCCTCGATTGTAATAACGACTCTACCGGAGAATGTTTCCCCGTTGTTCTTTAAGTTAAGAATTCCGGAGAGGTTAGTATCAATATCAATTGAGCTACTCACTAAATCAAGTGACAGCGACAGCCCGCCCTGCCCTGTTACTACAACTTCACGCAAAGCCATATTATTAGCTTCACTTTGTTCTTTTAGTTCATCATAAGGATCAACTATTGCAACAAACAACTGAGTTCCATCTATTTCTGGCGCTTGCCACTCAAAAGCGATTGTACGGCTCATTCCTGCTGGAATTTCCGGGATTGTTGTTGATTCAGTGATAACTTGAGAGTCACCGTTACTATCAATTACAGATAGAGTTAAAACAGATTCTTCAGATGTAACTGCTCCATTATTATGGATTTGAACGCCTACTTTGGTTGCCTCTCCAACAATTGGTGCAGCAGGGATTAGCTTAATATCTGATTCAGTAATCGATAAGTCAGAATAATCAGAACCTTTGTATATAACATTCATCGGATCAGATGTAAGGCTGCGATTACCTGATTCATCAAATGCATAAGCTGTAAATATGTTATCGCCAATTAATAATTCAACATCAGAAAATTTATAACTACCAGGCAAAGTAAACCAGTATGTTTTTTCATCAGTAGCAACAACAATTGTATTTTTATAGGTCCAGTGGAAGTCATTAATTGTTTCACCTGAATCTAAAATTACATTTACTATCCCTTTTTCAAGGTTGTTTCGTACTAACCTTTGCTGTGAGTCAACATAAAGAATTTCACTTCCATCAGGTGACCAAACAACATGCGAATTTACTTCTGATATATCATTGATAATTACATTTAAATCACCGTTTGAACGATTGTATTGCTTCAGTACTGAAATATCATTTTCTTTTGACCTATAAACTAGGCGAGTTTCATCTGGATGCCATGCAGGTTCAGAGCCTGTATTTGCATATGTATCAGGAATAAATTCTGTAAAACCAGAACTAATATCCACAATTATTAGTCCGGTTTCTGGTGAGTTGGTTTCATAAGCAATGAAGTTACCGCTTGCAGAAGCAGACGGTTTTCTATTTCTATCAGATATTTCGTATATTAGCTCCCATTGCTGGCCATTTGGACTTACTGTCCATAGTCCTCTAATTCCATTGTAATATCCATATATAACAATTGCCTGCTCAGCTGATTCATAGTTATACCAATATACATTTGCAGTAGTATTTAATAACTGGTCAAGGCTATTTTCAGTTGGAGAGTACTTAAATAAACCATTGAATGGGGAATATATAATGAGGTCATCACTACTACCTGCCCGGCGAACTAAAGCAGCATGAGGATAATATTCCAACTCTTGAGTTATTTCATTTAATGAATCATATACTTTAAATCCAGGTTCATTTACATGAATATAATCCCCTGAAGATGAAATAGTTTTTGAGGCTATTGCTTGCTGGTTAGTTTTGAATTCACTGCTCGCTACAGTTTGCTCAATTATTGAACCATCTTTTGTCAAATAAACTTTGCTTGATGGTTCAGCTATACCAAACAGGCTTATTTGTTCATCTTCAGTAGTTATAGTATCTCCGAAATTCGCAGGAACTGTCATTTGCGGACTATCAGGAGAAACTATGTCAACTGGAGCTGCGGACACTTCATTTGAATACAGACTTTCATTGCCTATTGAATCAACTGCAACAATAACATAATAATATGTTGATTCATTAATTAAACCTTGGTCTAACCAAGTTGGTTCTGTTGCTGTACCAACTATTTGATATGGTCCACCAGAAATAAATGACCGATACACTCTGTATTCAGATGGAGCTGGGATTGATTCATGCCAATGCAATCGTAAAGCAGCCCCTTCAGGAACAAGGTCAATACCTAGGGATTCTGGAGAATCTAAAACATCTACCTGTACAGTAACAAGCTCAATATTTGATGGTTCACCTATATTTCCAACAGCATCTACAGCTTTGACAAGATAGTTATAAACTCCGTTAATGACATTAATATCAGAGAAAGTGCTAACGCCAGCATTAATTTGCGCAATTTCAGTATCATTCCTGAAAATTAAGTAATGAGATAAATCATCTGCATTACTAGCTGTCCAGGAAAGCTGCACCTCTGAGCCGAATACGTTATGAGATAATATGACAGGATCCGGAGCAGTTACATCACCAACATCAACCTTAACAAAATCACTTGGTGCTGTTTCAAATCCTGCACTAGTTACAGCAGAAACACTGTACTTATAAGTGCCATCCTGTACTAAGTCTTCTAATTCTGACTCTTGTGTCAAAGAAATTGCATGAAGAGCAATCTCAGCCAATCTTGCTGGTCTGGAATAGTATTTAGAAGGCTTAACAGTATCACGCAATACCATCCTGACCTTATCTGTATAGTATGGATAGTCAAAAGAAATTGAATTTGTTGTATCGAACTTACCGATTACTTGATGAATAGTTACCCAAACACTTCCATCATAAGCCTGAATATCATACTCGTTTGCAATATACTCAGGATGTTGCCAAGTTACATCAACACCTGTTAGAAGTTCTGGCTTATCCAATGACAAAAGAAGCCACTGCCCATTAATAGACCGTTCAGTTCCTGTATTGATAGATAGAGGATTCCAATAAGTCTGCTCATTTCCATCTATAGTAAGTTCTGGCCCGTCTGACTGATCTCTTGATTCAGCGCTAGATACTACAACCGGAGCTGAATTTGGTAGCACAGACTGTCCGTCACGATAAGCTCGATAACCTACAACAGCGTCATTGCTATGATCATCCCAGTCTAATGCAACATTATAGTCAGAAACTACTGAGGATAACCCTATAGGCGGCAATACCATTTCAGCAACGACAACGTGTGTTTGTAGAGTTTTACTGAGATTACGAACAGAATCTTCAATTTTGATTTCAATGAAGTTCTCACCTACTTCAAGTAGAGCTTCATTTAGTAAAAACCAACCTTCGCTGTCAGTAGGTTCTACATACGTTGATTTTGAGCCATACGAGTTGGTTATTGTGATAAAGACTGTTGAATTAACTTCTCCTGTTCCTTCTATCTCAATCAAGCTATCAAAGCGAGGTGTATATGGCTGTATAACAGAAGGAGTATAAATGTTTGCTCTAGCTTCAGCAGTGAAGCTAGTGGATTGATTTCCGGTATTATCAACAGCCTTTAATGAGTAGAAATATACCCCATCTTGTAAATCTGAATCAGTATAAGATGAATCTTGAAGCGGATCTGTTGTTATTTGCACTTGCGTACCATTTTCAGCACGACGATATACATGATAGCCAGCAAGATCTGCTTCGAAGTTTTCTTCCCACTCAAGATTTACTGAACCACCATCAACAGAATATACAAATCCGACAGGTGTTGCAGGTGCTGATATATCTTTATATTCAACAACAACTTCAGAAGCATTTAGATCGGTCTTGCCAGCATTATCAGTTGCAATTGCTCGTAATTTATAAATACCGTATGTAAGGTTTTGTTGATCCAATACTGTTTCAAATGGTGAATACAAATCGGATGAGCCAATATCAACCCAGCTTTGCTCTCCTTCCTTTTGATATTGGAATAACACGCTTGCGATATCTGTATCTTCGCTCACAGCTTTAATAAATAGCGATTTATCAAACTGGGTATTGATATCAGGTTTAGTTATATAAGCCTGCGGGGCTCGAAGATCAAGCGTTACTTCAATAGATTCACTGACTAAGCTTAAATTACCTGACTTATCGATTGCAGCCACAGCATAACTAAAATCACCATCATGAAGCTCAGGGTCTTCATAACCTGCTTCTTCAAGCGCATATGCTTTAATGTCACCAATCACAGTGCCGCTTGAATTAACGATTTTATCATTTCTAAACAGGATATATC
>QZLE01000165.1 GCA_004796365.1 Gammaproteobacteria bacterium | reverse complement strand
TGGTCGGGGTGAGAGGATTTGAACCTCCGACCACATGCACCCCATGCATGTGCGCTACCAGGCTGCGCTACACCCCGCATTGAAAGTTTGTTAATAATACTGAGTTTAAAGAATTTGGCAAGAGAATAGCTTCGTCATATTGAGAATCCAAATCAAGTTGGAAATCACTTAGTGACTCAGTGTTAAACTGCTAGCAAAAAGTAATTCTGAGATTTTTTCCCAAGACCTTTGTTGCAATTTATTCAAAAAGGTCTTGGAATAATAAGCCAGAATTAAAGATTATGCCGCGCAAGCAGCTCCTTGCCCACCTTAATCTTATTCTTGTCTTTGGTCTTTATCTGCTTTAACAACTTGTTGATCTGAGCAACCGTTACCTTATGATTATTCTTTCTCGCAATATCAACCGATTCTGGTATCAAAACATCTTTTTCGACAATGAGTTTTCTAACAAGCTGTTCACGCCATGCAATTGCTTCAGCCATAGCTGAATCTAGCCTTTCCTGGGTAATTGTATTTTCTGTGCCAACATAGAAGGCTTTGTATGTAGTAGGATCATATTTACCAATAGTAACCTCTACACTTAACTCATAGAATTTTTTCCCTTTGCGTTTATCCCAATCAAGACGAACACCAGGATACCCTGTTTTATTTACCCCTTTTTTGGAGTCTTTTAATGCAAACGGAATAACATCCATGGGCTGAATATTTTTTAGATGAATACGTAATACCTCAACTGCCATATTGAGCGAGGCATGTTGGTCTGAAAATTTTCTATCAGGTATAAATTTATCTAGTTTTGGCTGATGTTTTCTTATTCGACGAATTTGCCAACCTTTTGCCTTTTCACAGTCGACTCGATTTACGTGAGTAGGAACCACATACTCGGTTCCTTCAATCATTTGCTTATAAAATTTTATGTCATGGCCATGGATATTTTCGGTGTGGGCCAACACCCTTAGTTTATCATCCTTCTTGTTCACTTTAACTGCCTGTTACAAATTTAGCGGGGAGCTAAAATATAACACTAATTATCAGCAACTTAAATAATATTCATATAATTGTTAAAGCTTAAACCCGCCAACATACAAAACAAAAAAGCACGATACCGATTGGTATGGGTTAATATATCCAATTATTTATGTTGCAATATTATCTACTTATATAGAAAAAAGTGGATGTAAAGAAAAGTTAAGAACCAGAGGTTATTCGTTAGTGTTATTTGCCCTACGGAGCAATTCTTTTGCATCTTTGTCGCCATTTTCAGCAGCCAAAGTATACCAATAAGTTGCTTCATTTTGGTCTTTTGTAACACCATTACCTTTTTGGTACATATCTCCAATAGTTCTTTGAGCAAAAGCGTCGTGTTGCTTGGCAGCAGCCATCAATAAATCAAAAGCCTTTTTCTTATCCTGCTTAACCATATCCCCTGTTAGGTACATGTAACCAAGTTTTCTTTGGGAATATTGGTGAGCACCGGCTGCAGATTTTTCCAAAAGAGGAATAATTTCAAGAGATTTATTACTTAATCCCCCCTGTTTATTGAGGTGCATTACTGCAAGCTTTTTCATGGCAAATATATCACCTTGATCTGATGCCAATTTGTAATATTTTGCCGCCTTTTTATAGCTTTTTTTAACTCCTCTACCATAGTAATAAAATTGGGCAATTTCATATTGCGCCTTGGCTACGCCTTTTTCAGCAGCATATGTGTATAGCTTCAATGCGTCAGCATCATTGGGGCGAAATCCGGCATAACCTTTTCGATTCAGAGTTCCAAGCAAATAATGAGCTATTGCATCCCCTTTTTCCTTCTCAGCATTAAGCAACCTTTTCATAGTAAAAAGGCGGCTTTTTGAGTATTTATATCCTTTATCCGCTGACTTGATAAGCATTATTGCTGCAGTTTCAATGCTCTGCTCTACCCCTTTCCCATAAAAATACATTATCCCCAGATCATATAGACTTACTTTATGGCCTAGTTCAGCAGAACGGTGACGCCACTTTGCTGCCGCTTCAACATTTTTTTCACCAGCAAGGCCTCTCTCTAACATCTTGGCATATTGATATTGAGCTTCAGGGTCATCAAGTTCAGACGCCTTTTTAAACCAGTATCTTGCCCTTTCATAATTTGGCTTGGCTAAATATCCTTTTTGTTGAATTACACCTAGCTTCAGCATCGCAGGTGCATATGAATACTCATCAGCGAGCTTAGCAAAAACTGATTGTGCGCTTTTATATTCTTTTGCTCTAAACTGTTTTACTGCTTGCTTGTACTGGTTATAGGCATCAATAGGCAGCGCATTTACGTAACCAGAGAATGCAATAAATGCAGCAATGATTGATAGAGCAACTCTCTTAATAGATTTGGTTTTGATTATCATTTCTAGCATCTTCTCCAGTTACAATGATTTGTATACAATCTAATGTAAGAATAGCAAATACACCTGTTTTTTCTTGGCAAGAGAAATTATATAGGGGCCGTTACCTATTGCTTTAAACGCTTTTGAGATTCAGCAAGATAATCAATTACCTGTTTTACACGATCAATATTTTTGTTCTTATCAAAATATTCACCCAGTTGATTTTTATAAAACCAGGCAAAATCCCATTCTTCAACTTCTTCTTCGTTTACTGGTAGTTCATGGACTAAACTAAGCTCTTTAGCAGCAACCTTGAAATTACCATCAGCAACATCTTTTTTGGTATTTTCCAAAGCAAAGAGAATAAGCTCCTTAAACGGCGAGCTGGAACCTTCAACAGTAGCCGCAACTTCCTCCATTGCCGCTTCGTCCTGCTTAGAAAACTTACTTGTCCACAAAGTATTCCTTAAATGTTTTATATCGTTCATTTTATTCCTGCTAATTTTTTACTTTTTATACATAATAGATTATTCAGTATTATAAAAAATACCGAATCATTCAAACATAGTATGCCAAACAGCTTACAAATGCCGATCACAATGGAATAATTATGATTCTGTTGCAATACCCTGCAACTTATTAGCATATAGCGCAAATACATCCCCAGATATGCACTTGAATCCTACTGAAATAACTTATCCATTTTAAATCATAACTGCTCTATTCCTTGAGCTATTTGTGTGCTTTACCGTAACAGTTATCTGTGACAAATGCTTTGGTATTTTGGCCTTATCAGTTATAACAACAATAACTCTTCTGATATTATCAGTTTTGGCCGCCATTCGTAACAATTCAATCTGTACTGAGTCGTCTTCAAGGCATTCGTCAAAATCTTCTACCATATACATTCCAAAATGGTTTGCATGATTAACGTATGCTAGAAAACGATTGGCTGTATCAGTACGTGGTACTAAAATATGGTTCATGCCGCAACGATGGATACCTTCACCTTTTACCCAGCGGTAAAGGGCGCCTCCTCGTTTAATGCTAAACTCTGTAAGCATAGACATAACTCGCTGATTACTATCTGTTTCAATAATAGCCAAAGGAAAACCAGAGTTTATGATTTGGTTAATAGCCGCATAGCCTGCCATAGCCGGGGTCCTCTTTCTCAACACTATAGTTATATAGTATTCCTAAAAATATGGGTTTTCTGTTAAGGGTTTTATAGTTTTTTTTGATATAAGATTAGAGGTAAAAACTATTGGATAAACGGTATTTTCTTAACAAAAATTACCGTTTATCCATTGATTCTGCGAGGTATTTTAATGATTATTGATTATCGTCATTCTCAGTTGAAAAAGGATGGTGTGTTTTTTGATTAAGAGACCAATTCCTCTCTAACAACATCGGCCAGGAACTCTACTAACTTCTTAACTTGAGCTTCATCACTGCCTTCAACCATCACCCTGACCTTATCTTCAGTTCCAGATGGCCTTAATAATACTCTACCAGTATCTGCCATCTCTGCTTCTGCCTTTGCCACAGCGTCTGCAATAACCTGGGAAGTCCCTAATCTTGTTTTATCTGCCCCTTTTACATTTATCATTTGCTGTGGGTACTTGGACATCCCATTTTTGAGGTCTTTAAGAGGTGTTCCTGTGGCTACCATTACTTCTAGAACCTGAAGCGCTGCAACTATACCGTCACCAGTGGTTGAGCGCTCCAAACAAATAATATGTCCAGATGATTCACCACCAATAATGCCACCCTCATTCTGCATAAGCTCTAGAACATATCTATCACCTACATTAGCACGCCTAAATTGGATTCCGAGCTCGTTTAGGGCCTTTTCCATACCGAAGTTACTCATTAGAGTTCCAACTACAGGGCCTTTTAATTCTCCCTTTTTATGCTTGGCATCAGCAATAATAAATACAAGTTCATCACCATCGACTTCTTCACCATTTTCATCGATCATAATTACTCTGTCACCATCACCATCGAAAGCAATGCCAATATCTGCGCCAGCTTCTTTTACTTTATCTGCAAGTATCTGAGGTTTGGTAGAACCGCAATCGACATTAATATTTAGACCATCAGGATCAACTCCAAGTGAGATAACTTCTGCACCCATCTCTTCAAATACACTCGGTCCAACTTTATAGGTTGCTCCATTTGCGCAATCCAGAACAATCTTCATTCCACGAAGATGCAACGGAGACATTACTGAATGCTTACAATATTCAATATACCTGCCTTCAGCATCAATCTTTGTTACCTTACCAAGTTGCTCAGAATCTACTGTGTCTATTTCATTTTCAAGCTCTGCTTCAATTGCCAGCTCTAACTCATCACTTAATTTAGTCCCTTCTGCAGAGAAAAATTTAATACCATTATCGTGATGAGGGTTGTGCGAAGCACTGATAACTATACCAGCGCATGCTCTTAAAGTTCTGGTCAGATAAGCAATAGCAGGGGTCGGCATTGGGCCTAACAAAACAACATCACACCCAGCAGCAACAAGGCCAGCCTCCAATGCTGATTCAAACATATATCCGGAAATACGGGTGTCTTTACCAATAATCACCTTCTTTCCACACTGTTGTGAAAATACCTTACCAGCAGCCCAACCAAGTTTTAGCATAAAATCAGCCGAGATTGGGTATTGACCAACCTGCCCACGAATACCATCAGTACCAAAATACTTTTTAACCATATTTATTACCTTGCTATTGACCAATTCATAAACGATCAATATTTCATTAATTCCAAAATTACCTTACATACATCTGCTGTATGCACCACATCATGTGCACGTATGATCTTTGCTCCCATCTTGACAGCAATTGCGGCCAATGCCAGACCGCCCGCACCCCTCTGTTGAACAGGCTTATCCAATACATTGCCAATCATTGATTTGCGCGAGACCCCAACTAATACCGGATATCCAAGATCTACAATAGATTCAAGTTTAGCAAACAGGTGATAATTATGCTCTACTGTTTTGCCAAATCCAAATCCTGGGTCCAGTATAATCTGGTTCGCACCAATACCTGATTTCATACAGAACTCAACACGCTGCTGCAGATAATGAATTACATCACCTGTTACGTCACTGTAAACGGGATTATCCTGCATTGTATGTGGCTTACCCTGCATATGCATCAGGCAAACCGCCGCACCTGTTTGCAGGACTACATTTATAGCCCCAGGAGCAGATAATGCTGAGATGTCATTGATAATGTCTGCACCAGCTTCTACTGCAGCCTTCATAACCTCAGGCTTAACAGTATCGATTGAAATCGGGATTGTACTACTGCTACGTAGAATTTTTATTACAGGAATTACGCGATTTAGCTCTTCTTCCACAGACACGTTATCAGCACCGGGGCGTGATGATTCACCGCCAATATCGATAATATCAGCACCATCTTTAACCATTTGCAAAGCAGATTCTACAGCCTTTTCCGCATTCAGATTAAATCCGCCATCAGAGAATGAATCCGGCGTGGCATTGATTATCCCCATAACTTTCGGCGTTGAGAGATCAATTGTTCTGGTTGCGCATTTGAGTTTCATGTTGTTCTTAACCAAAAAGGGCAAGCCGAAGCTTGCCCTTTTATCAAATCACTTTGAACTAATGCTTAGTACCTGACTCTGCAGAAGCATCTATATCTTCTTTCTCACCACTGTCATTAACATTTACAGTAGCTTTATCAGTAGCATTACCACCGGTTGAACCGGAGTCACCATTTCCATTCCAGCCTTCAGGCTCAGAAACCGGCAGGCCATCCATAATCTCTTTTACTTGATCCTGATCAAGGGTTTCATACTTCATCAAAGCATCTGACATGGCATGCAGTTTATCGATGTTATCAGTAAGAATCTGGTTGGCTTGAGCATAATTATCATCCAAAATCTTTCTCACCTCTTCATCAATAAGCTTCATAGTAGCGCTGGAAATGGTTTGATTTTGCGAGACTGAGTGCCCTAAAAATACCTCTTCCTGGTTATCACCAAATGCCTGGGGACCGAGATCGGAAAGCCCCCACTTAGTTACCATATTACGCGCAAGTTCGGTTGCACGTTTGATGTCATTTGATGCTCCAGTAGTAACAGCACCTTCACCAAAGATCATCTCTTCAGCAATTCGACCACCATATAACGATACAATCTGACTATTAAGACTTTGCCTACTGGCGCTGAACTTATCCTGCTCCGGCAAGAAGAAGGTCACACCCAAAGCTCTGCCGCGTGGAATAATTGTTACTTTGTGAATTGGATCATGACTTGGCATCAGATAACCAACAATTGCATGTCCTGACTCATGGTAAGCAGTATTGCGCTTTTCTTCTTCGCTCATGACCATGGAGCGACGCTCTGCCCCCATCATAATTTTATCTTTCGCCTTCTCAAAGTCGTCCATATCTACAGTACGTTTGTTTTCACGAGCTGCAAACAGAGCTGCTTCATTTACTACGTTGGCAAGATCTGCACCAGAGAAACCTGGGGTACCACGCGCAATCGTCTTTGCTACTACATCGTCTGCAAGTGGTACCTTGCGCATATGTACTTTTAGGATCTGCTCTCGACCTTTGATATCAGGTAGAGGAACAACAACCTGTCTGTCAAAACGCCCCGGTCTTAAAAGAGCCGGATCAAGGACATCAGGACGGTTTGTAGCGGCGATAACGATTACGCCCTCGTTACCTTCAAATCCATCCATCTCAACTAGCAATTGGTTAAGGGTCTGCTCACGCTCATCATGTCCACCACCAAGACCAGCCCCACGATGACGACCAACTGCATCGATCTCGTCGATAAAGATGATGCATGGAGCATGTTTTTTTGCTTGTTCGAACATATCACGAACACGAGATGCACCTACACCAACGAACATTTCAACAAAATCTGAACCTGAAATCGTAAAGAATGGTACTTTAGCTTCACCTGCAATGGCTTTTGCAAGAAGAGTTTTACCGGTTCCCGGAGAACCGACCATAAGCACGCCACGTGGGATCTTGCCACCTAGGCGCTGGAATTTGCCCGGATCACGCAGAAATTCAACCAACTCGCCAACTTCCTCTTTGGCCTCTTCTGCACCTGCAACGTCGTTAAAGCTAACTTTTACCTGATCTTCATTTAGTAGGCGTGCCTTACTTTTACCGAAAGAAAAGGCTCCGCCCTTTCCGCCGCCGCCACCTTGCATCTGGCGCATAAAGAAAATCCAGACACCAACGATTACGATAATCGGCAACCACGAGACCAGAATATGCATGAAGATGCTGGATTCTTCAGCATCCTGGCCTTTAATGGTTACTCCATTGTCTGAAAGCTGGCCAATCAACCAACCATTGTCAGTTTCTGGAGAGAAGGTTTTGTATCTGGCGCCATCTTTTCTTAATACAAGAATATCGCTGTCTTCGATAACCACCTCTGCGATATTATTTTGTCTGATATCTGCCAAAAGATCTGAATATGGACGCTCAACAGCCCCCATTCCACTTTGAAAACTACTAAAGATCATCATTAGCACAAGCGCTACAACGACCCACAATAAAACTATTCTTGCCTTATCACTCAAGGTGTTTTACCTCATTTTTTTATGCATACACTGCATTTTAATCTATCTTGTGGTTTCTAGCCACATAATATACCTCTGGACTTCTCGGTCTTGAGGCTTTTGGTTTTCTGGTATAAACCTTTGCAAACGACTGCTGCAGATCTTTCATGGTCTCCTGGAACCCCTCTCCCTGAAATACCTTTGCTATAAAGTCACCACCAGGCTTCAGGGTTTCTTTTGCCAGTTCTATAGCCAATTCAACAAGATACATGGCTCGCGGCTGATCGACACCGCTATGTCCGCTCATATTTGGCGCCATATCTGAGACAACAACATCGACTTTTCTATCCCCAATTATTTCCAAAAGTTGATGAAAAACATCATCTTCACGAAAATCGCCCTGAATTGAAGTAACGCCGGGAATAGTATCCATCGGTAAAATATCCAGACCAATTACTTCGCCTTTAGAGCCAACGACCTCGGCTATATACTGTGACCAAGCCCCAGGCGCAGCTCCAAGGTCAATAACCAACATTCCCGGCTTCAATAGTTTATCTTTTTGCTGGAGTTCTTTTAGTTTATATACTGCGCGGGAGCGGTAACCTTCTTTTTTGGCTAACTCAACGTATTCGTCGTCAAAGTGCTCTTTGAGCCATGCACCGCTGGATTTACTTCTTGCCATTCAATAACCTATAAATTTTAATTCCACTAATCACTTAGCAATGATAGAATCTGCGCCTATTTTAAACTATTGAACAAATTTTTGTTCGAAAAATTATTACCTTGCTGGAAAAACCATGGAATCATTGTCTCAAATTCAGAAAAAACACCTTAAGAAGCTTGGTCACAACCTCGACCCGGTAGTAAGGCTCGGCAATGCAGGTTTTACCGAGGCTGTACTGAAAGAGATCAAAATCGCACTTGACCATCACGAGCTGATAAAAGTTAAGATTCCTGCTGAACGTGAAGAGCGAAAAGAAATAGCCACCAAAATCTGCGAAGAAACCGGTGCATTTTTAATTCACAACATCGGACATATTATTCTGATATTCAAGCGGAATCACGGCGATCCCAAAATCGAGTTGCCAAAGAAAAAGTAACTAGAAAAAATATCAGGGCGACTACTATTTACCAAACCCTATTCTGCTCAGCCTCAAACTTTAGCTGATCTCTAAAATCAGGATGCGCTATAGCAATAAGCCTTTTAACACGCTCACGTATAGACTGACCGCGTAACCAGGCAACCCCGTATTCAGTGACAACATAGTCCACATCGTTCCTTGAAAGCGTTACGGCTGAGCCTGGCTTTAGCGTAGGAACGATACATGAAACCGATTTAGTATTACCTTCATCATCTTTTACATCTGCAGTTGAATATAATGCAATGAATGACTTTCCTTCTGGGCACATTTGTGCCCCAATTGCTGTATCAGCCTGCCCACCTGTTCCTGAATATTGTCTCAACCCAATAGACTCTGAAGAACACTGCCCCATTAGATCAACTTCAATTGAAGTGTTTATTGACACCATTTTATGGTTTTGGGCAACAACGTATGGATCATTTGTCCAACTACCGGTTTTAAATAAAACGCCAGGATTATCATCCACGAAGTCATATAGTCTTTTTGAGCCCAATACAAAAGTAGCTATTGCCTGACCCCGATATAGAGTTTTTTGAGAGTGGTCTACTGCTCCGCATTCAATCAAATCTGCCATGCCATCAGTGAACATTTCTGTATGGATACCTAATTGATTTTTAACCTTTAACGATTCTGCTACTGCATTTGGAATAGCGCCAATACCAAGCTGAATAGTTGAACCATCTTCTATTTGCTCAGCTATAAATTCTCCAATTTTCTTGTCTTTTTCATTAATTGGAATATCTGGAAGCGCAGGAACTGGATTATTGGTTTCTACAATTGCATCAATTTCAGTTATATGGATACGAGTATCACCTAATGTACGCGGCACATTGGGATTTACTTCAACAATTACAATTGCTCCATGGTCAACAAGATCCCTTTCATACGTACAACCCATTCCCATACTCAGATACCCATGTTTATCCATCGGAGAACAGCTACAGAAGAGAACTTTGCGACGATCTGCCATTGCAAAGAGGCGTTTATATAGTGCCGAGTGAAGGTGTTTAGGGACATGGCTCACATTTCCTGCAGGATGAGCTGCTCGCACTCCTGCGGAAAAAAACCAACACCCTACAAATATAGTATCTGAATACTCCGGGTTTTTAATGAATTCATAATTTGCCATCGGCAGCGTTGATGACATTTCACAGTCCCGAACACCATTTTCTCTGATCGTATGAAGTTTATGTAGCAACTCAACTGGCTCGCCACCAGCCAGTGCTGTAACGATATAATCCTTTGATTGAACTAAGTCAAGGGCTGCTTCTGCGCTCATTTTTTTTTGCTGAAAAAGCTGTTCTTTTTTTTTATTCATCATTACCACCTATTTATTCTTGCCCCAGCGAATCAGTGCACTTGAAAATGCATACCCAGTACCTGCACCTAATAAACAAACTAGACTACCGTCTTTGATCTTTCCAGACTTGAGCCCTAAATCAAGACCAATCCAATTATCGCTGTGGCCACAATGACCATAATCATAAAGATAATCAGTTTTATCCCGAGCGATACCAAGCTCATCCATAATGCTAAACTGTGATCTTGGGCTTGTTGCCACCATAGACAAGTAATCGATTTCACTAGTTTTATAAGAGTTTACCTTACATGCACGACCAACTACTCCAGTAAAATCTGGTAATGATCTCTGAGCCAAATCCTCTTTCATACGCTCAGGATCAGTTAGGGTTATTTTATTTATCTCATCCAATAGCTCTGGGTTTTCAACAATATCTTTTGCCATTTCCAAAGTCATTTGATTGCGTGAACCGCCATGCGTACAAACCACATCTGTTGCAAAAACTGGATCAGTCAAAATTCCAGTGCCAACAATTTGGTTTTCATCAAGATCTCGCTTAAGTATTGTCGCAAAGGCCGACGGTGACATGTTATACATAAAGCTTTGTCTTGGGTCTTTATGATTAATTAGATATGCATTAGCATTGCCACCAGCTACTAAAACTGTCTTAAGTTTTGGGTCAGCCATCATCATTTCTTGCGCTACTTTTAATCCCAGTGGCGAGCCTGCACATCGAAACGATAGATCAAATGCATAGCAACTTTCAGCTGTAGCACCTATTTGCTGCTGTATATAAATACCAACTGTCCAGCATGTATACTCAGCATATGTTTCACCGGTATAAATAATTAGATCAATTTCTTCAGCTTCAATACCGGTTTTCTGTAAGACATCTTTAGATGCCTTTACAGCCATAATACCTGGGTGATCTTCTGGGCCTCCTACAAATTTACGATGAATTCCCATTTTTTCTTTAAGCACATCAACTGGAACATCTACTTCTTTAGAAAATTCTTCTGCAGTTATTGTTTGTTCAGGAAGATAAACTGAGAAATCAACAATACCTACTTTACAACACGTCATTTTTATTCTCCTACAACCCATCTTTTTTTATTATCTTTCTTTAATAGAACCACATTGCTGCTATTCATGAAACAAGAAGCTGCATATATCTACTATTCACAATACAAATACAACTAGTCACCTTGATATGAGCCGAAAGAAATATTGTTTTTTTATTGAAAAAGCAATAACTTAAGCCTAGCATTTCTTATATTTACTATAATTTATAATAAAGATAATTCTTTTCGATACGAATGTTATATTTTAATTTGGTGAAGCAGTTATCACTTTGGCTAGTAACAGAACGGCAATATCTGCATGCTTTATGAAATAAAGCTCCATATTTTATGACTGATATCTATCCATAGAATTTAAGCACAAGAAAAAAGGCGAACACTTTGGTTCGCCTTTTTTACCTATATGATATGAATACTGACCTGCAGCGGTATTACGTGCTTTTTGGATATCTTAAATATAAAGAACTTCCAATATTTCAAACTCTCGCATGCCACCTGGCACAGGAACAGAGACTTCATCGCCTTCTTCCTTGCCTACCAACCCTCTGGCAATTGGCGATGAAACTGAGATAAGACCTTGTTTAATATCAGCCTCATCGTCACCAACAATCTGATATCTCTCTTCTTTTTCAGTTTCAATATCAAGCAGCACTACGGTTGAACCAAAGATGACCTTGCCACCTGCATCCATCTCGGTTACGTCGATAACCTGACAGTTGCTTAGCTTACCTTCAATCTCTTTGATACGACCTTCGATAAACCCCTGCTGTTCACGCGCTGCATGATATTCGGCGTTCTCTTTAAGATCCCCATGCTCTCTTGCCTCAGCAATTGCCTGAATCACCTGGGGTCTCTCTTCCTGCTTAAGCTTTCTAAGCTCTTCGCGTAGTTTTTCTGCTCCCTTTAGCGTTAAAGGTACTTTATTCATATTTAATTATCCTTAATGTAACTCTTGTAGGCAGTACACTGATTCATTATCAAGATGATCAAGTGCCATAATAGTCGCCCGCGCTCCAGCTATAGTTGTAGTATATGGAATCTTTCTATTCAAGGCTTCGCGTCTGATTGAGAATGAGTCTGCGATCGCCTGTTTACCTTCTGTGGTATTGATAATCAGCGATACTTCGCCGTTTTTCATCACATCTACAATATCCGGTCTTCCTTCAAGCACCTTGAAAATAGTTTCACATTCGATTCCATTTTCTTCCAACACTCTAGCAGTTCCGCGTGTAGCAATCACTGAGAAACCTTTGTCAATTAACTGTTTTGCTACTTCAACAGCTGCAGGTTTATCAGCATCTCTAACACTTACGAACGCCTTATTTCTTTCTTCAGGAAGCTGAACACTTGCCCCCTTTTGCGATTTTAGGAATGCCTCGGCAAAGGTAGTTCCAACACCCATAACCTCACCAGTTGATTTCATCTCTGGGCCAAGGATTGGGTCTGCACCTTTAAATTTCAAGAATGGAAATACTGATTCCTTAACTGAAAAGTGTTGTGGTTTGATCTCTTCCAGTGTGCCTTGCTCTTCCAGAGTCTTACCTACCATGCATCTTGCAGCAACTTTTGCCAGCGGCCTACCAATTGCTTTTGAAACAAATG
>QZLE01000023.1 GCA_004796365.1 Gammaproteobacteria bacterium | reverse complement strand
TTATTAATCCAGCTATAAATCAGCCTTTTATCTATACCTACTGCTTCTGCAGTCTGCGATGCGCTGTAATCCTGTCCGGTTCCATTAGACCAGAACATTTTTTAATAGAATGTGACTCATTGTTTTTGTTTTTTGTGTGCGTAGTAGTTGAGAGTCAAAATAGAAACAGCCCTCTTTATAGAATAAAAAAGAGGGCTGCTAAATTTAACTTTTTATTCTGATTTTTACTCAACCATCTCTAAAGCAGTTTTGATTGCATCAATAACAGCTTCAGGGTTTTCAGTTGCAATATTATGACTGGTATCCTCAACAATTATATGTATACCGTTTTCTGGTGATACTTGTTCAACCAGGCTTGCATGCATTCCTTGAAATGTTTCAATAACCTCTTCAGTAACGTAAGGAGGTGATGTTTTAGAGCTAGATAGAACAATAAATGGAACATCTGGAATTACAGTATTTCTGACTTGTTCTTCACTAACACTAAATAGTGCTTTTTCTTGCTTTATTGCTTCAGGTGCAAATGCCATTGATTGAGCTTCTTTTTGTTTAAGTTCCTGCCACTCTTCTTCAGTCATTGTGGATTGAAGGTAGGTATAATAATCCTCATGCGATCCATCAACATAAACCATTGCAGCAAATTCATCTGGATACATATCTGCGAACATTCTAATGATAAATCCACCTAGTGAGTGACCAACAAGAACATATGGAGGAGGTGTTTGGGATTTTTCTAATAAAGTGTGAAGCTCTATTGCCATATTTTTAGCTGTTCTTTCATTTGGGCTTGCCTCGGATTGACCAATGCCGGCTCTGTCGTATGACATTACAGTTGTTTGTTGTTCAATGGCTGCTTGGACATCTGTCCAATGATCATGTCCTGCGCCAAGGCCGCTTTCAAGAACTACTGTTGGTTGCCCAGTTCCGGTTTTTCTAATTCCAAGTTTGTATCCACCTATATCGATCATTGCTGTTATACAGCCAAATAGCATTGTGCAAATAATAAGTACCGCTGATATTTTAATTTTTGTTTTCATTGTTTTCCTCCGATGTTTTGTTATGTAGCTTTGTTTTATTTCTTCCTGAAGGGTTAATATAAATGATTATTGTTTTGATTGGTATTAACCAAAAGTATAAGGTATTGCAAAAAAATGCTTTAAAAATAGGTGGTAGAGTATGTTTTTTTTTAGCAAAAACATACAATGTGCCTTATAGCAACAAAAGATATTGGGGTATTACCAAAGTTTAATAAATTCATACGAAAGATAAAAAGCGATGGGACTTTGGATATAATTATTGATAAATATATTCAGTTGCTTGTCCAATTTATAATTGAGTTGTGCATTTGCTTAAGGTGCAATTATGGATAATATCAGTAGTAACATCTCTTCGGTAAAAGACAGTGACTTCTTTGGCCTTCATTTTGATAATTCATTTTCTGAATTGCCAGATAAGTTTTATTCAAAAGTGAACCCTACCCCAGTTGAATCGCCTAAGCTATTTGCTTTTAATAACCTGCTTGCAAGGCAGATTGGTATTGATTTTTTAGATACAGACTCTGGCATTAAGGCTCAAATTTTTTCTGGTAATATTTTGCCGCAAGGATCAGATCCATTATCAACGGTTTATGCAGGACACCAATTTGGCGGATATGTTCCTCAGCTTGGTGATGGTAGGGCGATTCTTATAGGTGAAGTTGTAGGACAAGATGGACAGCGCTGGGATATCCAGCTAAAAGGAGCAGGATTAACTCCATACTCACGTGCTGGTGATGGCCGTTCTGCTCTTGGGCCGGTAATCAGAGAATATATCCTCAGTGAAGCTATGAATGCATTAGGCATAAAGACTACACGTGCGCTGGCTGCTGTAACCACTGGGCAAAATGTTGTTCGTGAGTCCAAAAAGCCTGGAGGAATTTTTACCAGAGTTGCCCTAAGTCATATAAGGGTTGGGACGTTTGAGTATTTCTCAAACAAGCGAGATATGAAATCTGTTACAACGCTAGCTGATTATACAATTAAAAGGCTCTATCCAGAATGTTTAGATGCCGATAATAAATATATTTCATTCTATAAATCTGTTTTAAAATCTCAGGCAGATTTGGTGGCTAAGTGGATGTCATTAGGGTTTATTCATGGTGTAATGAATACCGATAATATGTCTATATCTGGTGAAACTATTGATTATGGTCCTTGCGCCTTTTTGGATGAATATAACCCACGTAAGGTGTTTAGTTCGATCGATTATCAGGGTAGGTATGCATATGGTAATCAAGGTGAAATTGCCCAGTGGAATTTGGCTAGATTAGGGCAGGCCCTTTTACCTCTTATTCATGAAAATCAGGATAAAGCTGTTTCAATTATTGAAGAGGCTTTAACTGAATTTGGTCATTTTTTTGAAGACAAATGGTTAAAATTGATGCTTCTTAAAATTGGTATTCAAGACCAACAGGAAAGCGACTCAAAATTATTAGGGCAATTATTAAACCTAATGCAAAAAAACGGCGTTGATTTTACTTTATGCTTTAGGCTTCTCTCTGATGTTATTGACCTAAATGCAGAACCGTTAGATCACTTATGTGAATTTGGTAATCTATTTGGGGCAGAAAGTGAAATTCATGAATGGGTTAAGAAATTCAATAATAGGTTAGCTAATAGTGGGAATTCTACTGAAAACATTGTCGATCTTATGAATTCAGTTAATCCTAAATATATTCCACGAAACCATATTGTTGAAGAGGTAATTAAACAAGCAGAGAATAATGATGACTATACCTTGTTTAATGAATTTTTAAATATTCTTCAAAATCCATTTGAAGAGCAGATTGGTTATGATGGTTATGCAAAAAAACCATCTCCTGACCAATTAGTTAAGCAAACGTTTTGTGGAACTTAATTTTTTTTACAGCTTTTGATGTTTCACCCAATAGGCTGTTTATGGCAAAGATCTTATAGTCTTATGTATTGATTAGCTCCTTAGCTAGTTCAATGCTAAAGTTTATTTCATTTTCTCCAAAATCTGCCTTTTTATTTGTAGATTCTTCATAAATGTTAATAAACTCTTTTGCTGTACACTTTGCAAAGATTTCGACAGAGGTTATTCCAACATCGTAAATTATTCTCGCGAAAACAGGGCCAACTCCATATAACCTTGTTAAATCTGCTAGCGATGCTAACTCACTAAATTCATCTAATGATATACCAGTTAGGTTAGATATTTGTTGTAATCCTTTTTCAGAATTTACCTTGTCATATAACTGTTTTGTATTCTTAATCCCTATTTTTTCTAAGCAGTTGATTATTGATGTGTTGATCCCTGGGATTTTAGCTAGCTGAACAGGGCTTGGGAGATAGCTATTTGCTTCGCGTTTAAGAATAGATAAATATTCAATTGATAATCCAGTGTCGTTAGAGAAACTCTCAATTTTTTGCTTTGTTTTTAATTCGTTACTAAGCTGCTTGAGGTTATTTATCCCTTGTGAGGCTATGATATTAAATCTTTGATCTATAGATTCTTTAAGAACTACGCGGCTCGGGATCATGTCCCTTTTCTTAAGGTTTTTTTTAAACTTTTCTATACTGTATTTTTCAAGATTTAAGTGGTATTTCATATGGTTGTTCTCAAGCTCTAATGATTGGCGCCGCTGTCTTACTAGTATATAGCATCACTTGACCCATACATTGTAGAATTAATAGTATCTAAGCTATTTAATTTTTATGTAACACTACATTAATAATTTGTCGCTAGAATATAAGTGTTTAGTGACTAGTAGTCTTTTGTAATCTCAGCTAACCAACCACATTTTTTTCAGCGAATCAATCTATGAATCATGGAGTTATGGACAATGCTCAGTATTAATCGTTTTATTCAATATATTTTAGTAACAGCTTTTATTTTATCATCATCAGCATTTGCTGGTGGAGATGATCCTGAAACAGGATTTCGCGTATATCCTTTTTTGCAACAACTGACTACTGACTCAGTTGGAATATCATTTGAAACGCACAACTCTGATTCTGCGACTCTCAAGGTCTCTGTAAATTCAGATATGAGCAACTACGTTACCCATCAGATATCTTCAGGTAAGATTAGAAAAATGACTCTTTCTGGTCTAAGCACCAATACAAGATACTATTATACGGTTACATCTGATGGGGCAACCAGTCCTGTTGGTTCATTTGTAACCGCTCTTCCAAAAGGAAGTCGCCTTCCTTTCCGTTTTGCTGTATATGGCGATACACGTGAGGCAGCATGGTATGAGGATATTGTAGCAGCCTATGGTGATAATGATGATCACCTTCCTGTTTGCCAAAGCATGGCATCAAAAGCTCCTGACTTTGTTCTGCATGTTGGTGACTTCGCACTTGACGGAACAGATATGGATGACGTTATTAACTTTTTTGATGTTGAGAAAGATCTTCTACGAAATCATCCAATAGTTCCTACTTACGGAAATCATGAGTTTTCTGGTGGAAGTGGTACTGGTAATACTTATTTTGATAGTTACTTTATGAGTTCAGGAAATAGTGGTGATTTTGCATACTATTCATATAACTATGGAAATGTACATGTTCTTGTGATTAACACAGGTGTACATGTAGATAATAATGATAGCTATGATTTACTACTGCCAGGAACACCTCAATATAACTTCATTCAGTCTGA
>QZLE01000135.1 GCA_004796365.1 Gammaproteobacteria bacterium | reverse complement strand
TTGTTGTGATAATGTTTTGAGATAGTGGTGAGTTTAGATAGGTGTTAGAAAGTGTTTTTGATCAACTAGGGGGTGTCAATTTATTTTTTGAGATAATGCTATGGCAAATCAAATATTCTATCTTTGCGGATCTTATTTTTCACTGTTTGTTGCATGAAATGTTTTTAGGAAAGATTTGGCTAATACAATAAGTATTCCCATGATTGCGCCTAGGCAAATAGTTAAGGCCAAAATTAGAAACTTTTTCGGCTTGATAGCACCTGATGGAGGAAAAGCGGGCTGATCAAGTGATATTGCACGGAGACTATTGGTATCGATTTTTATTGAACGAAGTTTATCAAGCTCTTCTTGTAAATTTCGGAGTCCTGGAATAAATGCATCATCATTGTTTCTGTTGCGAAGAACTTTTGCTTCAGATAATAGGGCTTTTTCTCCTCGAAGATACATGTCGCCAGAATATGCTTGAGATTGGTTTGGACCTAGATAGAGCCGGGGTAGGTTGTTGGTTGAATTTTGCATTGGGTCAATACCAAGAGTTTTAGCTATTTTGGCAGACTCTTCGAGCAGAGCAATTCTATCTTCTCTTCTTTTTTGAGAAAGCTTTCTTTTTGAAGCGATATTTAGCTCAATATCACTGATTTTCTTATCGATTGCACCTCTAAGGTTGTTATAGAAAAAATCGGTCGTTTTCTGTTCAGCAAATTTTACATAGCTATTTGCCCATTTCGCGGCAATAGCTGGGTTGCTCCATTCAATAGATAAAGAGCCAAAGTGCTTGTCTTTATTAACTTTAGAAGATATGAGCTCGGAAAATTTTTCAAATAATGTGTGATTTAATGTATTAGCTTCAATGCTATTGGAAAAGTGATCTTCTAAATTATTTCTTTCAAAAAACTGTTTTTGCAAAGATCTTGATTTCAAATTTTTAAGAAAAACCGAGTATATCTCACCTTCGTCAACTTTTTCATAACCACTGAGCCATGAAATGTTTAATAATTGAACTTTGCTTGGTGAAGGTGGGTAGAAATAAGAAGTAGCTTGAAAAACGGGAGGGGTAATGTATAGATAAACAATAGCTAATAATAAAGAAAAAATTATACTTAATAATATTGAAAATTTGTGTTTGATCAACGATTGAATTAACTCAATTAGATCTATTTCATCGTCACTATGAGTGATAATAGCTTTATCTGGATGGACATATTGCAAATGAGAAATGTTGCTCTTATTCGATACTGGTTGTCTGTTAGTTTCTGCTTGAGACACTATTTTTCCACCATAAGTTATTTTGAATTGAAACTATTCGCTAAGCTAGGATTTGAAGCCGATGATAGTATATCTTTAGATGTTGAAATTCAACATTTTTTTGGAAGAAATAACAATGTATTGCATATTTGATTTTCTGCTATTCCCTCGGCGAAAACCAGATAATTGCCAGGCCAGCTCCCCCAAGCAACCAGCTGAATGTTGGTATGTCTTGAAGGACGGATGATGAGAACATGCTGGCGTTTGCTACGATGGCGCCGGTGATTATTAGAGTGGCGCCGTAGATAAGGGTGGCGGTGCGGCTGCGGTTGTGTTCGATCTCTTTTTGTAGGCGCTGCAGCTTCTGATTTAGTTGTTGGATCAATTGATTTTGTTCTTTGTTATGGCGAATGTGATCTAGAACCATCTGTGGTAACTCTGGTATGATTTCCAGCATTTGTGGCATTTGCTCTTTAATCGATTTGGCGAAGTTGTCCATGCTCGATTGCTGTGTGATCCACTCTTCCATAAATGGTTTTGCGGTTTGCCATAGGTCGAGATCAGGGTAAAGGCTGCGCCCCAACCCTTCGATATTGAGCAGGGTCTTTTGCAGTAGAACCAATTGAGGCTGTACTTCCATATTAAAGCGCTGCGCAGCGTGGAACAGATTCATAAGCAGTGCGCCAAAGGAAATCTCTTTTAAAGGTTTTTCAAAGATCGGTTCACAGGTGGAGCGTATGGCGGATTCAAATTCGTCTACCCTGGTATCAACAGGTACCCAGCCAGAGCGTACGTGTAGTTCTGCTACCTTCTGGTAGTCGCGATTAAAGAAGGCGTGAAAGTTTTCCGCTAGGTATTTTTTGTCATTGGGTGACAGGCTGCCGGTTATTCCCATATCTACCCCGATATATTTCGGGTCGTTTGGGTCTGTGGCATCGATAAATATATTGCCTGGGTGCATGTCGGCGTGGAAGAAGTTGTGCTGAAAAACTTGGGTGAAGAAGATCTCGACACCTTTTTCCGCAAGACGCTTCATATTTACGCCATTGGCTTTTAGGGTTTCTACCTCTTTGATTGGAATACCGTGGATGCGCTCCATGGTCATCACATTGCGGCGCGTGTGTTGCCAGTCAACTTCGGGGATATACAGGTCATCAGATTCAGCAAAATTGCGGCGCAGGTGGGATGCGTTAGCAGCTTCGCGCAACAGATCAAGTTCATCCCAGATATATTTTTCAAATTCGGCAACCACCTCAACCGGGCGCAGGCGTTTACCATGACGCCAATATTTGGCAGCCATGCTGGCGATGGAGTAGAGCACATCTATGTCTTTGCGGATCGCCTTTTCGATATTAGGCCGGATGATCTTGACGATCACCTGGCTGCCGTCGTGCTTGGTGGCTGCATGAACTTGTGCTACCGACGCTGAAGCCAGCGGAATTTTGTCGAATTCTTGGTATGTGTATTCGATGTTTTCTCCTAGGGCTTGCTCAACTATCGCTGCAGCCTCACTACCGGGAAAAGGTGGTACTTGATCCTGAAGTTTGCTCATCTCTTTGGCTATATCAGGAGGGATAAGATCCGGACGTGTTGAGAGGGATTGCCCAAATTTCACGAAGATTGGCCCAAGTTCTTCTAGTGCTTTGCGAATGCGCTCTCCTTGAGTTAGATTGCGATTCTGGCGTGACCAGTACCATGGGGATAAGAAGATAATAAAGCGAAGAGGTTTGAAGATATGGGTTTGTAGGATTATCTCGTCGAGGCCGTATTGCAGGGCGATGATTATGATCTCGATATAGCGCAAAATCCGTTGCAATTTTTTGGTCAGTCTCAAAATTTGTATCCTTTGTGAACTGCAACAATCCCTGAGCTTAGGTTGTGATAATCGCAGCGTTCGAATCCTGCATCCTGCATCATCTGTTTCAGTTCTTCTTGTGCTGGATGCATCCTGATTGATTCTGCTAGATACTGATAGCTGTCTTCGTCGTTAGCAATCATCTTACCTAGTTTTGGCAAAATGCGGAATGAGTAGCTGTCATAAAGTGTTTGTAATAGTTCGCTGGTGACATGGGAAAATTCGAGGATGATTGCGCGACCGCCAGGTTTCAAGCAACGATAAAAGGAGCGCAGCGCAGCATCTTTGTCAGTTACATTTCTAAGTCCAAAGCCGATGGTTATGCAGTCGAAAAAGTTGTCTGGGAACGGCAGTTTTTCTGCATCCAGCTGGCATAGCTGAATATTTTCAAAGTGGCCGCTGTCAATAACTTTGTTACGCCCTTCCTGGAGCATGGAATAGTTAATATCAGACAGGATCACCTGACCTTTTTTGCCCACTTTTTCTGCCATCCTGATTGCCAGATCGCCAGTGCCGCCTGCAACATCTAATGCCTTATTGCCTGGGCGAAATTGGCATAAGTCTATAGCGAGTTTTTTCCACAGGTGGTGCAGGCCAAGAGACATCAAGTCGTTCATGGTATCGTATTTATTGGCAACGGAATGGAAGACTTCAGCGACGTGGCTGGCCTTGTCTTTCGTCTCTACCTGCTTGTATCCAAAGTGGGTTTTAGTCAAAGAATATACCTGCTTAAATCCTCGTCTTTCGATAATTCTTCCAGATGCTTTTCAACATATGCGGCATCAATGGTTACTTCGTTCATGTGTTCGCTGCCGGCGTCAAACGAGATATCTTCGAGCAGTTTTTCCATAACCGTATGCAGTCTTCTGGCGCCTATGTTTTCAGTTCTTTCATTAACCTGCCAGGCGAATTCGGCAATCTTGGCAACACCACAATCGCTAAATTTGATAGTGCAGTCGTCGGTGTCCATAAGCGCAATATATTGCTCTGTTAGTGAGGCATTTGGCTCGGTAAGAATCTTTACAAAATCATCAGCGGAAAGCGCGTCCAACTCCACTCGAATTGGCAATCTGCCTTGCAGTTCAGGAATCAGATCCGATGGCTTAGCTAGATGGAATGCGCCCGATGCAATAAACAGAATATGGTCGGTCTTGACCATGCCGTATTTGGTGGAGATGGTTGATCCCTCAACCAGAGGTAGCAGGTCGCGCTGCACACCTTCGCGCGATACGTCAGGTCCGCTGTCAGAACGCTTGGCAACCTTGTCGATCTCATCTAGGAATACTATGCCGTTTTGTTCCAGGTTTTGGATTGCGCGTGCCTTCATGTCTTCTTCGTTGATCAGTTTTGCAGCTTCCTCTTCCTGCAAAACCTTTAATGCGTCTTTAATCTTGAGTTTGCGGGTGCGTTTACGGTTTCCTGAAACGCTCTGAAACATGCTTTGCAGCTGATTGGTCATATCTTCCATTCCTGGCGGTGCCATAATCTCGACGCCTATTGGTGCAGCATTAACCTCAACCTCGACCTCTTTGTCATCCAGATCACCTTCGCGCAGTTTTTTGCGAAATTTTTGCCTGGTTTCTGAATCTTTTTCCCCTTCGTCCCAATCGGTAGTGCTAGCCTTAGGTAACAGGATGTCAAGAATGCGCTCTTCGGCTTGGTCTTCGGCACGATGTCCCACCTTTGCCATCTCCTGTTCCCGCATCATTTTAACGGCTATGTCTGCAAGATCGCGGATGATAGACTCAACATCGCGGCCAACATAGCCAACTTCGGTGAATTTTGTGGCTTCAATCTTGATAAACGGAGCGTTGGCAAGCTTTGCCAGGCGGCGTGCGATTTCGGTTTTACCAACCCCGGTCGGCCCGATCATCAGAATGTTTTTTGGCGTGATCTCATTACGCAGGCTTTCTTCCAGTTGCATTCTTCTCCAACGGTTGCGCAGGGCGATCGCTACTGATCTTTTGGCGCTCTCTTGGCCAATAATATGTTTGTCCAGTTCCTGGACAATCTCTCTGGGAGTCATTTCGGACATGATAATCCTCGTCTTTTTGTTCTGTACGTCTTTTGAAAAAGCGATTAGCTAACGCTATCCAGTTCTTCTATAGTTAAATTCTGATTGGTGTAGATGCAGATGTCAGCTGCGATATGCAGCCCTTTTTCAACGATCTCGTGTGCATCAAGTTCACTGTTTTCCAGCATTGCAATCGCTGCAGCTTGTGCGAATGAACCGCCGGAACCGATTGCCATTATGTTTTTTTCCGGCTCAATTACATCGCCATTACCAGTGATGATCAGCGATGTCTTTTTGTCGGCTACGCATAGCAGTGCTTCCAAGCGGCGCAGAGCACGGTCGGTACGCCAGTCTTTGGCCATCTCCACCGCTGCACGAGTAAGGTTGCCGCTGTATTTTTCTAGCTTAGCTTCGAAGCGCTCAAACAGCGTGAAAGCGTCTGCTGTGCCACCGGCAAATCCAGCGATTACCTTGTCTCCATATAATCTTCTGACTTTGCGGGCATTGCCTTTCATTACGGTGTTGCCCATGGATACCTGACCGTCACCACCAATTACTACTTTACCGTTTCTGCGGACTGAAAGGATGGTTGTTCCGCGATATTGTTCCACTTTATTCTCCAACTTGTTGTTTGTTTTCAGCTGTGTTTTAAGGATGGGGGTGGTGGTGGGATTTTTCAAGGGAAGAGGTTATTTTTTCTTTTGCGCCCTTGGGTGTGCCTTTTCATAAACTGAAGCTAGATGTTGGAAATCCAAGTGGGTGTAGATCTGGGTGGTGCTGATATTTTTATGCCCAAGAAGTTCTTGCACTGCACGCAGATCCTGGCTGGATTCGAGAATGTGGCTGGCGAACGAATGGCGCAGCATATGTGGATGAACGTGTGTGGAAACTGTTTGTGCAGTAGCCCAGTGCTTGACTCTTTCCTGAATGCTGCGTACGTGCATGCGGCTGCCACGTTTGGAGACAAACAATGCTGGTTCATCCATTTTCGATAAAGAGTCACGACAAGAAAGCCACTCTTTGATTGCGTCCACGGCGTGGGAGCCAATTGGCACGATTCTGGTTTTGTTTCCCTTTCCAATCACGCGCGCGCTGCCGTCGTTCAGGTCAATGCTTGTAAGATCCAGCGCAGCCAATTCGCTAAGCCGCATACCAGATGAATAAAACAGCTCCATTATTGCCTTGTCGCGGATCTCGATAGGGGTTTGTGCATCAATTTCCATCAGGCGCTGAGTTTGCTCTATATCCAGTGCCTTGGGGAGGCGTGACGGCATTTTTGGTGCTGGGCTGCCTTTTGCTGGGTTGTCGTCAATCTTGCGCTGGGTGAGCAGGTAGTTGAAAAAAGAGCGGCATGCCGATAGTTTGCGACGGATGGTGCGCGCGGAATTGCCTGTCATATGTAGTTTTGCGGTAAAGTCTCGGATGTGAAATGCCTTTAAATCGCGCCAGCTGGCGATTCCCTGTTCATCACAAAATTCCAGCAGTAGATTCAGATCTTTACCATAGCTGTTAACGGTATTGGGGGAGTAGTTTTTGATTACTCTAAGGTGGGAGAGGTATTGGTCAATTAGATCTGCTTTTTCCATTTAAGCTATTACTCTTGCTTATGCGGTATTGAAAAATACTCATTTACTTCGTGTAACCTCCGTTTTTTTAATCAATTTTTGCCTTGCCTAAGTTGCGATCATGACGCTTAAATGTTCTTGAAGCAACAACTCCGTGTGAGAACAAGCAAAGGTAATATAGCAGCATGAAATGATGGTTCCTGCTGCTCTTAACTCATAAACGGCTTTAGGGCCTGGCTGACTGTGCTGCTCATATGGCGCAGGAAAATGGTTCCCATATTTGGCATATATTTGGTGGCATCGAAGCTGCCAATAGAGATCAGGCCGTAGCGTCGTTCGCTTTCCAGGGGAATTAGGGCTGCAGATCCAATTCGCGCGGCATTGTCGCGGAACAGATAGGTCAGTTGTTCTTTTTTTAGTCGGCCGCAGATAGGGCGGCGGCTGTTGAACAAACTTTCAAATGCCTTCAGTCCCGGGTCAGAGCTTGGGACCAGCTCGGGATGGATTTCGGTGTCTTCCTCGCTATCTTTGGCAAACAGACGAATCGAGACTAGGTCGGCACCAAATTCATTACGTAGTACGTCCTGCACTGCAAGTAGAACGTCGTCAAGGTCTGTTGCGGCGATAAGCTCAAGGGTAAGGCGATGTAATTTATCATTTAGAGTGTCATTCTCACGCGCAATTTCAACAATCTCTTTTAGCTTCTGACGGTACGCGCGGTTTTTTTCTTTTAAGACCTCAATTTGGCGCTCGATTAAAGAGATGGCACCGCCGCAGCTGTGAGGGATCTCCAGATCCGCGATTAGATCTTCATGATCGCTGAAAAAATTGGGGTTATTTTTGAGATAATCTACAACATCTTGTTCTTTGAGCGGCTTACTTTTTTTAATCCCCTTTTTTTCGGTCATTTCTCCATCACTCCTTCAAAAACAACTGTAGCAGGTCCCGTCATCATAACAGGTGAGTCGCCACCTTCCCAGCTTATTACCAGTTTGCCGCCCGGCAAGCTAACGTTTACCGTGCTGTCTAGCATTCCGCGGGTGATACCAGCAACTACTGCTGCACAGGCGCCGGTACCGCAGGCAAGAGTTTCTCCGCAGCCGCGCTCATAAACTCTCAGGTTGATATTTTCGCGGTCAACCACCTGCATAAATCCGGCATTTACTCGGTTAGGAAATAGCTCATGCCTTTCAATCTTTGGCCCCATCCAACATACTGGGGCAGAACTGGTTTCGCTGACAACTGTTATCGCATGTGGGTTTCCCATCGAAACTGCAGAGATCTCGATAGTTTCCCCTTCAACCTCAATAGGGTAGGTAACCTGCTCATGTTCAGCAGTGAAAGGCAACGATTCTGGAGAGAGGTTTGGCGCGCCCATATTTACGGTAACGTCATCGTCACCCTTCAGGCTCAAGATAATATTGCCGTTTTTGGTCTCAACCGGGATCTCCCTTTTCTCAGTTAGGCCCTTTTCTTTCACGAAACGGGCAAAGCAGCGCGCGCCGTTGCCGCACTGTTCAACTTCGCTGCCGTCGGCATTGAAGATGCGATAACGGAAATCAACGCCTGGAGAGCGCGGTCTTTCCACTAGCAGCAGCTGGTCACAACCAACGCCAAATTTGCGGTCTGCAATCTCACGAATCTGTGAATTTGTTAGTGAGATCTGTTGGTTAATGGCGTCGATAACGACAAAGTCGTTGCCAAGGCCGTGCATCTTTGTAAATTTTAGCTGCATCTTTGTTTATTCACTCTTTATGATTATTTGTGCGGACTTCAAATAATTCATCTATGATGCTTTTCTGAAGTATTGTCGCACTTACGGATCTAACTTAACCTCTATCATATTAATACTGCGGCTGATATGTAAAGGTAAAATAATAAACCGCTGATATAAACAAAACCATTACAATCAGCCAGAAATAATTCAATTGCCCAGTGCCGGAACCGCGTTTGGAAAACTTATTTATTTTTCCTCGGATCACTACCGCCATTATTACAGCGGGAATTAAAAGCAGCAGTAGATATTTCATCTATCCCAATAGTCTCTATAGTCTGTTACACTAAGGTAATAGCTCCTCTGCGGCAAACATCTCAGTGATCGACTCACGCTGGCGAATCTGATGCGATGTCCCGTTATCAACCATTATCTCGGCAACCTTTGGTCGAGAGTTATAGTTCGAACTCATGGAAAAACCATAGGCGCCAGCAGAACAAACCGCCAGAATATCGCCCGGTTCGATTGCTAGCTCGCGCTCTTTGCCGAGAAAGTCACCGGTTTCACAAACCGGGCCAACTATATCGTAAACCTTGGTTTCAGCTTGGCTGTTATCCTTGAGTGGAATAATGCGTTGCCATGCGCTGTAAAGCGAAGGGCGCAGTAGGTCATTCATTGCACCATCAACAATGGCAAAGTTTTTCTCCTCATTGGATTTTAAAAACTCAACCGTTGTTAGGAAATATCCTGCATTTCCTACAATGGAACGACCAGGCTCAACGATGATTTCCAGGCCTTGTTCAGCAAGTGCGGCAACCAACCTTTTAACATATTCACCTTTGGCTGGTGGTGTTTCATCGTCATAGCATATTCCAAGGCCACCACCAATATCGATGTGGTGTAAATTAATACCGTTATCTTTAAGCTTATCCATCAGGATAATCAGCTTGTCGATAGCATCAAAATAAGGGGAATCATCGGTTAGCTGCGAGCCGATGTGGCAATCGACACCGGTTACCTCAATGCTATCCATCTTGCTGGCATCAATATAGATGCGCAGAGCCTCATCGATATCTATACCAAATTTATTCTCTTTTAGGCCGGTAGAAATATATGGGTGGGTTTTAGCGTCGACATTTGGATTTACGCGCAGCGAAATCGGAGCTTTCACGCCCATATCAGCAGCAGCATCTTTTACGCGATACAGTTCCTGTTCCGATTCAATATTGATGCATTTAATTCCAATCTCAAGGGCTCTTTTGATTTCGACCTCTTTTTTGCCAACGCCGGAGAATATAACCTTGGCTGGGTCACCCTTGGCAGCCAGAACCCGTTCTAGCTCACCTAGTGAAACAATATCAAATCCGGATCCGAGCTTTGCCATCAGATTCAAAATAGCAATATTAGAGTTAGCCTTAACTGCGTAACATACAAGGTGCGGTGCAGAACCAAAGGCGTGGTCATATTCAGTCCATGCTTCTTCAATTGCGCTTCTTGAATAGACATAGCATGGAGTGTCGTGCTGGTTGGCTACGTCGTTTAGGTTTACGCCGTCAAGAAATAAGGCGTTATCTTGATAGTAGTGCTTTGCTTCGCTCATTCGTGGTTACCGCTTTTGGTTTGCTTGTTCTGAATAGTTTTTGCTGGTTTTGCTCTCTTTGTAGAGAGGTCCTTTTTGGCCACAGCCAGTCAGGCAGCAAACAACAAACAGACATAGTAAAATTTTCGATTTCATAAGTGGCTGTTAAAAAATGATGTTTGCTTGATTTTACCTTATACGGTGTTTTTATGGAATCACTAGCTTCGGTTTTGTGTACGTGCAGTTTTATGCATTTTTCTTTAAATATCCTATTCTTAAAATAAGATACTGGAATTAGAGAATTATTCATAAAAATAAATGATAACCATGAAAATCGTAAAAAGGGAATTAAGCTCGGATCACATTCATCCTAATGTATTTGCAGATTGGAAGGTATTGGTGGTCGATGAAAACTGGAAGCAAAGACAAAGGCTTGCGAAGTTGCTCACCCCATTTTTTAAAAAGGTTGAGCTGATCTTTGATGTGAAGGATGCTATAGCCAGCCTTGTAAAAGGCGATGATATGGCTGAACTGGTGATTTTTGGGGTGCATTTTACCTCGAAAGAGGCGGTTGCATGGATAAAAAGTTTAAAAGAATTTGAGTCACGTCCCAAGGTATTGCTATGTGCAGATACAGTTGAGGAAGAGTTAGAATCTACAGCCAACGCAATTGCTGCTGATGGATGTGTTGCTGTTGGTGGAGATGATGGACAGGTTATGGGGGAGTTGGCAGCCGCTGTAGGCGAAGAGTTCTCAATGTCTGATTTTGTTGAGCAATCTGAACCTTCTGGAGAGTTGGCAGAACCAGAATCAGTAGCTGATGCGGCGACAGAGTCAGAACCGGAAATTGAAGAGATTGTTAGTGAAGAGATGGTAGCTGAAGAACAATCTGACTTTAGTCTTGCAACTGAGCTGACAATCAAGGATGTAATTGAGATACCGGAACCGACTGATATTGTCCTGGAGCTGCGAGAGTTGTTCCAAAGACAGAAGCGTACCCGGGCAGAAGAGATAGAGGCTATTGTCGATAGCGACTATAAACTCAAGAATCGTGTGCTTAAATCTATAGCCGCAAGTTTTTTTGGGGTAAAGGTTAAAACCAAGATCTCCTCAATATCTCATGCCATAAATCTGGTTGGAATGAAACCGGTAGTAAATTTTGTAAACCTGATCTCTTTGAATACTGCTTCGGCCAAAAGAACGGGAAAGATAACCGACTTTGCCTATAAATACTGGAAGTATGCCCTGGCAAGTGGAATCGCCTGTGTTGATCTGCACCCGCATATTGCAGAAAAACGGTTTGATTTTGACTCCAGTGATGCCTTTTTGCTTGGGGCGATACATAATTTGGGGATCGTGTTGATATCAAGAGAGTTTCCGGACGAATATCCACACATGATGAGTGAGTTTTGGCGTAAACACCATTCCGGTGAAGGGCAAAATGAACTGGAGAAAGAGGAATATGGGTTTGATCATGCTCAGGTAAGTGCACTGATTGCCAAAGAATGGCAGATGCCAGAAGATCTTCAGCATGCAGTTGCAAGTCATCACGATCTTGCCTTTAAAAGCAATAATAAAAAGCAGATAGCGTTGCACAATATGTTGATGCTTTCCGACTATATGACCAATCATTATTTATTTAATAACTTTGATTATACCTTGCTGAATAAAGATGTTGGGCCGGCGGCGAAGGCATTTGGCGAAGATCTGGAGTCGCTGAAAAAGATGAAGGAAACGATTCGTTCACAGCTAATGGCGAATATCAATCTGATTGGGTAAGCTGCAAATATATTTATTTGCACTACTGTTTTATCGTTCCCAGGAAAGCCCCGGGAACGATAGTGTTTATAAGAGAGGTTAAGAATTACTTAATCTCAATTTGACGCTTTATCTCTTTTTCCGCCTTAGGGATGGATACAGCTAATACCCCATTTTCGTATTTGGCTTCGATACTTGTATCATCTATGGCCTCTGGAAGTTTAAAGGAGCGATAATAAGATCCGTAGAATCGTTCGACACGGTGAACCTTTTTACCTTCCAGTTCATCTTCCTTACTGAGCTTGTTTTCACGCTCCCCTTTAATTGAAAGAATCCCGGCGTCATAGGAGATTTCGATATTTTTTTTATGCACCCCTGGTAGATCGGCTGTCAAAATATAGCGCTCTTTATCTTCGATAATATCCACCCGTGGAGTCCAGGTGCCGGACTCTGTGGTTTCTCCGTGTTCGAACAGATCCAGACCAAATGCATCATTCATCAGGTTGTTCAGCCTGTAGATATTATGTAGTGGATCAAATTTTGTAATGTTCATGGTAGTGACCTCCATTAATTGGTTACGGTTTAACAACATACAACAAACTAATTTCCCCGGGCCTTACTTTATAAATGAGGTCAGTTTTTAAATTTTCAAGGGGCATTGTTTCTATATTGAAAGTATTTGGTGGGCTTTATGCGGGAGCGCAGTATTATTTTTTGGGCAAAGACGTTTCCAGGAACAGATCTCGCTCATTCTTTTTCAGTGTGGCAAGTTCTTTTACCTTCACAAAAAACTTCCCAAAATCACCATTATTTTCATGCAGTATTTGAGTGAGTGCAGGTACGTATTTGCTGTAGGTGGACAAAAGCGCTAGTTTGGCGTTGTTCAGGTCTTTGGCAAACCAACGATCGTAGCCGGGGTATCCACCCCAGTTCTGCTTCAATCCTTTGTAACCATCACGAAGGCTTTTAAAGATAGCATCTTTTTTGGTGAGTTTCTCAGGGTTGTTAAGATTGGTTTGGTATAAAGAATTAAGCTGAGAGCGGGTGTATAAAACTAGATCAAGGAACTGCTGATGGCGCTTGCTCTGCTTTAAGAATTCTTGCAGTTTATCGGTTTCGCCCTTGCTGGCAAGCCATTTTTTTATCCCTTCCATTTCCACGGTAACGGCTAATGATTCATTAAAGGTGGTGTCATCATTAACGTAGATCTTTTGGTGGGTCAGTTCGTGAAAAATAAGCCCAGCAAGGCGGGTGTCGCGCCAGCTAAGCATGGTGTTTAGAACCGGATCGTCAAACCATCCAAGTGAAGAGAATGCAGCAACGCTAGCGATATAGGTGTCGTATCCCTGATCTTGCATGTTTTTGGCGAAACTTTCGGCATCTTCCTTTGCAAAAAAGGTTCTGTAGTTCATGCAGCCAACGATAATAAAACAGGATTGGTGTGGAGATAGTGATAGTTTTGGTGTTGCGGTTACACTCCACATAACGTATTTTCTGCCAAGGTCGGCATACTCGCTGTAGCTGTCGTTTTGTGGTAGATCAAGCTTGGTTACAGCAAATTGTTTTGCTTCCTGAATTAGTTTTAGTTTTTGGCGTAATATATCATCGGTGTCAGAATCACTGAGTATTGATTCAATTGGTTGGGTGCTGCTATGGATTTGCAGATGGCCGCCGATAATATGGCTATAATAGCCAATAGATGAGCAGCCGCTGCATAAAGCAGTTATAATCACTGCGGTGATGCAGATGAATTTGTGTGTGTTTCGCAGTTTTTTTGAAAAAATCATATTCAGGGGTAATAGTCAAAAAAATGAACGTAGCTAAAGGGTATCCTGTTATCAGACTCGCTGTAAATACATCCGTGTCGAACACGGCCTTCAAACAGGATCATTGAGCAGAAAATGCAATATTAGTAACGCAAAACTGGTGTTAGATAAGATTGATATGAAGATATATCTTGTAGGTGGAGCGGTCAGAGAGAAGCTACTTGATCATCCGGTTAAGGACCGAGATTGGGTGGTGGTTGGTGCTTGTCCGCAGCAGCTATTGGACCAGGGGTACATCTCTGTCGGCAAGGATTTCCCGGTTTTTTTACACCCGGAAACCAAAGAGGAATATGCCTTGGCGCGCACAGAGCGCAAGACGGCACCCGGTTATCATGGTTTTTCTTTTTATGCCGATCCGACTGTTACTCTGGAGCAGGATCTGGCACGCCGTGATCTTACTATTAATGCGATGGCAATGGATGAAGATGGCGAGATCATAGATCCGTATGGTGGTAGGCAGGATCTGGAAAATCGGGTATTACGCCACGTGTCGCCGGCGTTTGCCGAGGATCCGGTACGAATTTTACGTCTGGCGCGTTTTGCTGCGCGCTACAGTAATCTGGGGTTTAGCGTAGCTGAAGAGACTCTGGAGTTGATTAAGTCCATGGTCACATCCGGAGAGGTTGATGCGCTGGTGTCGGAACGGGTTTGGGCTGAAACTGAAAAGGCGCTAGGGGAAAAGCAGCCGCAGGTGTTTTTTGAGATTCTGAAAGCTGGTGATGCTCTTGCGCGGGTTTATCCGGAGATTGATGCGATGTTCGGTGTACCTCAGCCGGAGCGGTATCACCCTGAGGTCGATACTGGTATCCATTCTCTTCTGGTTTTGCAAAGGGCTGCGGAACTGACTGAAGATAAAGAGGTGCGTTTTGCTGCACTGTTGCATGACCTTGGCAAGGCGACCACTCCTGTTGAAGAGCTGCCGCGCCATATTGGCCATGAAGAGCGTGGTGAAGTCTTGGTCAAACAGTTATGCGAACGATTGCGCTGTCCGAAATCGTATCGTGAGATTGCCATGTTTGCGGCAAAATATCATTCCAATGTACACCGCAGTGAAGATCTAAAGCCGAAAACCCTGCTGAAGATGTTTAATGCTTTGGATGCTATTCGCAGGCCGGGACGGGTTGAGAAATTGGTTAATATTTGTATTGCTGATGCGCGTGGGCGTTACGGCTTTGAGGATGTTGAATATAAGAGTAAGGATTATATTTTGGCTGCACATCAGGCGGTTTTAGCTGTCGATACCAAGGCGATTGCCAGCTCCGGGCTAAAGGGGAGGGCGATTGCGGAAGAGATTCATCGGCAGCGTTTGCGCGCTATTGAGGCTGTGAAACATAGCCAATAAGGCAGATATTTAATTACACAAACAAATAAAACAAATATAATCCCATTACCACCCGGTATACCACAAAAGGAATCATATTGATCTTCTGGATTAGCTTCAGAAAATAGTGAATACATAGAAAAGCGGTAACAGTTGCAACACCGGCTCCAATTATCATATCGCCCCAGTTTGCAGCCTCTGGTGAAGTAATCAGTTTAATTACATGCAGGCCACTGGCCATCAGGATTGCCGGAATCGAAAGTAGAAATGAAAAACGCGCTGCGGCAACTGGAGTCAGCCCCATGGATAAACCTGCGGTAATGGTGATGCCGGAGCGTGAGGTTCCTGGAATCAGTGCAATAGACTGTGCGCAGCCAATTAAAAACATATCTTTAATCGACAAGGTATCAACGCCGCGCTGCCCTTTGCACTTAAGGGTTGCCCAGCCAAGTAGTAAACCGAAAAAGATCAGGGTAGTAGCAACGATAAGAGGGGAACGCAGTAAGTCATCGTCCAGTATCACCTTGATTAACAGCCCGACCACACACGCAGGAATGGTGCCGATTATGATACCCCAGCCCATTCTGCTGTCGGCTGTCTCCTGTTTGGTTTTATGTGAGCTTAACCAGCCGTGGACGATATTTCCTAGATCTTTACGGAAATAGCCAATAACCGCAATTGCAGTTCCAAAATGAACGGCAACATCAAATGCCTGCCCCTGATCAGGCCAGCCTAACAGATGGTGGCTGAGTATAAGGTGGCCGGAGCTAGAAACCGGAAGAAATTCGGTAAGGCCCTGAATAATCGCTAGGGTGATGATTTGAACTATGTCCATGCTGAAACTGCTATCTATGTGGTTAACAAAGGAGCGATTCTACGTTAACAGTTATAGAACCGCAATTTAAAGGAATGTTACAAAACAGAAAAGATTAATACGGTGCATTACGCACAAGATTATAAAGCGTAATAAGTTCACTCAGGCCGCGAATCTCAGCCTCTTGGCCATTAGAGAATTTAAGGCTTGGGGTATTGGATGCGGACTTTTTAACCGCTTCTGATACGATAATATCCATCGGTCCGGCATAACCACAAAGGCGAGCGGCAAGGTTGACGGTGTTGCCAATTACCGAGTAATCCAGGTGTTCACCGCCGCCGATATTTCCAACCATAGCAATACCTTGGTGGATCCCGATTCCAACCGGCATGGCTGGTTTGTCATCGCTTGGGGCAGACATGCGAGCGATTTCCATGATCTCTAACGCACAGTTGCATGCGTTGATTGGGCCGTCTTCCCCTTCAAATACAGCCATGATGCCGTCACCGCCAAATTTATCGACATAGCCCCCGTATTGATAAACCACATCTACTTGAGTCCCAAGGTGGTGTGACACGTTGGCAAAAAGCACATCCGGTTCAATCTTTTGTGAAAGCGCGGTGAATCCACGAATATCGCTAAACATTACGCACAGGGTTTGTTCTTCAGGAGGCGGCAGAGTTTCGCTGTCGAAATACTTCTCTACCATTAGCTGTGTTCTTGGTGAAACATAGCGCACCAAGCTGCGTCTTAGCTTTTCCAGCTGGTTATAGTAATCAACTCGTTGTAACAAGCCCGATAAACGTGCATGTACAATGACAGGGTCAAGCGGTTTGTTTACAAAGTCGTCTGCGCCAACGGAAAAGCATTCGCGTAGCTCTTTGCCTTCGTCTAAAGCAGTAACCATCAGGATCGGCGTTAAACGGTGTTCGGGAAAACGGCGTATTTTGCGGGAAAGTTCCATGCCATCCATGCCTGGCATCTCGATATCCACCAGAAAGGCATCGAATTTTCCTGGTTCATTGCTGATGATATCAAGAGCTTCTTCGCCGCTTGCTGCCTGGCTGACATCATAGGAGTTTGCTGCAGTAAGAATACGGTTAAGCACCGTTCTGGCGAAACGGTTATCATCAACAATTAGCAGTTGCCTGTTGCTAGTGGCTTTTGACATATTCCATTGTTTAGTATTCTGATCAGTCTGTACGAATATATAGAAGACTCATTAAAGAGGCAAATCTTTTTTTATGGGTATAGAGGGAGAGCTTCTGGACAATCAGGAAGTTATTTTTCTTCGGAAAAAACAATTCGCTGAAGTTTACTTATATCATATTCTTGCGCAAGCTGATTCATGGCTGTGCTGTATGGTTGTTTTGTCTTTGGGTCGGAAAGATCAGGGCAAAGATCCAGCAGGGGTTTAAGAATAAATGCAAACTGACATATTCCCGGACGTGGTAAGGTTAGGTTTTGGTCTTTGTAAACGATGTTATCGGCAAGCAACAGATCAATATCAATAATGCGTGAGCGAAATTTTCTTTTTTGCTCTGGGGCTAGCCCGACCTGGGCCTCAATATTTTGCAGTAGGGCAGGAAGTTCAATTACAACTGTATCAGATTCAAAGGCAATAACCATATTCAAAAAGTCCGGCCCTTCAAAACCTACAGCAGGATTTTGATATATGGGTGAACGTTGCAACTCTCCAAACCTTCCTTCAAGAATTCCCAGCGCTTTTTTTATATGTTTTACTGGCTCCAGATTGCTGCCGATACCAACGTAAAAAGTTGTCATTAAATAAGCTCGCTGATGTCGGGTTGCTGGTTGGTTTGCGGCTGAGCTCGCAAAATAGATATGCCGACATGTTTGGCATTTTCAACAGCTCCGGGTTTGCTCAACTCAACCTTGACCCATTTGACACTGTTGTATGACAAAGCTATCTGAGTAACGGCCTCGGCAAAGCTTTCAATAAGTTGGTAATCAGCATTTGTAGCAAAGGCGGTAATCTCTTTGCTAAGCTTGTCGTAATCTATGGTGTCATTTATTTCATCAGATATTGAGGCTTTGCTTATATTACAACCAATCTCAAGATTAAGGAAAAGCGGACGTGGCGCCTCGCGTTCCCAATCATAGATTCCGATGGTGGTTTCAACCTCAAGGTTATTGATGAAAATTTTGTCTGTTGAATAAATGTCTTCCATGGCTGCGATTTATATTTGCATTGAAAAGTGAAGACTACTTGTTTTGGCAAAAAACGACAAGCGCGTTATGTAAATGATATTTATGCAGGAGTGGCTGACTATTCCCAAATCGGCTAGAATTCATCTACATATTAAGGAACAGCGGAGTCATAAATGGAAATTGTAATAATCTCGCTAGTTATCGCATCATATCTTTTTGGTTCAATCTCAGCCGCGATTATCACCTGCAAGTTGATGGGGTTACCAGACCCGCGAACTACTGGTTCTAATAATCCTGGGGCAACTAACGTACTACGTATTGGTGGTAAAAAGGCTGCTTTTATAACCCTTTTGGGGGATATGTTAAAAGGGACTATACCGGTTTTAATCACTCAGTTTATCATTTATTCGGAACTGGTAAATTTCGATAACCCTTTTTTGGTGCTGGCGCTGACAGGTTTAGCAGCATTTATCGGGCATTTATTCCCGCTTTTTTTTAAGTTCAAAGGAGGGAAGGGGGTTGCTACAGCTTTGGGGGTATTGCTGGGCTGGAACTACATTCTGTTCATTGTTACCGGTGCTACCTGGCTGATAGTTTCCATTATTACCAGATATTCATCATTATCCGCCCTGGTGGCGTTTCTGCTTGCCCCTTTATATGTTTATATGATTACCGGGGATCGGATAATCACCGCAATTTGCGCGGTTATGACAATCCTGCTGTATTGGCGCCATAGTTCAAATATTCTAAAGCTGATAGCTGGTGAAGAAAAAAAGATTGGGCAAAATAATAAATATGAAGAAGAGAATTAATTGTTTTAGTTAAAGATTTTATTACTAGTTAACTCTGAATTTAATCTTGAAAAATGGCACCTTAGGTGCCATTTTTATTTTATACCAACTAATAAAATGACCTATAGATGAATAATCAGGACACAGAATTCAAAATCGAATCTGAACAGGAAGAACTGGAGAAGTTCTACGAGAAGTTCAGAAATCGCAGCGATATGCTTCAGGCATTCCTGACTCACCTTGCCAACAAGCCAAATGATGTCGCTTTGAGGGCAAAGATTTATCAGGGGATTGTGACCACGAAAATTCAATCCGAAAAATATGGGCTGAGTTTTCTTTCGGTACTTATGGGGTTGATGCAAAGGGTGTGGAAGCGGACAAAGAACAAAGAGCTTAGAATTGATGCAGGTTTTATTGAGTTAACTTTGATGGTTTTGGATGAGTCTTTAGTGGTCAGTAAAGAGGTGGCATGTAATCGGTTGGTTGCAATCAAGGTAATTGAAAGAATTCGTCTTGCTCTTTTACCGCTGATAACCTGTGCTCAGATAGAGCAGGCAGAAAAGCAGCAACAGGGTGTTGCCTTGTTACTTGGCGATTTTTCTCAGGTAAATGAGACGGAAGATATTGATCTTGTGGATCATGAAGAAAACACCATGATATTAGGTGCTAATTCTGATAGGGAAAGTGATATAGATCTTTTTGATGAGAAGTTTGAACAAAAAGAAAAGATGACAGCCGAGCATTCTATTGAAGAAGGATTCGATGATGCAAAGTATGAAGAGGAAGAGCTATTTTTAGAAGACAGGGATATGGCGCTATTTCGCACTATTGCAGATACAGTCGAGTTCCGGAATCCAATTTGGCGTGAGCGTGATAATTCAATAATGTCTATTGCTTTGGGAATGAATGGGGTTGCCAAAAATCCGGTCTGTTTTGAGCAGTTAGAGGCAGCGGTTTATATGCGTGATTTTGGGATGTTGCGTATGCCTGACAAGCTATTTTACAGGGAAGAAGGGCTTTCGGAAGAGGAACAAAATCATCTTCATAGCCACCCGGTGTTGGGATACGAGATTCTTTCCAGATTGGGAGGCTGGGATGAGGCTGCAGCTATTGTATTGCAGCACCAGGAAAGGGAAGATGGTAGCGGTTATCCGGAAGGGTTGACTGGAGAGTGGATTTGTTCTGGAGCCAAGATAATTGCGATTTGCGATACATTTTTTCAATTAATCAATAACTATGAGGATCTAGATTCCGAGAGGGCATCTGTGCGGGCCGTTGCGGAGATTAATTCGAGCAAAGGCGTGCTGTATGATTCAGAATGGGTGGATATTTTTAATAAAGTAATGAAGATTCAGAACAGAGTTCATGCTCCTCAGATTTGATCGGTAGAAATAGGACCTAGTTCTAAGAATTAGCCTTTGACAGAGTGCAGAAGTGCGGTCAGGGTCTATACTCAATATGAAAGAACAAGAGATGAGAGCAATGTGTAAAACAAATCTAAGTGTTGGTGTTTTTTATGATGGCAATTTCTTTTTTCATGTAAGCAACTATTATTTTCGCTCACATGCAAGGGGGCAGCGCCTGAGTATCCGTGGTCTGCATAATTTTATTTGCGCCAAGATTGCTGAGTATGAAGATGTTGATGAACGTTACGTTAATATTGTAGATGCCCATTATTTTCGGGGCAGACTTTCTGCGACAGAAGCAAAAGAGCGCGACTCCCTTTATACAGAACGTTCCTTTGACCAGGTGTTAATTCGCGAGCGCGTTACCCCTCATTATTTGCCACTTGCAGCATCTGGGGAAAAGGGTGTGGATGTATGGTTGGCTCTAGAGGCCTACGAACTATCTATTTTAAAAGAGCTTGATGTCGTGGTGTTGATCGCTGGGGATGGTGATTTTATTCCGTTGGTGAAAAAAATAAATGCCCTGGGTACTCGGGTAATGGTTCTAGGTTGGGACTTTAAGCATGCGGACCAGAATAATGTAATTAGAGAAACGGTAACTTCATCCAGTCTGCTTGAAGAGGTTGCTTATCCGCTGCAAATGGACAAGATGGTGGATGATCCAGATGACTGCGATATCGAGTTGGTTGATGCGATCTTTGTTGAGAAGAGCGTGGATGCAGAATCTGCTGGGCTTAGCTCCGAAGGTCTTGCCGACGGAACTGGTGTGATCAAATATATGAATAAGTCCCTGAAAGATAAGTGCGGTTATGGATTCATCGCTAGACCGAACTCTCAGGATGACCTGTATTTTTACTGTCACGATGTGGAAGAGATCGATTTTGACAACCTTAAAGTTGGTGATATCGTTGAATTTGAGATTGGTGAAAACGATCGTGGTGTCTGTGCCCGTATGGTTAAACTGGTTGGTGAATGATTGCTGTTGGTGAAGAGACGCTAAAGGGGCTCAATGGACAGGATAGAGGTTATCAAGGGGGATATAACACAGCTGCAGGTTGATGCAATAGTCAATGCAGCAAATGAATCCCTGCTTGGTGGCGGTGGTGTTGATGGGGCAATTCATCGTGCTGCTGGGCCAGGTCTGTTGCAGGAGTGTCAAATTCTAGGAGGATGCCCAACCGGTAGCGCAAAGATTACTGGTGGCCATCGGTTGTCGGCAAAATTTATCATCCATACCGTTGGCCCGGTTTGGGGTGGTGGGGAAAATGCCGAGGCTAACCTGCTTGCATCCTGCTATCGCAACAGTCTGCTTTTAGCTGTAGAAAACGGTGTCGAGAGTATTGCTTTTCCTGCAATTAGCTGTGGTGTATATGGTTACCCGCACGATGAGGCCTGCGCAATTGCACTGTGTGAAATCAAACGTTTTCTTGGTTCAGCTAAAGGCAAACAGATAAAGCATGTTGTTCTTGTCTGTTTTGAAACAGCAATCTACGATCTGTATAAGCAGATGTTGGCCGGGATTGTTTGTTGATCTAAATTGTAGGTTGGGTTAGCCTTTGGTTTAACTAAACAAATAACGTTTATCAATATCAAAGCAGCAAACAAATGAAAGTACTAGCAATAAACGGCAGCCCACGCAAAAAAGGTAATACCTCGCAACTTATCGATGAGGTTTTCAAAGTTCTGCAATCACACGGCATAGACACCGAGCAGGTACAGGTTGGCGGAGAATTGATTCGCGGTTGTAATGCCTGTTATATATGTAAGAAAAAGGCGGATAAAAAGTGTCATAACGATGAGGATATCATCAACCCGCTAATCGAAAAGATGATTGAGGCAGATGGTATTCTCATGGCATCTCCGACCTATTTTTCTAATGTTTCGGCAGAGCTGAAGGCGGTTATTGATAGAACCGGTGTGGTAAATCGTGCCAATGGGTTTATGTTTCAGCGCAAGGTTGGTGCAGCGATTGTTACTGCAAGGCGTGCAGGGCAGGTTGCAGCGTTTGATGCGATTAATCACTATTTTCTGGCGTGTCAGATGATTGTTCCGGGAGCAAATTACTGGAATATGGGAATCGGTAAGGATAAGGGTGATGTGCAAAACGATGCCGAAGGGTTAGAAAATATGCAAAATCTAGGGGAGAACATGGCGTGGTTGCTAAAAAGGGTTGTGGAGTAGAAAGAATAAGCAAGTTGGCTGGGCGTAGTCGAAGTCATATTGCGTTTATAGGTATAAATAGCTTTTGCCGGAATATTCTTCGAAAAAACGCAGCAAGTACGTTTATGTATGCTTCAGGCCAGCGTCCATGTTGGCAAGAGTATCGCTCAATACATCCAAGCCGCAGCTTTAACCGCTCAATAGCAGCTCTATTAACATCAGTATTATTTCTGTTCTCCCTTGCTGCCTGCTCCGACAAACAAATATCCGAAGAAGACCAAATAAAATATATGGTTGAAAGGGCGGTAACCGCAGCTGAAAAAAAAGAGTTGGGTGCCTTGATCGATGTCCTGACGGAAAGCTATTCGGATAAATACAACAAAACCCGAAAGCAGGCTGGTAAGATGCTGCGCTTATATTTCTTTCGCAATAAATCGATTCACCTGTTTACCAGAATTAAATCTATAGAAATACTTGATGATACAGCTCAACAAACTGATGATGCTGATAAGCGCGCTATTTTGCAAATATATGTAGGTTTGGCTGGGCGGCCGGTAAAGGGTGATTCCCCGTTGGGTCTAAGAGCGGACTTGCTGTTATTTACCATGGATCTGATAAAAGATGACGATGACTGGTTGGTGGAAAAATCCGACTGGAAGCGGGCATCGCAGGATGATTTGTAAATTTCCACACACTCCCCAATTCGTGCTATTATCCCCTGGTTTTAAGATCTGAAAATAACTAGCCGAGGCCAGGTAGTGACCGAAAAAGTAACAAATTCCGCAGCGATCAATCCAAATGAAACCAAACTGCATCAGCAGATTTGTGAAGATACAACCAAACCGTTTCCAGGATCAAATAAGGTCTATGTTAAAGGTAGCCGTGATGATATCGCGGTCGCAATGCGAGCAATTACCTTAACCGATACCAAAATCGGCGACACTGTGGAAAAGAACCCTCCGCTATATGTTTATGATACTTCTGGTCCATTTACCGACCCGAATTTTAAGGTTGATCTTGCCAAAGGGATGCCGGATATTCGAAGTGGTTGGATAGCAGAACGTGGTGATACCGAAGAGCTTTTCGGGCCGACATCTACATATGGAAGAAAAAGAGAAGAGGATTCATCTCTGGGCTCAATCCGTTTTCCAAATATCCGCAAGCCGCGTCGAGCCAAATCGGGAGCCAATGTTTCGCAGATGTACTACGCCAAGAAGGGGATTATTACACCGGAGATGGAGTATATCGCTATCCGTGAAAATATCCGTCTGGATCTGGCGCGCGAAAACGGCTTGATAAATCAGCATCCGGGGCAGAGTTTTGGTGCTGCAATTCCGGCAGAGATCACTCCGGAGTATGTTCGCGGTGAAGTTGCCGCAGGTCGCGCCATTATTCCTGGCAATATCAACCACCCGGAAGTTGAGCCTATGATTATTGGGCGTAACTTTCTGGTAAAAATCAACGCCAATATTGGTAACTCGGCGATCACTTCATCAATAGCGGAAGAGGTGGAAAAGATGGCGTGGGCGATCCGTTGGGGTGGCGACACGGTGATGGATTTGTCCACTGGCGAAAATATCCATGAAACTCGTGAATGGATCATCCGTAACTCACCGGTTCCAATCGGGACTGTTCCGATGTATCAGGCACTGGAAAAGGTAGATGGCGTTGCCGAAGATCTTACTTGGGATATAGTTAAAGACACCCTGATTGAGCAGGCTGAGCAGGGGGTTGACTACTTTACTATCCATGCTGGACTTAGGCTGCACCACGTCCCTATGACTGCGAAAAGAATGACCGGTATTGTGTCACGTGGTGGTTCTATCATGGCCAAATGGTGTCTGGCACATCACAAAGAAAACTTCCTCTACACCCACTTTGAAGAGATTTGTGAGATCATGAAGGCCTATGATGTTGCTTTCTCACTAGGTGATGGTTTGCGCCCAGGTTCACTGGCAGATGCCAATGATGAAGCGCAATTAGGAGAATTGGAAACCCTGGGCGAACTAACCGAGATCGCTTGGAAACACGACTGCCAAACTATTATTGAAGGCCCAGGGCATGTTCCAATGCAACTTATTAAAGAGAATATGGAAAAGCAGATAGAGTTTTGCCACGGTGCACCGTTCTATACCTTAGGTCCACTGGTGACCGATATTGCGCCAGGTTACGACCACTTTACTTCGGGCATCGGGGCGGCAATGATTGGTTGGTATGGCACCGCGATGCTTTGCTATGTGACGCCAAAAGAGCACCTTGGTCTGCCGAACAAGCATGACGTGAAAGAGGGTATCATCACCTATAAGATCGCAGCTCATGCAGCCGATCTTGCCAAAGGCCATCCAGGAGCGCAGATTCGCGATAATGCCATGTCCAAGGCCAGATTTGAATTTCGTTGGGAAGATCAGTTTAACATTGGTTTGGATCCAGATCGTGCACGTGAATTCCGCGATAAAACTTTGCCGGAACCGGAAGAAAAGCTATCGCATTATTGCTCTATGTGTGGTCCAAAGTTCTGCTCAATGAAGATTTCGCATGATGTTCGTGCCGAAGCCAAAAGGCAGCAAGAAGAAGGGTTGCAGCAACGGGCGCAAGAATTTCGTGAACAGGGCGGCGAAATCTACCAAAGCGCAAAGAAATAGTGCAGAATCACTAGCAAGTTAAGTATAAAAGACACGTCATTCCCGCGGAGGCGGGAATCCATGAAAAAGGAAAAAACCAAATGGCGACTGAAAACAATACAACCGAAGAACAGGTTATTTCAGCTCCAAACTTCGTGCGCAACATTGTTGCCGAAGATGTCAAAAACAACAAAAACGGCGGCAAAGTAGTAACTCGCTTTCCGCCTGAACCAAACGGCTATTTGCATATAGGTCATGCCAAATCAATCTGCCTTAATTTTGGTCTGCCGGCAGAAAGCGCAAATGGCAAATGCCATTTGCGCTTTGACGATACTAATCCAGAAAAGGAAGACGTTGAATATTCACGTGCGATTGAGGAAGACGTGAAGTGGCTTGGTTTTGACTGGGCGGAAGACCTGTATCACGCCTCCGATTATTTCGATCAGCTTTACCAATACGCAGTTGCTCTTATCAAAAAAGGTAAGGCCTATGTTTGTCACCTTAGTCCGGATGAGGCGCGTGAATATCGCGGTACCTTGAAAGAACCGGGTAAAAACAGCCCGTATCGTGATCGCAGTATCGAAGAAAATATGCAGTTGTTTGAATCGATGAAAAACGGTGAATTGGCTGAAGGTGAGTGTGTGTTGCGTGCCAAGATCGATATGTCTTCACCGAATATTAATATGCGCGACCCGATCATCTACCGCATCCGTAAAGTGCACCACCATAGAACCGGTGACGACTGGTGTATCTACCCAATGTACGATTTTACTCACTGTTTATCAGATTCAATTGAAGGGATTACCCACTCGGTATGTACCCTGGAATTTGAAGATCATAGGCCGTTGTATGACTGGGTGTTGGATGAGCTGGAAACTCCTTGTCATCCCCAGCAGATTGAATTTGCACGTCTGAATCTGGATTACACTATCATGAGTAAGCGTAAGCTGCTTGAGTTGGTGGAAAATGGATATGTAAACGGCTGGGATGATCCGCGTATGCCAACCATCAGCGGTATGCGTCGTCGCGGATTTACCCCGGAATCAATTCGTACCTTTTGTGAGCGTATCGGAGTAACTAAAAAAGACAGTGTTATCGAAACTGGTGTGCTGGAAAACTGTATTCGCGAAGATCTTGATAAAAAGGCACCGCGGGTTATGGCGGTTCTTGACCCTATTAAGGTAGTGATAGAAAATTATCCGGATGGGCAGGAAGAAATGCTAACCGCCAAAAATCACCCGAATGACGAAACTTTGGGAACCCGCGAAATTCCTTTCTGCAAAGAGATCTATATCGAAAGGGGCGACTTTGCCGAAGAACCACCGAAAAAGTTCTTCCGCATGAAGCCTGGAGGCGAAGTGCGTCTGCGTTACGCTTACATTGTTAAATGCGAAAGCGTAGTTCATGACGAGCAGGGTAATGTAATTGAAATCCGTTGTAGTTATGACCAGGAAACCCGTGGTGGTAAAACACCGGACGGACGGAAGATCAAAGGTACCATTCACTGGGTAAGTGCCAAACATGCAGTCGATGCCGAGGTAAGGCTTTACGATCGCTTGTTTAACGTGCCTAACCCGGATGCTGGTGAAGGTGATTATAAAGGCAACCTTAATCCAGAATCGCTGGAAATACGAGTAAACTGCAAGGTAGAGCCATCGCTAGCGCAGATAGATGCTGAACAGCGCTACCAGTTTGAGCGTATTGGTTATTTCTGTCATGATGCTAAGGATTCTGATGAAGGTGTGCTTGTATTCAATAGAGTAGCTACATTGCGGGATTCTTGGGCGAAATTGAGCAGATAAAAACACCAAAAAACCTTATAAAAGTAGCGCTTAAAAAAAATATTACGAAAATATCTCAAAAATCGATTTTTAAGCTTGTATGTGGGCGGTGATTTAGGTATTATCTCCGCCCTCGAAGTTAAGATACCTTTGGAGTATATAGATGAGAACCTTTAGCGCAAAGCCCGCTGAAGTCAAAAGAGACTGGTACGTGGTTGATG
>QZLE01000062.1 GCA_004796365.1 Gammaproteobacteria bacterium | reverse complement strand
GACTTACACCATTCGTTCTGCTGCAGTCCAAGAGCCATCTTGCCAACTGAATCAAGATCGGAAGAGGTGCCTGAGATTTCAAATTTGTCTTCATGCTTTTGCTCGATCTTGCTGAGGACAATATTGCGTGGAATTGAGTTAAAAACATTCAAAAAAGATGTAAGCTGCTCAATCCCCTTATCTGAACCCACCTGAATATATTTGATTTTTTTCTTGGTCAGAGAGACGTTCTGGTTCAACTTAGATAAGGCACTCTGTAGCTTATCGTATTTAGCCTTTCTGGCTTCACTGCTCTCTATTCTAGCGGTCAGTTCCACTATCTGATCTTCATAGTTGCCGCGCTGATAACGCATAAACGCATAGTGAAGCAGCAATAAAACAGCCAAAAAAGAAACCCCTATAAGCGGCATCAGATAAGCACTTTTTTTGATACGTTGCGACAGAATCTCTTTATCGGTTACACCAAGATTTATATCCGCACCACCATTAAGTTCTCGTATAGCAGCACCTATTACATTGGCAAAAACGGCACTACTTTGGCTCTGAGAGCTTTTACCAAGACTATCTGCCTTTTTAACCGGTAGTCCTTTAGCTCCTGTCGGAGAGTGGTGATCTAGATATTCAATTATGCGTATATCCTGAGCACCAAATCCGGTAATAACTAATGGTTCTTCTCCAGGAATCTGGGTAAAAATATGCTCGATTGCTTTTTCCAATTCCGGCTGCGGAATACCCATAGATAAATCCAGGATACTTTCAGCGTTCAAAGCATATGTATTAATTGAGGTGGGTTTTTGATCTTCAAGCACGATAAAATTGGCGAACTCCTCACCAATATCAAGAATGGCAGTCTTTTTTCCAGGCTGGTTTTTAGCAGTTAATACATAAAAACACACATCTGGCGGATAGATGCGCTGCAGGCTGAATCCGGCACTTTTAAAACGCTTTTTCAAAGCTCGGTAAACATTAGCCTCTATAACAGAAACGCTTACGCTTACCTCCTGCTCTTCATCATCCATTAACAGCAGGTCAAGGTCATTTTCATCTTCTGCTTCATAATTTGCTGCTGTGATGGCATTAGAACCAGAAATACCCACAAGAGGTTCAACCTCCCATTTGACTGATTCATTTAGCTGGTGTTGTTTTAAAAATTTAACCTTTTTTTGCAGCAACTGCACATCAGTAAACTGTACCAAAGATGATACAAATACTGCAGAGCCAGGTCCGTATCCAACACGCTCAGCCAATTGAACTAAATCTTCTGTCTGCGGAATACTTAAATCTGCATCTTCATCCAGTTCAGTTTGTGCAAAATCGATTATTTCGATATTGCTTTTACCTTTTTTCTTTATTACTGCTGCCTGCAAATACCTCCCTGTTATTGCAAACGCTATAATTTTTTTCGCCATAAAAACCTCAAAGAGCAACAGCCGGGGTAAACTGCGCCGTATCTACTTCAATATCGCTGCCGGTTGGCTGGGGCTGCGTTATTACAGGTAATATTCTGGTGAACTGTAATTCACCAATATCAATTTCATCATCACCATCATCATCATTCCAAACAGTCAGACGCCTCATGCCTGAAGCTGCTTGCTGAGCAGTTACATCGCTATATAAAAGCGCATCACCCGTGATCGTCCAGGTGCCATCTATAGCTGATGCATAAATAGTTTTATAAAAACTGGAATTATCAGAATCGGTTGCATACCAGAATGCTGCCTTGGTTATTCCGTTTTGTGCATTATTTACAGTGATATTGTCTATATGCAAAAAGCCCGGATACCACAGATCTTTTGCTATGGTAACCACGATATTGTCGGCATTTGCCGCTAGAGAGGAGTCATATGAAGATATGGAAATTGATTCGGTCAGATCCAGCTGGTCGCCAAAATCATATTCACCATCATCTCCGGCACTAAGAAGCATTAAGGTATCATCACTGCCATATATAAATACCAGAGGATTACCCCAGGCATCGGTTAAATAGCTTTGTTCCTGCTCTAAAAGCGGCGATGGATGGTACTGATAGCGCCACCCAAACCCTGGATTTTGCCAATCTGGAAGTAAAACATTATCTGCCGCATCAGCACTATTAGGTGTCGCTGTCCATAGTTCACGCAGCTGCCCTTTGGTATAGCTGGTATTGGAATCATTCTCATCATCCCAGTTAGAGCTTTCCCAATTATAAAGGCGCGGCCAGCGGCCAAGATCACCACAAAAACCAGTGTTATTTCCAGCAGGTGAATCACCAATGAGTGACTGTTTTATAGTATTTAATATTTCACCTGTCTCCTGCTCTTTAAGAAGTTTTTCATCTTCAAAAGCAGCCTGCCATTCAATTGAATACAGCTTTAAAACTATGTTATCGATATTGTCTTCATGGTTCGAATCGTAGTTCTTACCCATGGTGTCACCGGTATCAACTGTGGCAATACTTCCCTTGGTTGGATAAAACCCTTCACCATCTGCACCTTCGGATACAATCCAAAATATGGTATTACCACTACCATGTTCTTTATCTTCGGTAATAAAAAATCTGAACGCCCTACCCCAGCCATCAGCTAGTCGGTCATTGGTCTGGAGTTTACGAAACGCCTCTTTATCATCAAATGGCTCACCCAATGCTGCTGAATAATCGCCATCAATCCATGATTCGGTTTTGACTCCGGTTCCGGGAGAGGTCAATTTAGGGCGCAAATCGGCGTAGTCATTATTGGCAGTAGCGAAATGAGTATTGTCTTTAGGGTATGGGTCATTAGGAAACAGAATGTAGGGGCCTTTCCACTTATCTGCATCAAGTTTGTTCGCTGTTGAGTTTGGGTCTTCTTGTGGGTCATCAGTCCAAAGGCCGCGCGGTTGCCCTTCGTTTTCGGTTTCTAACCCACCAATATGGTCAAGGCCATCTGTGTCATCTTTGTCATCTGAGAGCTTGCGAAATGGTCTTTCCCACTGCCATTTACCGTTATCATTAAAACTGCCATACGGGCGGTAACCAAAATCCCATCTATCGGTAGATGGTATAGTTGCATCATAGTTATGGGGAATATCTTCTTTAGCTTCCCAAAGGTCTGGCCAGTCGCGCATATCTCCAACATAGCCACCTATTATTTTTTTACCGTTTGCATCGGTAATGCCTGATTCGCCAATTATTGCTTTACGAATCAACTCTATCTTTTCATTGGTAATTCTGGTTCTTTCTTTATTATCAATTATACCAACTGCTGGTAAT
>QZLE01000109.1 GCA_004796365.1 Gammaproteobacteria bacterium | reverse complement strand
ATCCTGATTACGCCCCTGAGCCACCACCGCAAGCTCATAATTTAGAAATAACATTCGAAGGCCAATGGGCTGCATAGCTGTTAAGTAGGTATGGGTAGTTATGTTCTGAACGGCTTAAAACGTACAATCAGTAAAGGAAGCAGTGTAAGGTTGGCAACCAGAGCAGCAATCATGGAAAAACCGGTGAGCAGACCGAAGTAGATGGTTGGGATAAAGTTGGAAAATGCGAGAATTGAGAATCCGAGCGCGATGGTCAGTGTGGTATAGTAAATCGCGCAGCCAATGGTGTCATGACTGCGTCTGACAGCCCCCCAGTAATTACCATCGCGCTTTATCTCTTCGCCGTAGCGGTGTACATAGTGGATGGTGTTATCCACGGCAATACCGATACATATTGCGGCGATGGTGATGGTCATTATGTCCAGCGGAATGCGCAGCCAGCCCATTAGCCCAAGTACCAGTGCAGCAGAAAAGATATTGGGGATAATGGCGATGATCGCCATAAACGGATTGCGGAATAGCACGAGGAACATCAGCAGTATAGCCACAAAAACCACTCCGATAGTTACGATTTGTGACTGGAACAAGGACTGTAGCATGTTATTGTAAAGCACCAGCATACCAGTGACCTTTACCTGGTCGTTATCCAGTTCCAGTTCGGTAGTTAGGTGATAACGGATCTTTTCCAGCAGCTCTTGTCTTCTTAATGATGGGTCGGATTCAAATACGCGGATGCTAAAGCGTAGTTGGTTACCATCGGCAGAAAGGTATGGTGCGATCAGCAGAGATTTCATGTCTTCCGGTAGTTGTTTATACAGCAATGCCAGCGCAAAGTTATTATCCAGAATCTCCGGGTCCAGCTTTTGCAGCAAACGCATGGTTGTTGTTAGCGAAAGTACCTTACCGGTTTCATCCAAGCTATCGAGATAGTCATGGATCTCGGCTATATGTTGCAGAGTAAAGCTGTTAAACCAGTAACTGGTGCCAGTGATTCCTGCCTCCCCTTCATCTTGCTCATCTTCGTCTGAGAAAAGGTCATCCAACTCAGCTAGCTCGCTATCTTCTTCGCTGATTTCATGGTTGTTATTTGAATTCATGCGATTTAAAAAATCGGATGGAGCATCAATAATAATATCCATTGGAGTAGTTCCACCGAGCTCGCGGTCGATCATCTCCATGCCTTGATATATCTCCGTAGATGACTTGTAGTAGTCAATAAAGCGGTTCTCAACAGTCAGCTGCAATATGCCGAAAGCGCTTATCACAGTGAGAATTACAAAGCCCTTTAGAATCCAGTTGCCAAAATGCTTATTGCAGTAGACAAAAAACCGGGGGATTGAAAGGGTGATTGTATTTTGCCGTGCCTTAGTTTCACGGCTAAATAAAGCCAGTGAGGCCGGGAATATGGTGAAGGCCAAAACCATTGATATAGTTAATCCAAATACCATCATCCAGCCAAAATCGATTATTGGGCGAATATCACTAACAACGAGTGATCCAAATGCGACCATTGAGGTGAGCGCGGTATACAGGCAAGGGATAAACTTGCTTTTTACCGTAGCTAGAAGCAATTCGCGCTGGTTTGCTTGTGGGTCTAATTTTACCAATTCTCGGTAGCGTACTATCAAGTGAACAAGCAGTGACAGCGTAAGGATTAACAATAGCGAAACAAAATTGGATGAGACTACGGTAACCGGCCATTGGATCAATCCTAATATTCCCATCATGCTCAGACCGGCAACTACGCAGGTAGACATGGCCATCAGTACCCAGCGAGGTCGGTTGAATATTATGGTAAGAATCAGTACTAGCAGGGCAAATACAACAACACCGAAAGTCACCAGGTCATTGCGTACAAAGTTGATGGAATCGGCAGTGATCATTGGCACGCCACCAAGGTGGAGCGTGGCTTTGTCGCGATATTGATCGAGAATATTTCGTACCCGGTCAATATCATTTCCTACTTGTTTTTGCAGAGATGCACTGTATGCGGAAAATTTTTGCTCAGCGCGACTAAGATCATCGCTTTCTTTTTCGGATAGTTCGCCCTCCAGGCGTAGCATACGCAAATCATTACGGGCCTTTAGCAGACGGTAAAAGGTTTCATCGCGTTTAAACTGAACCGTAAAAGCAGTGGTTTTTCCATCAGGACTAATAAGTAGATTACTGTATAACGGACTATTAAGAAATTCCTGCTCGGCTAGGGAACGCTGGGTGCGAGGATGTTCCAGAGTGATTATCTGATTTTCATTTGCAAGATCTGAAAGTGAGATTGGGGGGCTCTCAATTAGAGGAACGTTTAACAAAGATGTAACTGTGTCAACGCTTTTAATGGCGGTTAGTTGGTCGTGTAGTTTTCTGAGATCATGGATAACAGAATCTGAAAACAAAGGTTGATTCGGGGTGTAGGTGATAATCAGATTATCATTTGAACCATAAATCGCCTTAATTGCGCGGTAGTAAGCCAGAGACTGGTCATTTTCCAGCATAAGGGTATCAGACGAAGCATCAAGCCGGAATTGGTTAAGATAAGAGGCGATTACGGCTATAAGAATAGCAATAACGAAAAGGGTCATAACCGGACGGCCGAGAACCGTACGATCATAACAAAATAATATTTTAGAGGTAATGTAATCCCTTTCGCCCATAGTACTTCGTAGCCAATATTCTTTAATAGTCGGTATTATAAGTATAGTAGCAAAACAGAAGCTATTTTTTTATCATTATTCAAGTAATAACTCACTATACTTTAATATATGCCTTTGAATTTGGGGGAACGGTGACAATCTTTCGAGTATTTTTATTATCAATGATGTTGTCAATGTCTGTCTTTGCAGATGAAGGCTTGAATGTTAGTGTTGCTATCAGCGGTATTGAAGGGGAAGAGCTGGAGAACGTAAAGGTTCATCTGGGATATGCTGATTTTGTAAGCAACCCGCAAAGGGATATATCTGTTCGCCGCTGGTACAAAGCAAGTAAAAAAAGGATAAAAAAATCACTTGAGGCCTTAGGATATTATTCAGTTGATATTGAATCTGACTATTTGAAGAGTGAAGAGAAGGTGCAGATATCTTTTATTATCAATCTGAATGAGCCTGTAATCGTAGAGAATGTCGATGTAACTATAGCTGGAGAAGGGAATAGTGATCTCGGGTTTTTAACGGTTACAGAGAAATTTAATCAGCTTAGGGGTAAAAAATTTCGCCATGACAATTATGAATCCCTTAAAAGTGATCTTGCAAATATAGCAGTTGCGAAAGGTTATTTTGATTCACAGTTTACGACCAGAAAGGTAGATGTGTTTCCTGATAAAAAAAGCGCTATGATAATGGTTAAATTTGATTCCGGTAACAGGTACCTCTTTGGAGAGGTGACTTTTGATAAGAGCAGGTTATCACAAAAGTTTTTACAAGCCTTTATTCCTTTTGAGTACGCAGAAAAATATGATGCGGCTAAGCTTATCAAATTACGCTCAAAGCTATTATCCAGTCAGTATTTTAGCTCGGTAAATGTGGTGCGTGGTGACAAGCCAGCCGATTCTCTGCTTTGGCCAATAACCGTAAATTACCAGCTTAAGCCGCGCTATAAATATGACTTTGGCGTTGGCTTTGGCACCGATACCGGTGCAAGAATAAGCCTTGGATTTGAAGATCGTTTGCTTAATTCATCCGGGCATCACTATTCAATTTTCACCGTGGTTTCGCAAAAGCAACAAAATGCTGGATTTGAATATATATATCCTTTGGAGGATCCATTGCATGATCTTTATAAGTTCACCATATCCTATGAAAAAGAGGATATCGATTTTGCCAGCACTAAGGCATTTGTAACCGGTGCAGAGAGAGTAAGAATCAAAGAAAATGATTGGACTCGTAGTCTGTTTATCAGATATATGCAGGAAAAGTCATATATTGCCGAAAGAGATGTAGACGCTTCTCTGTTACTTCCTGGAATTAGTTGGGTGCAGAGTCATTCCAATGATTTTAAATACCCAACCAAGGGGTGGATGGGTAATATCAATCTTATGGGGGGAATAGAATCAGTTGGTTCTGATTTTTCGCTACTGCATGCACGCACACGCTTTAAATTAATTAAATCACTGTTTCCAGGATTCAGACTCTTATTAAGAACCGAACTTGGTGGAATGCATGTTGAAGATGAAGACTATAATAACATGCCGTTATCACTAAGGTTTTTTGCCGGTGGAGATAAAAGCGTTAGAGGTTATGAGTATAAATATTTAAGTCCCGAACTAGATGGTCATAAGATTGGTGCCAGGTATCTGGTTGTTGGTAGTGCCGAGGTGGACTACAAAGTTTCACAAGACTGGGCTGTAGCCACATTCGTTGACTATGGGGGCGCAATCAATAAGTTTACTGAGCCTCTAGATTCCGGTGTTGGTGTTGGATTACGCTGGTTTTCACCTGTAGGACCGGTGCGTTTTGATCTGGCCTTTCCTCAAGATAATAAGGCAGATAATTTTCGAATCCACTTTTCCATAGGGCCTGATCTATGATATTGCGTTGTTCGAGGTAGATAAGAGTGAAGTTGCCAAAGACCAATTCTAAAAATAGTCCCAAGATCAATCTCAGGAAAGTAATGCGCTATTTATGCTTTAGCTTGCTTGTATTTATCTTGGTTTTATCTGTTTCTTTTTTGATTACCATCTACACCACTTGGGGAAGTCGTCAGATTATAAATATTGCAGGTCATTATTCCGGTGGTGAGCTTAAGATAGAAAGTGTATCAGGTTCTATTGCCGATAATCTCGCATTAAACAGGCTTTCATTTAAAAGTGAAGCTGCTGATGTGGCACTGAACCAATTAGTTTTCAATTGGGAGTGGAGTAGGATTTTTTCAGGAGAGATCAGCATATCTAGATTTGAACTGAATAAGTTGGCAATACAGTTAGAGGATAAAATAGAATCGCAGCAAAATGAAGATGATAACAAATCAATTAATATGGCGGAGATTATGAATATCGATTTGGGTTTGCTGCTTAGTCTGAAGCTAAGGCAGTTTTCTATTTCCGATTCATTCTTAAAATATGGTGAGCAAACATACTCAATAGATGCAGTGCAGTTGGGGTCATCCCTCGAAGATAGCGTGGTGCAGATCGATATCGAGAATGCCAATGCCCAGATTAAACAACAGTCACTGTATCTTAAGACTAGCCTTAAATTAGACACCAGTGGTGATATACCTAGCTTAAATGGGAATTTCGTATGGTCGACAAATATTGAAGCTGATCAGTTTAGTGGTAATGGGGTCATCAGAGGTGATTTTTCTAAGCTTACTTTGAACCATAATCTAACCAAACCATGGCAGATTGACTCAGATTTTGTGCTGGGGATTGATAAGGATTTAAAGCCATATTATTCAGTAATAACCAAGTGGCGGCAAGTAGGTTATCCTATCATCAATCCAGATATTCTCTCTAGAGAATCTGCAATCAAAGTAGAAGGAAATAATCAGGGATTAGATTTTGAAGTCAGCAGCAATATCGATTTTCAGCAGACTCTATTAGCAATAAATTCCAAGGGCAAATTTGATTGGAACACATTAGAGCTAATTAAGCTGGATGTTACTGCACCAGACAAATTTTCAACTTCAATTTTGGGCACAGTTGATCTGGGGCAAGAAATAAAGTGGAGGCTGGTAAGTCAGTCATCAGTCTTAAATCTCGATCAAATTGTACCTCAGGCTCAAAAAGAGCAGCTGAGCCCAAAGATTATGATTAGAGGACTATTTAACCAGAAAACTGGTTTGGTTAAATCAATGATAAAACTGACCGAAGAAGATCTCTTTGCAAAACAGTTTAGCACTGTCGCCAATATAGAATATGCAGACAACCGCCTTGTATCAGATGTTTCTATAGAATCGCCCTATAAACTTAAGGCTAAAATAAAATATGATACCGAAGATGATTTTTATGAAGTAAATGCGCTTTGGACACAATTGTTCTGGCCAGTTAAAGATTGGCAAACCTTATCGTATAACGATGAAGGAATAATCGATAACAATCATGTATTCATGGGAGAAATTGTATTAAGCGATAAGGGTAAATTGCATATAAAAGGTAGTGCTGATCAATATACAGTAACAACCTATATAAAAGCAGCAGTTGAGGGAGTTGATGCTAATTTAATGCTTAATGGGGGTGGGGCAGCAGATCGGTTTAAGATAGTTGACTCAACCATAAAATCATCAGTAGGAATTTTGCAAACAACTGGAAATGTTAGTTGGGGTGAGCAAACAAAGTGGAGTGCAAATTTGGGTGCGACCAAGCTTAACCTCGAAACTTTTGGTTTGACACATTCGGATATTGGTCTTGGGGTCAAAGTAACCGGAAAACATTTTGATAAGGCTAAAAATATTATTGCCAACATTACTGAGATCAGAGGTAGTCTAGGTGATGAGCAAATAAGAGGGTATGGGCAAATTGTTTTGAATCAGGATGCCTCAAAGACAGATGTTAAGACCAAAATTGACCTTAACTTAGGCAAAACTTTAGCAAAACTGAATATTGCAGCATCCCAGGCTGAAGATGATGTTAGTGTTGATGGCGATTACCAAATTAGTATCAATAATATGAAGCAGCTTGTCCCGGGAGCAAAAGGGAAGGCTATGCTTCAAGGGAAAATATTTGCAGATAAACAAGGGTATCATGCAGTGGGTAATGGCTCCCTTGCTGAATTGAATCTGACAGATTTTCGCTGCGAAAAGGCGAATGTTGAATATCAGGTGTCAGCACAAAACCCAGATAATTTTCTAAACAGTATGCAGGCCAATATCGCAGGAAATTTTATAGATTTTCGCTTTGGTGATACAAGGTTCAAACACGCAAAAGTTGCTGTTACAGGAGGTATGAAAGATCATCGTTTCAAGCTCGAAGTGTCAGGTGACTACGATACCAATATGGTGTTGAACGGCAGTCTTGATCAAGCACATAACTGGAAAGCCATGCTTTCCAAATTCAATGTTGAGAATGATCTGTTTGGCAGATGGACTAGCGCTTCAACCCCTATTGAACTGCAAGAAGATAATCTTTATATATCCGAATTTTGTTTGAATGGTAGTCGCAAATTCAATGACGGATATCAGCCTACGCCAGAAAAGATTTGTGTTGATGGTGCATTTTCTGAGTCATTAACCAAGGCTACAATTCACATCAATAAACTTGATATGCTCAGGTTTAAAAATTCAGTGCCGCCAGATATCGGTGTTAATGGATTGCTTAGCGGTGATATCGATGCAGAGATTAAAGATATGGACTTTATCAATGCGCGCATCAGTAGCCGTATTGAAAGTGAAAAAGGCATATTACAGCTGACATTGGTTGATAAGAAGAAAGTAGACCTACCATATGAGCTTGCGTTCGACACTACTCTCCATAAGAGGCAGGGAGAGTTTAAGGCTGGTGTTAAAGTAAATGGCGATCTGGATGGCAGTGCAAATGCGCAATTTGAATTGCCATATAATAGTGCAGACCTAGGTAAAACGAAACTTGTATCCAATATATATTTGCAACTTAAGAATTTCGAATGGGTAGATGAGATATGGCCTGAATTTGAATCGGTTAAGGCCAATCTAACAGTAAATGCAACAGCGAATGGAGAGATGGATGATCTAAGCTATAGAGGTAGTGCTAACATCTCCGAAGGCCAATTAGCAATTTTAGCGGCAGGAATCGAGCTAAAAGAGATAAAAACCAGCGTGGATTTTAACACTGAAAAAATTGTGTTTAATGGGTATGCCAAATCCGGTTATGGCAAAATTTCCATATCCGGGGATGCGGACAAGAAAAAAATCTATCCGCTGAATATTGATATCATTGGCAATAATTTCAGAGTGGTTGATACTTACGAGGCAAAGGTAGACATTTCCCCTTTGCTGGCTCTGCAGATGTCTGAGAGAAAGAGCAGAATAAATGGGACAATCAATATTGATCAGGCGCGGATACGTGTTGGTGACCTTCCCGATAGTGCTGTAAGTGTATCTGATGATGTTCAAGTAATAAAACCAGACCAGCAAGAACAAAAACAGTCGCATGAAACCGAGGCAGATCTGAAGCTGAATCTGGGGGATAACTTTTCGTTTAAAGGTTTTGGACTTACAACCAAGCTTGCCGGAGGGCTAAATATAAAACAGAACAAAGGTTTGAGAGAAGGTTTTGGCGATCTGGAACTGATTGAAGGTAAATTTAAAAAGATGGGGATTAAGCTTGATATAGAAAAGGGGCAGCTTATTTTTGTTGGGCCTCTGGAAAATCCGGCTTTGAATATCAAGGCAGCCAGAAAACTAGAGCGTGCAAAGAAAGACGAAAAGGTATCAGTTTTGATTGAAGGGACACTGAAAAACCCACGTCTGGTATTTCCAGAGGAATCAACCTACGGGCAAACCAATACTATGTCTAACCTGCTAACAGGAAAATCAGTTGGTTATTCAGTTGGTCTTAGTGCTGGTGGTAGATTTAAAGACAAGATTCAGGATCAGCTCGGACTGGATTCTTTTGAAATTACTGCAGCAGGCTGGATGCTGGGGAAATATCTCACCCCTGACCTTTACATGAGCTACACCACCAAATGGCTTGAAAATGAAACTCAGTTCAAGCTTAGATACAACCTGAATCGATTGTTTACCCTTGAGGCAAAAGGCGGCGATCAGCAAGGGGCCGATATTTTTTACACTCTTGAAAGAGAGTGATTACTCACTTAAAAATTCACAAGTATAATTAGTACTGCTGAAATCTGAGATGGCTCTCTATCTCGGTGTGCCCAGTAGAATATTCTTTGCATACATACTTTTGCGTCTGTTTTTGCTCGTACCAAAGTACGATTGATAGCCATTGATACAAACAGGTAATATCCAAAATGGAAATTTTAAAAGGGATTTGATTCCCAAGACATAACTAAATATATGGAGGATATGATGAGGTTGACCAACACTTTTTTTATAGCGGTAGTAATCTGCTTATGGTCTACTATTGCTTTTTCTAAACAGTATCAACATACATACTATTTTGATAATCCGGTTGTTGCCGATTCTGCAAATGGGTATTCGAACGTCTCGATTAATGGACAAGATAATTATAGCGTAATACCTGGTGCGCCAGTACTGCCTTATAAGCAGTCAAACATATTGATAGGCAGTAATGAAAGAATCACCTCTGTAAAGGTAGAGGGTAATCAATTAACACTAATTGCTGAAGGGGTAAAGGTTGATTTTGGTAGAAGTCCAAGCCCAATATCTTTGGCTACTGCGCACGATAATGATTTACCAAACCCTGATATTTATGAGTCTGATGCCACATACCCTGAAAACATAAAGATTAATCATAGGATCAGAAGGCTGCATGGAAATAAAATAGCAAATACAGTTATTGCACCTGTTGTATATCTTCCTCAAAGCCAAATATTACAATATTATCCATCCATTACTGTGACTGTTGAAACGGAAATTGAAGTAAAGCCAGCCATGGTAGGGGATAGCAATGCTATTAAGCCATCTGGCAAATACAGTGATATGAGATTAATTGAGCAGATCGTCGATAATCCAGAAGATATAAACAAATTGATGCCTGAGATTAAACCAGCAACTGCTGCTTTAACCGATAGAGAATATTTGATTATTACTGCAGGTGGTTTTGTCAATGCTTTTCAAAGGCTTGCAGATTTCAGGGAAACAGAACTGGGTGGTGGGTTTACTACCCATATTGAAACAGTGGCAAACATTACTACTAATTGGCCTGGAATAGACGATGCTGAGAGTATAAGAAACTACATAAGAGACAATTACGAAAACCACGGAACCAGATATGTAGTATTAGGCGGTGATGCTGATGGCATTGGGGTTAATTTTGTTCCTGTTAGGGGGGCATTTGGTTCGGTGAATACAACAGTTGATGATAATATACCGACCGATTTATATTATGGCTGTTTGGATGGTACATGGGATAACAACGGTAATGGTATTTATGGTGAATTAGACGACGGTATCGGTGGTGGTTCAGTTGATCTTGATTCTGAGGTTTATGTAGGGCGTATTCCTGCAGATTCTGTAGCAGAAGCTAACAATCTAATTACTAAAATAATCGCCTTTGAAAATGATATTTATCAATCACATGAAGTGTTACTTGTAAGTAGACAGCTAGATGATGATAGTCTTGGCGGCGATAGACTAGATTTTGTTTATGAAGGAATGGGCGGTCTCGAGGTAGAAAGACTATATCGTGTTTGGGGAACCGATGACCTGCTTGATATTATCAATGACGACAAGGTTTTTTGGATAAGTAATGTTCAACACGGAAATAATCATAACTCGATGAATTTCTTTGGTTCAAGCAGCTGGGATAACATTGACGGTATGAACAATGATGATTATTTCTTTATTTATAGTGAATCTTGTTATATAGGGGCATTTGATAATCGTAGAACAGATGGTAGTTTTGAAACTGATGATACAGTTGCAGAGTCTTTTGTTGTAGCATATCCGGATCGTGCAGCAGTTGGGATTATAGCTAACTCAAGATTTGGTTGGTATTGTGGTGGGTCCTCAGCAGCAGCAATTAATTGTGCCAGTGCAAAAGTACATAGGTCTTTTGCCGACACAATAAGTGCAGCAAATGGCGATATCAGATTAGGTCAGGCCAACCAGCTAGCTAAATCCAATATTCCAGATGGAGATCTTGAGGCTTCAGTCAGATGGACTATTTTTGCAGCTAACTTGCTTGGAGATCCTGCGCTAAATTTAAAAAATCAATTTAATAACTCAAATAATTTTGGGTATATAGAAGATGTGCCAACAAACACTTTGCTCGATTGGTCAAAAGAAACGGTCTTAAAGGCTAGTGATATGACCCGGCTTTGTGATACTAGTTTTCAGCCAGGAGGTATTGTTGATATTAATCCAGCCAGCGCAGAAGGCACTGTAAAACCAACTGTTCTTGTTGAAATTCCGGGAACGCTAACCTTTAACTGTAATATAAGACCAGGAGATCATGATTCAGTAAAGCTAGGTTTTGCAGATAGTGGTACATTAATGTATGAAATCAATGGTGCCTGGTCTAAGAAAATCGGATTAACAGAACAGGAGGGAAAAGGGTGGAGATATAGAGATATAAATATCTCTGGATCTGTGCAGTGCGGCATTTCTGATACATTAGATAAATGTTTAACAGATATTGATAACAATAGAACAAGCCTGAAATTAAAGATGAGATATAAATCATCTAATAAATATGACACTGTAAAATCAATGAAATTAAGGTTTTACAGGTCTGGAGTTGTAGTTGGCACTAAACAGTATGTTTCAAAAACAGAGCTGTCGCCATATGTTGTGGTGACAACTTCATCAAGCGAAGGTGGTGCAATTTCACCTAGCTTGAAAGAAGTTACAAGGGGAGAGTCCACTACATTTACAGTTACACCGGATAGCGGCTATAAATTATATCTAATCTCAGGCTGTGAAGGATCTCTTTCTGGAAATACTTATACAACAGGTGTGTTAAATGAAGATTGTCAGATTCGAGCTGAGTTTGGCAAGAAAAGCTATATGGTTGAGGCTTTGTCCGGTACAGGTGGCAGTATAAGCCCAACGGTTAGGAATGTGATTCATGGCGAGACGACTTCATTCACAGTTACCACAGATACTGGTTATTCAATATCCTCAGTGACTGGCTGTGGTGGTTCACTAAGTGGAAACACCTATACAACTGGTGCTATTACCGGAGCATGTACTGTAAGTGCAACCTTCTCAAATAATACCTACTTGGTAAGTACCAATGCAGGAGCAGGCGGAGCTATCAGCCCAACATCAAAGAGTGTTGCCTATGGTGAAAAAACCTCATTTACAGTTACTCCGGATACTGGTTACGACATATCTTCGGTGACTGGCTGTGGCGGATCACTAAGTGGAAACACCTATACAACTGGTGTAATTACCAGTGCGTGTACTGTGAGTGCTAGTTTCTCTAGTAAAACCTATACAGTTATAGCAAGTGCGGGGCAAGGTGGCAGCATCAGTCCAGCATCAAAAACAGTAAATCACGGAGACTCAACATCATTTGCTATAACCTCAAACAGTGGTTATTCAATTGATACTGCTACAGGTTGCAATGGAACACTTAATGGGAATACATATACTACAGGCGAAATTATCGCTAACTGTGCAGTTAGTATTACCTTTAAAGCTCAGCCTGTAAGTTGCAATGATGAAACCGCAGATCTTGAAACGCATTTGGAAAATGGTCGTGTATGGTCTGAATATACTGGAGGTTCATGTTGGGGAACTTTCTGTTGGGGTGGTCAGTGGAATATCTATACAGTAGGATCAGATATCTTGATCAGTCATAATGGAAAAGAAGTGCACACCCTGCATGAAATGGGTAATCAAAAGGGTATCTGGTATCCAGGTGCATGCCCATCTGGACCTATGCCTCCAGTTATCGATTCAGTTGATAAGCCAGTTGTAACTATTGTTGACCAGGTTGGGGATGATATAACCTTCAGAACTGTTGTTACCGGCACAGCAAGTGACGTGAATAATGACCTGAAAGAAGTGCATATCAGCACTGGTGTTGGATCAATTCCTTGTGAGGGAACCACCAAATTTACCTGTACGTATGACCTTACCTTTAATAGATCTAGTTTGCCGGTAGAAGGTAACTTCTTTATTGCAGCCATCGACAAGCTGGATAGCAAAAGTGAAGTGGTAGCAACAGATTTGGTTAAGTTTGAAGAAAGACCGGTCTGTGTAGAATATACGGAAACATTAAATGAACACCTTGAAGATGACCGCATCTGGTCAGAGTACGTTGAGTCATGCTGGGGAAGTTTTTGTTGGGGTGGAAAGTGGAATATCTACACCAAAGGAACAGATGAGCTAATCAGCCATGACGGTAGAGAAACTCATACTTTACACGAGTTTTCAAATGAGCCGGGTGTTTGGCATCATGGGGCATGTCCGTACTAATCAGCAATTTCAATTTGCTAAACCGTACTATTCAAAAGGGCAGTTTTTACTGCCCTTTTGTTTTGAGGTGTCACTGCAATTTTCTGCTATATTAATTTGTATGGATAAAACAAATAATAAACTTGAACAGCCCTACAAAGGCAAAGAAAGGCGGTCATCGTCTCGGCTAAAAGCTGATGCAAACTGCATGCTTATTTTGGAAGACAGTCATGAGCTACCGGTTAAGATAGATAATATTAGCGGCACTGGGGCGTTTGCGACGTTTGAGCATAATGACAGGGATTTCTTTCTTAATCAGCGTGTGTGGTTAAAGTTTTCTATGAAGGTTGATAGAGAAATACACAAGATTGAAGTTAGCGGAGTTGTGGTGCGTGCCAGTGGCGCTGGTATCGGAATTGCGTTCAGGACAACTGAGCGGGAAAATCTTCAGCCAGTAATTGATAAGCTTACCGAATATATTGAAAACATGCGCGCCCGTTCTTTGGATATGTAGGTCATTTTACCGGAATAACTTTTGTTTTTAGTGTTATATTATCGATGTCATTTATTATGCTAGACTGAGGCTTTAAAGTTTACAATGCAGCAGGGAAGGCAATTGCTATATCGGATAGGACTCTGGTTTAACCGAATCGGTCAGACATCACTTTATTTGTTGGTTGTTATTATTAGTTTAGCCGCACCAATTAGTCACGGACGTACATTTTATGCGGAAGGCAGCGATCTGATGTTAGGTGTAGGAGCAAGAAATATAGCCCTTGCCGGTGCAGTTACCGCAGGCACAGGTGATGTTTATTCTGCGTACTGGAATCCGGCAGGTCTTGCCAAGATAGAGAATACTCAGATTACCATATCCAATAAGCCAAGCTATGATCTTATCCCGGTTAACTATTTGGCAGCTGCATCATCTACCGATAATATCCTAGATACAGGCTGGAATCTTAGCTATGCCTTTGCCTTTATTCCACGATTACATATTTATGGAAACGGAACGTTCAGAGATGATGAGTTTGAAAGTATCTTTATGCGCTATGCCTTGCCTGAGTTGGCAGGTGATTTTACTGGTGAACTGGAATCAAAAACCAAGGATTACCGTTTTGCCTTTGGGTTAACATCGCAGAACTATCCTGAGCTCAGGGTTGGGTTCTCTATTGGCTATGTTGATTGCGGAACAGATTATTGCGGAGTAACTGCTGATGCCCCTGGAAACTATACAGTAACATCAACCGGCGCTACCGCATTCGCTTTCAATTATGGCATGCAATACGATTACTCACAAAGCATTGTTTTGGGGCTAAATATGAATGATATTAGCACTGATTTAGATGTCGAGGTTCTAGAAACCGATAACTCAGGAACTACTACCAATATCTATCATATCGAATTCCCGCGAGAGATTGTTCTAGGGGTATTGTGGCACTATTCGGATTCAATTGATGTTTCTGCTGATTATCGTCATCTAAGTGGAAAATATGGGGATTATGAAATCAAATTCAGAACTGCAAGAATTGGGCTGGAATGGAAAAGGCCATGGAAGGATATTGATATTCAGACTGGGTTATTAATACCAATTGAAATTACGAGCGATAAAACCGAGAGCCTGGATGCCCCATATTTCGGGGCACCATCTTTTGGTATTAGTTGGAATATTGATGATTTTAAGTTGGATTCAGCGCTGTTTTTTGATCCTGTTGCCAGTTATCAGGCCGATGCTCCGCGTGCCACACTTGAATTATCTGTTAGTTATCAATTTTGAAAACTTGTACTAAAATCCATATTAAACTCATAACCGGAGAGTAGAAATGGATATCGAAATAGTAGAAGCTGAAATTGGTAAAGTTGTTGAGATAGAAGAAACAATACATATGTGGCAAATGCCATTTGTAATGGGGAAAGATTATGATCAGTTGTATACATATCTAAAATCTGCAGATTGCGAAAGCGATGAGGCCCCATATGCACGCTATGTTGGGATTGATATTGCTGCTGAGACCTCGCAGGGTTTTTTCGGCATGTTGATAGATATGATCTTTAAAAAGTGGCATTTTTTTGCAGGTGTTCCGGTAGCTAAAGAGCTTGAAGGCGAAAAAAGAATCAAACCGGCATTTGTTGAAAAGCAAAAGTACATTCAAACCATGCATAAAGGCCCATATCATAAGGTGGGGGAAACATACAAAGCAATTTATAAGTGGTCTCAGGAACAGCAGCTGGAACTGGGGGATCAGTCGATTGAATTTTATCTGAATGATCCTCGGGAAACTGAGAAAAAAGATCTGGAAACTAGGGTTATGGTGCAGGTTAAGCCTTAACCGTAAATAGATATCTCGTTCTAATAAAAGCCAGCATTAGCTGGCTTTTATTTTTCTCTTATTGCCATTCTCATCAATAGCAACATAGGTAAACTCGGCCTCAGTCACCATTGTGCTTGGGCAATCCCCTGCGGTTTTGCGCACTACTGGAGTCACCCAAACCTCAAGCTTTATTGTTAAAGATGTATTGCCTGTTTTGGTCACGGTACCGTAGCAGCAAAAAATATCCCCAGCTTTAATTGGCCCTAAAAAAATGATGTTGCTCACCGCGACAGTAACAATTCTGCCGCCGGTGTATTCCTTGGCGAGAATGCCACCGGCGATATCCATTTGTGACATAATCCAGCCGCCAAACATATCCCCATTGGAATTGGTGTCTGCCGGCATGGCAATTGTCTTTAGAACCAGGTCACCTTTAGGGGTTGAGCAATCGCAGGTCATCACTTTTCCTTTTATTAACCAAAGCTTTTAAATTTCTGGCCCAACCTCGATGTCTGCACCTTCTTTTTCTGGTAGCATCAGGTCTTCTTTACAGATTCCCAGTTTAAGCGCCATGGCACTTGCAACGTAAATCGAAGAGTAGGTACCAACCAGAACACCAATGATCAGCGCCAGCGCAAATCCGCGCAGGTCTTCACCACCCAGGAAGAACAGGGCAAGTAATACCAGCATCGTAGTGATCGATGTCATTAAGGTACGGCCAAAGGTTTGGTTGATCGATGCATTAACCACTTCAACTGGTGTTACTTCGCGCATCTTGCGGAAGTTTTCACGCAATCGGTCAAATACTACGATGGTATCGTTCAGTGAGTAACCGATAACTGCAAGTAGTGCCGCAACAATTGTTAGATCAAAATCAATTTGGAGTATAGAGAACACTCCAACAGTGATGATTACGTCGTGTGCAAGTGCAGCAATGGATCCTGCTGCAAGTTTCAGCTGGAAACGCAGGGCAACGTAGATCAGAATCGCAATCAGGGCAATAACAATTGCCTGTGTCCCTTTTTCAGTCAGTTCGTTGCCAACTTGCGGCCCAACAAAGTCTTGTCTTCTAAGTTCAACCTTAGTTCCATCTTTTTGCAGGGTGTCCATTACCAGCTCACCAACCTTTTTACTCTCAACTTCAGTTGTGGGAGGCACGTGGATATCAACATCGGTATTGGTACCAAAGTACTTTACAACTGCATCTTTGAAGCCAGCTTCCTTTAGTTGAACACGCGCCTTATTAAGGTCAGCAGGTTGTTCGTAGGTTACACCGATAAGCGTTCCACCGGTAAAGTCGATACCAAAGTTGAGCTGTTGAACGGCTACAGATGCGATCGAGATTACGATAAGGGCAATAGAAAATATCGCGGAGAAATTTCTGCTACCCATAAAATTGATTTTTGAATTACCATGTAAAAATTTCATTATTCTTCCTCCAGCCTAGATAGACAGCCATTTGATTTTGCGTCCACCGAATACCAGATTCACTATCGCTCTGGTTCCCATTGTGGCTGTGAACATAGATGTAGCGATACCGATAGACAGCGTAACTGCAAACCCTTTGATTGGTCCGGTACCGAAGCTGAATAGCAGGATTGCTGCGATAAAGGTGGTCAGGTTGGCATCAAAAATGGTCCAGAACGCCTTGTCGTAACCAGAATCGATAGCTGCCTGCGGACTCAGGCCATTGCGTAGCTCTTCGCGTATCCTTTCAAAAATCAGTACGTTGGCGTCAACCGCCATACCTACGGTCAGGACTATACCCGCGATACCCGGCATGGTTAAGGTTGCACGGAATAGGGAAAGCAGGGCAACCATAAGTGCTAAGTTAGCAAATAGTGCGACATCGGCAACGATACCGAAGGTTTTGTAGTAGATTGCCATAAACACAACTACTAGCAAAAAGCCTATGGTAACCGCCATCTGGCCCTGTTCAATATTCTTTTCACCCATAGAAGGGCCAACCGTACGCTCTTCCACGAAGTAGATTGGAGCAGCCAGCGATCCGGCTTCAAGCAGTTTGGCAAGATTGGTTGCTTCTTCCATTGAATCAATGCCGGAGATCTGGAATCTGGTACTCAGCGCATCACGAATAGTTGCAACGTTTATTACCTCTTCTTTCTTTTTGGTAATCCATTTAGTTTCACCGTCAACAACTTCTTTACCTACAAAGATGTCCTCGGAGAAAACGGTTCCCATCGGGCGGCCAACATTGTCACGGGTTGCTTCGTAGAATTTGCTGCCACCAGTCTGGTTTAGGCGAATGTTTACGATTGGAAGGCCAGTTTGTGGGTCGATTGCAGAGCTTGCGCTTTGAATATATTCACCGGTCAGCATGATCTCTTTTTGCAGCAGAACCGGACGGCGTTTATTGCCCTTCATGAAGTAAAGTTTGGATTTGGATGGGATAATGCCGGTTTCTTTGGCAACATAGGCATCGTTTTCCTGATCTTGTAGCCTGAACTCAAGAGTTGCTGTGGTACCGATAAAGGTACGCGCCATTGCTGAATCTTGAATTCCTGGAAGCTCAACCACGATGCGGTTTTTACCTTGCCTTTGAACAATTGGCTCGGCAACACCGATTTTGTTTACACGTTCACGTAGGATGGTGATGTTTTTGCGTAGGGCGCTTTCGGTAATTGCCTTGATGCTGTTTTCATCCATTCCTGCTGTCAGTACAAATCTGCCTTGTGCATCCTCTGAGGTACTCATTCTGAAGTCGGCAAATTCTGCTTCGCTCCTGAGCTCAGATTCAGCCTTGTCGCGCAGCTCTTCTGACTTAAAGATCATCTCGATATTGTCTTTGTTCAGGTTAACTTTGCGATAACGGATCCCTTCAGATCTAAGCAGCCTTCTTGATTCGCTATAGGCTGTTTCCAGACGCTTGGTTATTGCTGCCTGAGTGTCAACTTCCATTAGAAAGTGTATGCCGCCACGCAAGTCTAGGCCTAACTGCATTGGCATGGCATGCATTGATTTCAGCCATGCTGGAGTGTTGGAAACGATATTTAGGGTTATGCTTAGCTCTTCTTTTGCTAGCGACTTGCTTAGCAGGGCCTTGGCATCAAGCTGCTCTGTAGAGTTGGCATAGCGCAACAGTACCATCTTATCTTTGTACTCAACTGCCTTTGGCTGTTTTTCCAGCTTGTTTACTGCTTCTTTAATTTTGTTGACAGAACCAGGTTCAAGCTTTGCAGACATTGATGTACTGCTTATCTGAATAGCAAAGTCGTCTTCATAAAGATTCGGAAGCGCATAGATAGCACCGAAAAAAATAACCAGTGCGATTAAAATGTACTTCCAGAGTGGGTACTGATTTATCATGGGAATAACCCTTTTTGTCGTTTTCGTAAATTAAAAGATGCTTAATTTAGCTGTCTAATATTAAGGAATAAAGACAGATTAAGCGCTCTTTATTGTTCCTTTCGGTAATACTGCTGAAACTGATGGTTTTTGCAGTTTTATCTCAATGTCATTACCAATATTAACTGTTACAAAATTGTCGCCAACATTGGTAATTTTTCCAAGGATGCCGCCGCTGGTCACTATCTCATCACCTTTGTTCAGGTTTTCAAGTAGCTTTTTGTGTTCCTTAAGTTTCTTTTGCTGCGGACGGATCATCAGGAAGTACATGGCAAGGCCAAGTACAACAATCATCAAAATCCCGGTAAGGTCGCCACCAGCAGCAGTACCACTGTTTGCATATGCTTTAGAAATGAAAAAATCCATAGTTACTCTCTTCAGTTTAAGTTTAAAATCTTTGCAAAAAATGGCCGATATTATGACATATCAGTCAGATTATTGCCTTTGTTTTTCATAAAATTCCTGGATAAAATCCTCAAGCCTTTTCTCAGCAATCGAATCGCGTAGTTGCTGCATTAAGTATTGATAATAGTACAGATTATGAATTGTGTTCAGTCTTGCTCCCAACATCTCATTGGTCTTGTCCAGGTGACGCAGATATGAGCGCGAATAATTTCTACAGGTGTAGCATTGGCAATTCTCATCCAGCGGTTTGGTATCGAATTGATACTTGCTGTTGCGGATGCGTACCACTCCGTTTTCGGTGAACAGATGGCTATTGCGGGCGTTGCGGGTTGGCATTACGCAGTCGAACATATCAACTCCGCGGCGCACTGCCTCTACAATATCTTCCGGTTTGCCAACGCCCATCAAATAACGCGGCTTGTCATCCGGCATATGCGGCACAAGGTTATCCAGTACGTGGATGCGTTCTTCCTCCGTTTCTCCAACTGAAAGGCCGCCGATGGCATAACCGTCAAAACCAATACCATTCAGGCCATCAATTGAGATCTTGCGCAGATCAGGATACATGCCGCCCTGAACAATTCCGAACAGCGCCGAAGGGTTGTCTGCATGTGCTTCTTTACTACGTTTGGCCCAACGCAGCGAAAGCTCCATTGAATCACGGGCTTCTTTTTCGGTTGCCGGGTAGGGGGTGCACTCATCAAATATCATCACAATATCTGAGCCAAGTTCGCGTTGCACCTGCATTGATTCTTCCGGCCCCAGGAATATCTTGCTGCCATCAACTGGTGATTTGAAGGTAACCCCTTTTTCCTCGATCTTACGTAATTCACCAAGGCTCCAAACCTGAAAGCCACCGGAATCGGTAAGAATCGGTTTATCCCAGTTCATAAAGTCATGCAGAGTGCCGTGAGCATTAATTACCGGTGTTCCAGGTTTAAGCATCAGGTGAAAGGTGTTGCCCAGAATGATCTCGGCTCCAATCTCTTTCACCTCTTCTGGCGAAACAGACTTGACCGTGCCCTGGGTGCCTACAGGCATAAAGGCTGGTGTTTCAATAGTGCCGCGGTCAAATTTCAGCTGACCTCGTCTGGCGGCACCGTCGTTGCTAAATTTTTTAAATTCCATCGTAAACAAATCACCTAATATATAAACATCGCATCGCCATAACTGAAAAATCTGTATTTTTCGGCAACCGCATGCTCATATGCATTCATTATCAGTTGCTTCCCTTCTACACCAGGGCCGGTAAATGCCGAAACTAGCATTAGCAGAGTAGAAGCAGGCAAGTGAAAGTTGGTTAAAAGCGCATCCACTACCTTATAATCAAAGCCAGGGTAGATAAAAATATCTGTTTCATCGCTGTATGGAGATAACACTCCGTTTTTAGCTGCTGATTCCAAACTTCTCACTACTGTGGTGCCAACTGCAATAACTCGGCCGCCTGCAGCTTTGGCCTTTGCAATCTGTTCACATACCTCTTCGTTGACCTCTACAATTTCCGAATGCATCTTGTGATCCTTTACATCATCCACGCGCACAGGTTGAAAGGTCCCAGCTCCTACATGGAGGGTAACGTAGCAAATTTCAACCCCAAGCTCGGAAATTTGGGTAATTATTTCATCGTCAAAGTGCAAACCAGCCGTTGGTGCAGCAACTGCACCAGGCTCTGTGGCGAATACTGTTTGGTAGCGGCTTTTGTCGCTTTCGCGGTCATCTCTTTCAATGTAAGGGGGGAGGGGAACATGGCCGTATTGTTCTAGAATCTCCAGTACCGGAATTTCACCGCCAAACCCCAAATGAAATAGCTCGCCATTTTGTCCCTGGCGTCCCAGAACAGTAACATCTAGTTTACCTTCCAGAGTCAGTTTGGCTCCGGCTTTTGGGGCTTTGCTCGATTTTAGGTGGGCAAGAACCGTATGGGAATCAATAACCCTCTCAACCAAAACCTCAATTTTGCCACCAGTTTCTTTTTGGCCAAACATTCTGGCATTGATAACCCGGGTGTTATTAAAGATAAGCAGGTCATTTGGCCTAAGGTATTCAATGATCTGCGCAAAGTTTTTATCTGCAACCTCTTTGGTATCACGGTTAACCGTCAATAAACGGCTTTTGCTGCGATCAGAAAGCGGTTCCTGGGCAATAAGTTCGGTGGGTAAATTGTAGGTAAAGTCCTGAGTTTTCATGTCTTACTATAAAAAAGTTACAATCGTGCGATAGTATCAGGATAAAAAACAACTATCGACCCCTTGATCAATAAAAAAAAAGGGATATACTGGTGCGCTTCGGTAATTTCAGGTTCGCTGAATTACCAGATTGATGTGCCGGGGTGGCGGAATTGGTAGACGCGACGGATTCAAAATCCGTTTCCCTCGGGAGTGTCGGTTCGAGTCCGACCCTCGGTACCATT
>QZLE01000056.1 GCA_004796365.1 Gammaproteobacteria bacterium | reverse complement strand
CTTTGTCATGCGCACTTTCAACCTGCTTTCCAGCAAACACCTGATTTAACTGGTGTCTGTAACGCTGCAGCTGCTCCTCTTCCATTTCTTTAAGGCTTTCTCGTGTAAATATTGCTGCACTTGGATCGGCAAAATCTGTTAGCCCTCCAGCCCTTTGCACTAATTCATAAAGGGTGTCATTCTTAGAAATGGTGTATACACCAGGAAATTTGACTTCGCCCCAAATTTCTACTGTTTCCACCTCATTCCAATCTGGGATCTGGCGGATAAACAAACGATCATATGGTTTAATCTCGAGTTCATCCCCCTGCTTTACCAGATTCAATCTGATATTGGCGACCTGCCTTTTGGAGCCATCTTCAACTTCGAATCTGGTAATCTCTGCATCCCTGAAATAAGCACTCTGCAAATAACCCCCAGCTGCTTTTACTAGATCATCAACAGTCATCCCTTTCATATATGGGTAATCGCCTGGAAAACGAACCTGCCCTTCGATATTCACTAAAGGTGCGGTTGTACTACTTTCAACATTACCCGATAGCTCTTCAACCAGTGGTTTCAGCAGTTCCTGGCGGTCATTTATCTTATCAAAAATATATATTGTATCCTCTGGCATTATCTTAAACTGATTTGCCTGCAGGTTATTTGCAATTGAAGTCTGAAGAATATTTATCTCACCTGTTGCTGAATCTACTCTTTTTATCAATACATAATCAAGGTCTGTTCTCGGCAGCAAATTTGAGCCTGCAGAAATAACTCCGGCAAGGGTCATTCCCTTATATAAAGGATATTCACCAGGGCTGCGGATATTACCCTCAATAATAACTACTTTTGGAGGATTGTTCTGTGTTGCCTGTTGTTTTAGTTCAAGCACTAACTCTTCAAGCTGTTCTGCACGCTTATCACTATGCTCAAACACTGTAATTCGATCACCGCTTTCTAGCTCAATATTTGCTTTACTCGCAGAATTTGCAAATGCCTCTACCAGATTAACACCCAGTATCTCAATAGATTTATCTTTTTTCACTTCCCGCTGGATAAGAACATAAGAAAGATCTGCTTTAGGCTTTAAATCATCTGCGGAAGAAATAATATCTGTGATTCTCATCCCTTTAAACCATGAAGCCCCTATCTCACGATTTACATGCCCTTGTACTTGAACCACTCCATCAACCTTATCAAGCACAGAGTAAACCTTTAACACGTCACCATTCTGGAGCCTTACTTTTTTTGCTTCTTTGGCTATGTTTATATCTTTATATGTTCGCTCACCCTTAGAGTTAATTCTTTGCACAAGCGCAGTATCTTTATATGCCGTAGGCAAAAGACCACCAGCCATACTTATCAGCGCATCAATACTTTTCTCATAATTGATTTCATAAATAGCAGGTCGACGCACTTCGCCTGCTACCCCTGCTGTCTTACCCACAGGAGGCACAAAAATTACATCACCTGGCATCAAGCCAGCGTCTCCACTGGTATCACCATCTAGCAATAGGTCGTACAAATCCAGCTCAGTAACTACTTTACCAAAGCGCTTTAACTGAATATTACGTAGTGAGCCAATTTGCTTTACTCCACCTGAAGCAAAAAGCGCATTGGTCATAGTTGACAGGGAATTAACCGTATAGGAACCAGGTTGCTCAACCTCACCTAACACAAACACCCTGATTGATCTTAACTTGCCTAGAGTTATACTCGCCTTAACTCCAATAAGCTGTTTGTTTATCTTATCTTTGAGCATTGCCTGCATATCAGCCAAGCTCATACCTGACACCATAACCGGACCAATAGCGGGAAAATTCAGATAGCCATCTCTGCTTACGATTAAGTCATGAGTTTCATTCTGCTTGCCATACAACTGGATAAGGACATTATCATCTGGGCCAATTAAGTATGACTCCGGTGCTGGCACATTAGCTGCTGGAGAGAATGTCTTTGAGGTACTAGAAAACAGGTCATATCCAAAATAGTTTAGCTCTTGTTCTTGTTCTTGTTCTTGTTCTTGTTCTTGTTCTTGTTCTTGATAATGATACTTGTCAAAATCACCAAATAGTTTACGCAGCTGATCTTCACCTAACTCTTCTAGATTGATTTTTTGAGCTGCTTTGGTTTTATCTGTTCGATAGTTACTTTTAGTTTTCTTTTTGTCTTCTTTCTGAAGTTCTTGCAAAACTCCAATTTCATCCTCAACTTCTAATTGCCTGCCAGATTCAACCTCTCCACCCTGTTTTTTTCCAACATACATCTGCATAAGCTGCTGTTGCTGTTCAGGCGAAAGAGAGGAAAACATTCGCATTTGCTCTGCTGTTGGCTGCGCAGCTTGAATAGAAACTGAAAAAGACAAAAGAATAGCCGCTATTAATAATGTATAAAGCCTTGAGACAATATTACGCCCCATAAAAAAAACCATTTAGAACACCCATCCATAGATATAATTGCTGACAAAGATTCTATAATATGAAGAAGATGTTTGCATCAATTATTACATCATTTTCAAATGAATGACTATTAAATACTCTTTTGCCATCCCATATAAAAATTATATTTATCTGCTGCTACCCCGTTTATGGCAACATGTTTTGAATATATCTGCAATCCAATCTCCATATTTCCTTTAAAGAGACGAGCATTATAATTTCCCCCTACCATAATTATCTCAACATCCGTTTTTGGTTGCCATGCTGCATCACCTCCGTTCAGTTCAGCAAGCTTAGCAAAAACGTTAATCGTAGCATTATTTGAAAATGGCATTATTGTGCCCATAGTTGCAGACCGCCCAAACACCGTTGCTCCTATTGGCCTGCCTTTATAATATAAGCCATTTTGATACTTGGCACCAATGTAGCTACTGATACCGTTCCCACTAATATCCGCATCCATGAGCTCAAAATACCCCTTTGCGCCAGACTTTATACTAATAAGTGAATAATCAACCCCTAGCAGAGCTAAATCACCATCGCCTTGAGCGCCACGGGTCGTTACAGCCTGCCCATACAACGCCAAGTTTGGATTAATTACATAGCGTAAATCTATACCGCTTAAGGATAATACCGCTCCTTTCTGACCACTAATTTCATCATCCCCCCTTAAAGCAGAGAAAAATGCACTCATATCCGTTGGATTTTCATCACCACCAAACATCGATAATCGGGATAGAGATACCTCTAATTTCTGTAAAGGTCTGAAGCTAAAGCGCATTCCAAGCAATAAGGGATTTGCAACTACTCGCCCTGATTCCAAGCGACCTACAAAACTATCAAAATGCCATGAGCCAATCCACGATAGCAATCTATGCTCCGGAGTCCATGCCTGATTTCTTCTGATTGATATCGCAGGAATAGGCCTGGAATTTTGCCCCACTAGCAAACTATCACTCCAGCCAGGCCCCCACCACCTTTCTTCTGCGCCAATGGACAGTATCCAGTTATCCACGACAACCGCAGCATAGGATCCATCATAGCGCAGATGCTTATCATCATCTGCATCTGCAACGGTTGCAGCTTGTATATTTAGCGCAAACCTTTTCCCCAACCAGTCATTACTACCAATAAATTGAATACCTTCACGATAGTTATTACCGAAAGGTGAAGAAATTTTTGTGCCTACAGAGCCAATAACAGAGTATGACTTTCGGCTCCCTTCCCTGGTTTCATATTTACAGCGCCGCAGCACCCGCTGGCGAACCTGATTTTCATACAGATTAAGTTTGCGCGCTCGCGCCTCAAATAGGTCATGTTTGATACCAGACCAGTTTAGCGGCCAGGTTATCACAGGAGACTTGATAACTCCGATATCGCTTAGAAGCTGAATATCGGCACGCAGCGAATAGTCATTGGGAGAAAGCCAGGGTTTGGCGATGCTTAAAGTAGATAGAGCAAGAAGAACTATTCCCGCACAGGCGGGAATAATATTAATTGTCAGCTTTGGATAAACAGGCATTTACCTTAAAACGGAATATCGTCATCAAATCCATGATCAGCAGGTGGTTGCTGCACTGGAGCTGACATTGACCCTTGTTGCTGCGGAGCAGCATCGTTTGCAAAGTTTGCAGTTCCACCAGCCTTAGAGTCTAGCATCTGCATCTCGCTGGCAACTATTTCAGTGGTATAGCGATCAGCACCACTCTTGTCCTGCCACTTTCTGGTTCTCAGGCTGCCTTCGAGATACACCTTTGAACCCTTCTTTAGGTATTCACCTGCAATTTCTGCCAGACGATTAAAGAACACAACATTATGCCACTCGGTTCTTTCCTGAGTCTGACCGGTTTGTTTATCCTTCCATGAATCTGAAGTAGCAACAGTAATATTGGTTACTGCTCCACCATTTGGCATATATCTGGTCTCAGGATCCTTACCCAGGTTGCCGATAAGAATAACCTTATTAATACCCCTTGCCATATTAAACTCCCGTTCCTAAATTTATTCACATTTGATATCTATAAAATACGATGGTCCATAATCTCAGAAAATTGCTCAATTTTCTACCAAAATATCGTTTCTATCGCCCTTGGCAAGGCAGATGAACAGAAAACACCGATCCATTGCCTGACCATGATCTGAATGATATTTCCGCTCCAATCTGCGAACATATACGTTTTACTATCGCCAGCCCCAACCCGAAGCAGCGTTGATCATACAAGTCGTGATTGCGCAGCCTGATAAATTCTTCAAAGATATCCTTCTCATCAGAGCAATCCATCCCTATGCCATTATCCCAAACCTGAAGCAGAAGCTTATCACCAAATCTTCTACACCCAATCAGAATCTTTCCATTTTTGGTAAATCTTAACGAATTAGAAACCAATCGTTGCAGTACTCTGCGCAGCATAACCTTATCAGTTTGTACCACAGCTTTGGTTGGCATGTATTTAATCTGATTATCCTGTGACTGAACTTGGGGAGAATACCCAGAGATAACGTCGAAGATTACCTCTTGAACCTTCACCTGTTCGATCTCAACCGGCAAACTTTGTGCATCCAGCTTTCCAAGTAACGAGATTTCGGTGAGCATCTGCTCTGCAATTTCTAAAGATGCATGGATATTATCCACCATCTGCTGCTGTTTCGGATCAGAAATTCTACCTTCAAGGGCAGAAGAAAACAAACGCGCTGCGTGTAACGGCTGAGCCAGATCATGAGTTATCGCGAATAAGAGTCTGGAGCTTCGCTGTACCTCACCAGTGTTTTCAGTCACAAATTCATCCCTGTTTTGCGATAATTGCATTTATTTGCTAGATAAGCTTCTAGCTTGCATTATCACTAATATCCATTCCTTTGAGAGCGATAACCGCCTGTGTTCTACTAGACACATTAAGCTTATTTAAAATAGCTGTAACATGCGCCTTTACAGTTGCCTCTGAAACTTTAATTTCAGCAGCTATCTGCTTATTCAACATCCCCTCGGCCATATACGAAAGCACAGTGAACTGCTTAGGCGTAAGATTGCCTAAACAAATCGCAAACTCGTCCTTTTGCGGTTTTGCCTTTTTGACATCTTCAACCATATTTTCAGGAAGGTACAAACCGCCGTCTATCACCATCTTTATCGCCGCTACAATCTCCAGCAAAGACGATGACTTAGGAATATATCCTGCGGAACCAAAATCAATTGCCTGGCGCACAATATTAACATCTTCCGTACCTGAGACAATAACGACCGGTATATCAGGGTACTGTGTACGCAAAAATATAAGACCAGAAAACCCGTGAATTCCAGGCATACACAGGTCCAGCAGAATAAGATCGCAGTCGCTATGCTTAATCACCCGCTCCTGCAAGGACTTGCATGAATCTACCTCTATAATCTCAGAGTTCTGAAACTCCATTGTCACGCCGCTTTTCAAGGCGGAGCGAAACAACGGATGGTCATCAGCTATTATTATTTTATTAATCATTTTGCTAGCGCTAACATCAACATCTTCTTATAAGTCTAAAAGTTAGCATAACATAACTATTTTTATTTTTATACCGAGTACTGCGACAATTATTTGTTATCCAACCAAATATTATCATAAAGTGGCTCTATTCAATCCAGCTGCACAAAACCACAATAATTTCTAATATTTATTTGACAATATCGACAGGCCTACTAATAATTTTATCCTAATACAATTTAAAACCCACTTTTTATTCATCCAAGCACGAATAGGCTGGAAACCAAGCGGGACTTTGAGATAAAATGGACCCCATTCATTTTAATCAAGCCAACACGGCATTGATTACAATCGGCTGACAGGAATAGCTACATTAGTACAACAAGGAGATAATAATGCCGAATGCAGCAGAGCGCATGAAGTTACTAGCGCAGGATTTTTTTTCCAAGAATGATTTAGGGTCTGAACAAGAAACAAGAATCTCTCTTTTTATTCAGGCAATTAAAACCACAAACGCTTCAATTTTAACCAAGATTGAATTTCAACCATTTGAGTGGGAACCATATAAAAGCCTACATAAACAATACTTTAAAGAGATTGAACTATCAACCCTGCTAAACAAAGCCACTAACTGGTCAACAAACCCGTTTGTTTATATGGAAGCAACCCAACTAAACCTGAAGCTTTGGCAGATGGCGGAAATCAACCAATATATGCAAAGTCCATTTAGCGTGGACGAAGTTTTCTATTCATATCTTGCTCTTAGCCATGCGTTTATGGCTGAAGTCAGAGTACTTCCAGTTCTGCCACCAACAATGCCGCTAAACACTCCCTTTTTGTCTGCCATTCAGGAGATAGAAGAGGAAAATGGCCGTCAGATTCAGGCCCAGATACGCATGCTTAAAGGAATTGAGCTTCCAATTTCGCAGGAAAGGAAAGAAGAGATTATCAACAAGCAACAGACCGTTGTACAGAGTTGCTTCTGCGATCTGTTGGCTGCTGTTTGTAAAATTCCGGAAGAGCAATAACAGATAATTAATCCAATTCAAAACACATCAAAAGACTAGGGAAAGATAAGGACAAAAGATGCCGATATTCAAGTATGGTTCTCACGAGGTTTATTATCAAACATATGGAGAGGAGGACGCGCCAGTAATCGCCTTTGTCAACGGGCTTTCCATGCGAACCCTACACTGGATGCCGATGATTGAAAACCTTTGTTCCAGCGGTTTTCGGGTTTTGGTATATGACATGTTGGGACAGGGCTCATCATCTAAACCTGTGCTTGATATGAATTTTGATAACAATGCCGAAGTACTCGCACTGATTCTTGATGAGATTAGCACCAAGCAAGCCTATGTTTCTGGCATATCTTACGGTGGTGTTGTTGCACTAAAGTTTGGTTATCTTTACCCGGAAAAAAGTCGAGGTATTATCCCGATAAGTACTTTTACCGAGATGGACGGGCAGTTTAAATACCTTGCTTATAATCTGCACCGAGGGCTTACTGAAATAGGATTTGGTTTTTATCTTGATCTTTTAATGCCTTTGAATTTCACCAGTGGATGGATTGATGAGCACAGCAACGTAATTGACTTTACTAAGAGAATTGCCATTGCCGACATGGAAGTTTATGGCATTCAAAATGTTATGGAGCAGCTTGCCAGCTTTGAGTCGATAACAGATGAAATTTCCAAAATAAAATGCCCCACCCTGATAATGAACGGAGAGTTCGATAGCTTTACTCCAAGGCATATGCATGAAATTATGCGCCAACAGATCAGAAATTCCCGCCTTATCTTGGTACCAAAGGTTGCTCATGCCATGACCATCGAGATTCCTGATCTTTGCTGCCAGATTATTGCCAACTTTATTGAAGAGGTTGAATCAAACAACTGGAAAGGAGATCAAACCACCTGGATTGCTAATGAAGAACTAGGTTCCCATCCTGTAGCAATACCATGTGAAGGAGACTACCTGCGCTGTATTCCTATCGAGCTTTCAAGGCGTTGTTATGAAGAAAAACGCACAGCCGCTGCGCAAAAGGTTGCAAAGCCAGTAACGAAAAAAACTTCTACCGTAACTGCAGCGGCAAAAAAATCAGCGGCAGCAAAAACAACTACAAAGAAAGCTACTACAACGAAAAAGCCAGCTGCCAAAAACTAGATTTTTTTAGTTGCGCTCACAAGTGATGCGTGACTCATTTGTTACAATTCGCAACAAAGAATAAGCAAGTACAATGGCTATAAATGAAAAAGGGAGCCGAAGCTCCCTTTTCAAACCATTACCTGGTAAATATTATTTTTTCAGATCATGTGAGATTCTGAATGCTGTTGCAGCCTGGTTGTAACCAACACCAGAACCTACAAACAGAACAAGGTCACCTTTTTTAACCTTGCCTTGCTGAATAGCATCGTCAAAGCACATCGGAATACATGCAGAGCCAGTATAGCCCCACTTATCCATCACCTGATGTGCCTTTTCAACAGGAATACCAACATCTTCCATAACCGCACTGATTGTTGCACCGTTAACCTGGGTAAAGATAACCTGATCAACATCATCCATTGAGAAGCCATCTGCTTCTGCAAGGTTTCTGATTAGTTTTGGCCACCCATCAAGATTGATCTCTGCCGGATAGTCATCAACAAGCTTTACTGTTGTTCTACCTGCTTCAACACTTTCAACACTTGCAGGCTCAGCAGTACCACCAGAGAAGATACCCCAGGCTTTGTAGTAGTTACCATCTGCAAGCATAGATGTCCCAACGTAACCGGTTTCTGTACCTGATTCAAGGATAGCAGCACCAGATCCGTCACCGTAGAAAAACACCATCGGATCAGTTGGATCAGCAAGCTTACGCATCATGTAAACACTTACTACAAGTACAGTGTTGATGTTTTCGTTTGCTGCAATAAGACTTGAGCCTGTTGCAAGTCCTGTTGGGAATGTTGAACATGCGCATGCGATATCAAACGTACCTGCGTTAACTGCACCAAGCTTCTTCTGAAGCACTACAGATGTAGCAGGAGTCATATAATCAGGAGAGTCCGTTCCCAAGATAATTAGGTCAATATCTTCCGGCTTCTTGCCAGCTCTTGCTAGCGCTTGTTGACATGCAGGCAAAGCCAAGTCAGATGTAGCCCAGTCATCTGGAGCATACCAACGAGTATTGATTCCGGTTCTTTCCTGGAATTTCCCAACGATGTCTGGCTTTCCTAACTCGGTGAATCTTTCGTTAAGAACTGAGTTTGGCACTTCATTTTCTGGCACATAGCAGCCAGTCGAAACGATATTCGCAATGCGAGTCATAACGCGAATCTCCTAATAAGTTATTCAAAGATTTATATAAACGGCGGTTATAATAATGCCAAACGGTCTAAATTGGAAATAAAATCCAACCTTTTTTTACACTTATGCGACAAACTTTTCAGTTTTAGCATTTACCTAGATTTAGGATAACTACGGCAAACACATCAAAAACCCCACAATTACTGACCATAGTTCACTTAGAACGCTTAAGTGTAATGCTTTAAAACCATCTTCTCAATTTCATCCAAATCAGGTATTACTGCCGGCTCCCCACTTGCCAAAACATGCGCAGCTTCTATTTTTTTTACCTCTTTATCTTCACCCAGATGTTCTATCCCTTCATCATAAATGGTAACCAGCTTGGGTATTTTTTGAGTCACAATTGCCATATACGGCATTTTGGTAATTTTTTTATGTGCTTTTAGCACTGCAATACGGGTATTTATGGTTGGCGCTGGAATTTCTTCTCCATTTATAGCCTCTAGACTGATCAGTGGTACCACCTGCTCACGCCACTCAAATGTACCCAGCAACCATTCCGGGACTTTTTTTCTACCCTTTAGTGGGTGAGGATCAACATTATTGGTGATCTCTGCAATCGCTGCATTGGGTATCAAAAGGTTGTCGCTGACTGTTGGTATAAAAAGGCACCTTACCGTTTCCATGTTTTTCTCCGTTGTATTCCTTAGCTTAAGAATTTACCGCGCCCGGCAATTCCGGCGGTGAATCAAGCACACCCAGGGTCTTAATCAGCTTTTGCCCTAACTCTTCCGGCGTCCCGGTAAAACTCACTGTTCCGGTTGCTCTGGCGCAGTCGGGCATGCTTGAGATCGCACAGGTATCAGCATCCTGAGCCCAAACTGTTCCACCATACTCTTTTATCGCCACACACCCAACAGAGCCGTCATCACCCATCCCACTAAATATAATTGTTCCAGAATTTTGGCCATAGCGCTCCGCAACTTCCAACATCACAAAATCTATACATGGTTTGTACAGACTTTCTCTTTGTTCAGGAGCAAGTGCTATTACACCGTCAGGGTGGATCATCAAACGCTCTTCAACCGGTGCAGTGATCACTACGCCATTTTCTATTCTGGTTCCGGTTTCTGCTGAAACCACCCTCATATTGGAGGCGCGATTAAGCTGCGACGCCAGCAATTCGGCAAAACCATCTCCGATATGCTGTGCCAATATAAAACAGGCTTTTGGGGTTTGTTCTAGATGTTCCAGAAACCACTTAACTACCTCAGGACCACCTAGAGATGCACCCAGCACCCAAACCACCTGCCGTTCATCTGTTGCCGGGTTTAGTCTTTGTTTTATCTGTGCCGACTCTTCCTGCGCATCTGCCGCAACCTGCTGCCGCTTAAGCTCAGCATTTTTCTGATCCAGATCACTGTTTATCGACTTGAAAAGTTTAATGGCTATTCTTCTTCCCCATTTGGAAAAGTTTTGCCATGTGCTCTGATCAGAAAATACTAGTGGAATATCTACACTCTGATATGCCTTGTCGATAAATTCAGCATCTTTATCACTGGTTTCATCAAAATCCAGATAATATGCATCAATCTCCTTGTTTGCCTGAGCCTCGATGAAAAATTGCTGCTGATCAATAACGGCCTCAACAACCAGACCATTATCCTCTAATTCCTGCTGAAGTTGTTTATAGCAACGTCCACCTGTGCCTACAATTGCAATGTGAGGTATCGTAACATACTCACGCAACTTCATTACTAGTCACTCTCTTTTGGAGTTATGCGCAATAATTCCAGGATTTTTTGCAGCAGCTCATTTTCCTGATATGGTTTACCGAGATAGTGTTCCACCCCGATTCGTTTAGCCCTTTCTCTATGTTTCTCACCAGTTCTTGAAGTGATCATAATAATAGGAATATCTTTGAGCCTATCATCATTTTTCATATGTGTTGCCAGCTCAAAGCCATCCATGCGTGGCATTTCAATATCCAGTAACATAATATCCGGGATGCGTTCTTGCAATACAGTAATTGCATCCACCCCATCCTTGGCTGTAACCACATCAAACCCGTTACGTTCAAGTAACCTGGCGCCAACACGGCGCACTGTAATTGAGTCATCTACCACCATTGCTGTAAAGCTAGTGATCTCATCATCAGATTCTTTTACCTCTTTGAGCGACTCAACTCCACCAGAGAGGCTAATACGTGACAGTGCACCAATATCCAGAATCAAGACCACGCTACCGTTACCCAGAATAGTAGCTCCCATTACCCCAGGGATAGAGCTAATTTGTGGCCCAACCGCCTTAACAACAATCTCTCTACTTCCCAACAGGCCATCAACCTGAAGTGCAAAGCGATGATCACCGGTTTGCACCAATACAACCGGTGCGCGCTTTCCAACACCTGGAAGTAACGGTGTTCCTATTCCAAGCAGAGCCGACATATTTATCACCTGATAAAACTGACCAGCATATTCGTAACTAGATGCGCCTTTATCACCATAAAATTCTTTCAGTTGCTCATGTGTAAGACGCACTACACCATCGATCGACGACAGTGGAATCGCGTAGGTTTCTTCTGCTGCATTCACCAACAACGCGTGATTTATAGCCAAAGTAAATGGCAGTCTGATGGTAAATTCGGTGCCCTTTCCTTGTTCGGACTGGATATGCAATGTACCACCGAGCTGTTTTATCTCGTTATTAACAACATCCATACCAACGCCGCGCCCAGCAATCTGAGTTACTGCCTCAGCAGTACTGAATCCGGTTTCTAGGATAAATTGCGCCACTTCAGAGTCAGATAAATAATCGTCCTGCTTCATCCAACCAAGAGCCTGCGCCTTAGCTCGAATAGCTTCATGGTTGATGCCACCACCGTCATCGGCAACTTTGATAACAATATCTGGTCCTTCTCTGGTCAAGGTAACAGATAAGGTTCCACTACGATCTTTATTGACCTTAGCCCTTTTATCCGGCGCTTCAATACCATGTGCGATTGCATTGCGCAGCATATGTTCCAGCGGTGCAGTTATCCGCTCGAGAACAGTTCTGTCCATCTCGCCTTGAGCACCGATTATCTTGATCTGCGCCTCTTTGTCCAACTCTTGACATGTCTGTCTGACCACACGACGCATACGCGGAACCAAGTTAGAGAATGGAACCATTCGACTATGTACAAGACCTTCCTGTAGTTCAGTATTAACACGCGATTGCTGCAGCAGCAGGGTTTCTGCATCACGAGCTAACAAATCCATGAAGTCAGTAATGCTATTGATATCATTCAGCGTTTCTGCAATTGCTCTTGATACCTGTTGAATCTGTGAAAACCTATCCAGTTCGAGTGGATCAAAGTCATCAACGCCATTGGCCTCGTGTTCACGCTCATGGCGGAATAAAATCTGCGCCTCAGTTTCAATCTCCAGCTTACGCAGCTGATCACTTAACCTGGAAACGGTCTGGTCCATCTCTTCAAGATGTGACCTAAATCCAGATACCTGCTGCTCGGTTCGAGCCCTGTAGATACTGATCTCTCCAGCATAATTCACCAGATCATCAAGCAAGTCTGCCTTAACGCGCACAACTTCACTCTGCGCAACCGGTTTGGCCTGTATCTCTTCAGCCGGTTCTGGAGCGATTTCTTTCTTCTCTTCCAATGCCTGAGTGATCGCAGCTTCAACAGCACTCTTTTGCTTTTGTAGCGGAATCTCAACTTTTTCTCCCTTCTTCAGGGACTCAAGCATCTTGAGTATGTCGTCCGCCTCGTCAACAGCTCTGCCATTTTTGGCATTATTAAGCATGTCGCCTAAGTGGTCGTATGAGCTTTCCAGCACATCAAAGAACTCTGCTCCTGTTGACAACCTTCCTTCCAGGACCTCAATCAGCAAAGTTTCCAGGGCATGCCCCAGATTTCCAATAGTCCAGAATCCCGCCATGCGGGCGCCACCTTTTAAGGTATGCAATGCACGCTGCATCTCTACAATAAGATCAATATTATCCGGGGCTTCAATCCAACGCTGCAGCACACCCTGTCCAGCAGCCAGAATCTCATCTCCCTCTTCCAGGAATACCTCTACCAGCTCCATATCCTGCTGCTCTGGCTGAACGGATACTGTCACCTCTTCGGCAGATCTGGCTTCTTCGGTTACGGATAAATTCTCTAATTTAACTACGATATCATCTGGCAATGGCGCATTCAGGCCATCTTTAGCCATACCAACCATATTCACCAACCGATCAAATGCTTGATGGATAACCTCAAAGGTATGATGAGTTGCCTCGATCCTCTTCTCGGCAATATCGATTGAAACAGTTTCCAGTATATGGCTTAGGGTACCGATTCCATCAAAGCGTGCCAACCTAGCCCCACCTTTAAGGGTATGTAATGACCTGTGCAGTTCTGCAACAACACTACCATCATAAGGTGAGCTTTCCCATGTATGCACCGTGGTTTCCAGAAAGGCAAGAATATCATCTGCCTCTTCAACAAAAAGCTGTACCAGATCAGGGTCTACATCTGCCGCAATCGCTTCAGGTCTTGGCTTGTCCATCGCGGCTTCAGCATCAAAACCGCGCAGCAATTCATTTAGTCTTTGCTGATATTCGCTTACATCCGGCATTTCCATACGCTCATCGCCGACCGCTTCTATTACTTTCTCAACCTGGACGATACCATCCAGCAAAACCTGAATTTCACCCTGATTCAATGCGGTTTGCTGCTCCTGCAATTTATGGATGAATTTATCCAAAGCACCGCCTATATCAGCAACTTCTTCAGCTGCCGCCATGCGCGCGCTACCGGCTAGGGTATGCATTGCCCTAACCATCTCTTCAGAAACCAGGATCTCTTTGTCAGATTCAGATATGCTATCTTTTATCACCTGTAGATGATCGGAAACCTCATTACTAAATATATTGTAAAGAGTAGGATCCATGCGCGGCACAAGTATATTTCCTTCTGCATCACGACGCTCTTCTTCCACAGAGAATTCTTCTGCAGGTTCTTCTTCTGCAGGTTCTTCT
>QZLE01000002.1 GCA_004796365.1 Gammaproteobacteria bacterium | reverse complement strand
TGGTCTATTGAATCTTTATCCGCATAGAAAGCTTCAAGGGCTTGGTCTGTAAAGATAGTGCCAAAATAAACATTACCAAAACGCTTTGTGGTTATTACATTACCAACCGCATCGTATTCATTCTCAGATACATGCCCCTGTGCATCAATGGTAAAGCGTGCCTGCCCCAGTTCGTTGTAGATATATCTTTGATCAATCGAAGATTCTTCAGATAGCGCAGCTTCAAGAGCATCCGCTGTGAATATTGTTCCTGTATAGACCGTTGTATAACGCTTGGTCATTTCTACCTGACCAAGTGTATTGTATTGATTTTCGGTTACATATCCTTCTGCATCGATAGTAAATAGTACTCGACCAAGTGCGTCATATACAAAGCGCTGTTCTACCGACTTCACACCTGACAGTTCTGATTCAAGCGCTGCCTCTGTAAAGACTGTTCCTGTATAGACTGATTCAAAGCGTTTGGTTGCTTCTACCTGACCAAGAGCATCGTATTCATTCTCTGATACATTACCCAGTGCATCTACTGTAAAGCGTAACTGGCCAAGTGAGTTATATACAAAGTGTTGTTCAATGCAGCTGATACCTGACATAACAGATTCAAGCGCAGTTTCTGTATAAACTGTGCCTGGATAAGCAGTATCGTAACGTTTGGTTGTTTCTACCTGACCTAGTGCATTGTATTCATTCTCAGATACGTAGCCTTCGGCATCTATGGTGAAACGAACACGGCCGAGGTTGTCATATATAAAGCGTTGCTCTACTGACTCAACTCCTGACATAGCTGATTCAATAGCATCCTTGGTAAACTCTGCTCCTGTATAGGATGCCTTGTAACTTTTAGTTAGATCAATCTGACCAAGAGCATTGTATTGATTCTCAGTTACATAACCTTCTGCATCAACTGCGAAAATTACTCGATTTAAGGCATCATAGACTATATTTGTTATACGCTCTTGTCCTGTGCCTTGCGCTGCAGTTGCAGAAATCTGATTACCGTTAGCATCGTAGCTATAAGCGGTGATGATGTTGAGGTCGCCCGCGTCCTGAATTACCTGCTCTACCTGGCCAAGGCTATCGTAAATGGTTTTAGTTACTGTTCCATCTGCTGCTATGGTGTCGGTAAGGCGATTAAGATCATCGTAAACGAACTGGGTTATACGCTCTTGCGCTGTGCCTTGTGCTTCGGTTACAGATAGCTGATTGCCATTTGCATCATAGCTGTATGCAGTGATGATATTCAGGCCGCCTTCGTCAGCAATTACCTGTTCTACCTGACCAAGTTCATTGTAAATAGTTTTGGTTACGGTTCCGTCTGCTATTACGGTGTCAGTTAAACGATTCAGTTCATCGTAAATAAACTGGGTTGTACGTTCCTGACCTGTACCTTGTGCTTCTGTGACGGATACTTGATTGCCTTTTTCGTCATAACTATATGCTGTGATTATGTTAAGGCCGCCTTCGTCAGCAATTACCTGTTCTACCTGACCAAGCTGGTTGTAGATGGTTTTGGTAACTATGCCGTTATTGTCTTCAACGCTTACGGCTTGACCTTTGTGATCATAACCATAGGTAGTGGTTTGTTCTATGCCACCTTTATCCAGGATGCGTTTGAACAGCCTGTTTGCCGAGTCGTATTCTAATTCTGTTACTGTACCATTAGCATCTACTGCCTGGAAAGTTCTGCCACCCTGATCATAGATGGTTTCGGATTCATTACCCTGTGCATCTATTACTTTGGTTAGTTGACCATCATGGTTGTATTCAAAGGTAGTTTGGTTACCTTTGGCATCGGTAATGGAGTCCTGTTCTCCAAATTCATTGCTGATTGTGGTACTGCTGAAACCTTCTGCATTAGTGATGGTTACGCTATTGTTTTCATCATCATAGGTGTAGGTGGTTGTGTACCCTAGTGCATCGGTTTGGGTCAGCACCCTTCCAAATGCATCATAAGTCATGATAGTGTCGTTACCTAGCGCATCTTCGGTTACGATCACTTGACCAAGTTTGTCGTATTCTAATTTGGTTACGTTGCCGTGTGCATCTGTGGTTTCTATCACTCTGCCAAAGGCATCGTATTTAATTGTGGTGCTTATGTGCTTGCCATTCAGATCATCAATAGTTTTGATTACATTGCCCAGCTTATCGTATTCAAACTGGGTAATGGTACCTGTCTGGTCTATGCTTTGCTCTAACTGACCAAAAGCGTTGTAGGTTGATCTTACTTCATTGTTAAGCGCATCTATGGTTTTAGTTAATTGCCCTCTGGCGCTATATTCAAATTGAGTATGAGTATCTTCGCTGCTTGCTGCAGATGTTAGGCGATTCTCCAGTGTAGCATTTACACTGCCACCAATAAGCCCTGAAGTGTCTATTGTATTAGCGTAAACAATGGTTTCTTCGATATCACCGAAGGCATTGTAAATAGTTTCAACTACTTCGCCTTGATTTTGGCCATTTAGAACTTTAACTGTGTGAGTTTGTAGCCCTCTTGCATCATAAAAGAATAGGGTTTGATAACCATTAGCATCAGTCGCACTGATACGACGCCCCATTGCATCGTATTCATATCTGGTGGAATATTGGTTCCAGATTGTCGCTTCATCTTCACCCTGCTCTATCTTAGAATTACCAACGCCAGACAGCTGCTCAGTTACCAAACCTAGCTCGTTGTATCTTGCCTGGGCAATACGATCTTTGGTGCTAATGGTAATTGCGTTTTGGACTTCTTCTAATGTGCTTACTGCAGAAGGATCAATTGCGTCGCTATATTGAATAGTCTTGGTTGCATTGCCTGCTGCATCATATTCAGTTTTAGTAACCTGACCATTATTATCAATGGTATATACAAGACGCCCTGCATCATCATATACCATGTAAGTTGATAATGAATCACCAAGGTCAGCTGCTTCAAGCGCTGCTTCTGTATAAACTGTTCCTGTATATGCTGTATCGTAACTTTTAGTTTCTACTGTTTGCCCTGCTGCATTGTAAACAGTCTCTGATACATAACCTTCTGCATCAATGGTGTAGATAAGGCGGCCTGCACCGTCATAGATGAGTTTTTCTGAAGCATGCGCAGACAATGGTCCATTTCGAACTACTGTTTGTTCCTCTATAGCGTACTCTGCATACTCATTTAGATAGATTTTACTATCTACCCCCCACCCTTCTTTCCAGCCCATTCCGTAAAAGCTAGTTTCACCTATATGATCCATATCCAGGGTATGAATAAAGCCATTATCTCTATCTGTTCCCTTTTCATAAACATACAAAATACTTTGATTCGATAAAACTTCAAATTCAACTTCATACTCTGTATTCGGATTATATGTAGCAAAGTCCTCAGTAAGCTCAAAAAGAGCAGCATCACCTAAATCGTTATCGAATTTTCCGTATATCTTACCATTGGTAAATACAGCTGAATGAACGGAATAGCGCTCTTCTGTATCCGAAATTAAAGTCCTTATTCCATACTCAAAAGTACCCTGTTGGGATGAGTCTGTAGAAACACTTGCATGATAAATCAAAGGTTCAGCACCAGGAACATGACCATTTTCTGATGCAAAAAAGGCTTGTAATGAATCACCTATAAATGCGTACTTTGACCCCATTTCAATAGCATTATTAGAATAAACAGCACTTCCTACCAGACCAAAACCATCTGAATTAGTATCAAGATTTTGATCCCAAAGTAAAACGGTGTTGGTCTGAGTTTCAGTGACAACGCCACCACTTAAGTTTTCCAACTCTTCAATAGAATAGATTTGTTCTTCAAATCTTCGAATTTCTATCAACTGACCTGAACCATCATAAACATTTTCTGATACATAGCCTTCGCCATCAATGGTATAAACAAGGCGGCCTGCATCGTCGTAGATATGTCTAGTACGAATGTTATTTTCTGATAGCAGGGTAGTAAATTCATCCAGAAGAAAATGGCGAATAACAATACCGCCTTCTGAATCGTCATCTTGTTGTCCAGTTGATCCCCATGCAACCGCAAACTTTCCATCATCCAGCGCAATTATATCCTGGTCTCTCTGGCTTCCATTTGGTGTCTGATTTATCCGAAATTCGCTGCCGATCTTCTCACCTGCAGTTGTCATTCTCTGAGCGAAAACACCATAAGAGTCTCCATCATTGTCGGTATCTTCCCAGACATAGATCAATGTATCATCTGTCAACTGCGCACAGCGTGATGCAAACTGTGAATTGTTGGTGTATGTATTAATTAGATATTCATCGCCCTGCGCAACGCCAGATGAATTATACAAGCGTGCTTTAATATCCCAACTTCCAGAGCTGTGGTCTGACCATGTAACAATAAAGTTGCCATCGCTTAAGGCAACAATGCTTGAGCTTTTCTGGACATCGGTAGTTATAGTATTTACATGAAATTCAGAACCAATTTTCTGGCTATTTTCATCGTAAACTTGGCCCCAAACTTCACCAAATTCACCCACCTGGTTATCAGATCTCCATGTTATTACATACCTACCACCAGCAAGCGTTTCAATAGATTGAGCATATTGATTATCTGCTGTTACAGTGTTAACACGCTGTTCTGCACCCTGAGGGTTTCCGTAAGAATCAAAACGACGGGCATATACACCGTAACTGCTTGTATCATCGTCAGCATTAGACCTGGAATGCCAAACTATTACAAAGTCTCCATTATCCAGCCCTGTAATACTAGGGTTTTTCTGATAATCATCAGAAAAAGTACTAACTATTCTATCGTTACTTATTTCGGTTCCAGACTCGTCAAATACCCTGTAGTAGACATCCCAATCACCATTTCTGCCGTCACTCCATGCAACGACGAAACCGCCACCAGCCAGTGATTCAACAGATTGAGTGTATTGTCCACCTTCAACAACTTGATTTATAGTAAGTTCATCCCCAATCTTTTTCCCATTCTGGTCCATTAATTGAGCCATAACATCCCAAGAATTAACTCCATTAGTGGAATACCAGGTAACTACATAATTTCCATTTGTTAGCTTTGTTAATCTAGGTCTGGATTGATTGTCATAAGTGGTTGTATTAACAAGCTGTTCACCATATTGATCAAAATAAGTGCCATCAATTTTTGATTCATACTTGATGGTTTCAATAACATTTCCAGCAATATCGTATTTAATCTCCGTCAGATACCCTTCAGCATCAAAAGTAGCAACAAGGCGATTTTGGGTATCGTAGATGTTTTTGGTCTCATTACCATCTGTATCAGTCTCTTTTATAAGATTACCGGCTGCATCATATTCGTAGCTGGTGGTCGCATAAGATTGGCCATCTCCGGCCTGAGTAACACTGATTAACTCACCACCGGCATTATAGGTAGATGTGGTTATCAGTCCACTTGCGCTGGTAACAATAACTTTATTATTGGCATCATCATAAACTGTTGTGGTAACTGCATCTGCTGCATTGGTTGTTGAAAGCACTCTGCCTAGGCCATCATAGGTAATATGTGACGCATAGGCCTCGTCAGCTGCTGATGCAGCTCTTGGATCTACGGTTTTAAGCAGCCTTCCTTTAGCGTCATAAACATAATATGTTGTGCTTTCAGTTCCTGGTATACCATTACCCAGGTTATCAAGGTCGCTCCAGATAGTACTAGAGGCAACCTGCCCACGAAAATCATAGGTATACTCGGTTTTAATCGCCTGACTTTTATCCGCATGGTTTGCTACCCAACTATCCATTTGAGTGGATGTTGGAGTTTCTGAGTTTCCAAGCTGACTGATATCATATCTGTTTTGAGTAAACTGGGTAGCTACTTCAAGATTTCCTGTAGCATTATCCCATTCATTCTTGCTTACCCCACCTTCAGCATCAATGGAATAGGCCAGATAACCACTTGGATAGTATACATATCTGCTTGTTTGTGGGTCTTGTGGCTGACCAGTTCCATCACCATCTGGATCTGCAACCAAATATACTGTTTCTGTCTCAAGCTGACTATTGGCGTTATAAGTGCGCTCAATTACATTGCCGAGTTGGTCTCTTTGGTAGATTTGATTACCGTTTGCATCGTATTGATATACAACTTCATTACCATTGGCATCTATGATTCTGGTGATGTTATCTGCATCATTCAGATCATTATATTCGTATTCTACTGTTGACCTGACACCACCGATTGATGGCTGTTCTACTTTAATCAGACGATTTTGGGCATCGTAGTGGAATGTGGTGATGTTACCCAATGAGTCCTGAACATTAGTTGAACCTTCGCTATAGGTGAATACAGAGATATCACCCTGAGCATCGGTCATGGTTCTAACTTTATAGTCTCTTCCTGATCGCTCATAAGTGAAGCTTACATGAGTGCCGTCTGTCTGGCTTATGGACGCAATTCTGTCACTTGCCCCATCATAAGTGTAGGTTGTTGTATAAGTATTAGCGTCACCTATACTGAAGTTCTCCGGTGACAGGTCAACAACAACCCTTTCCAAGCGATCGTAGCGATCATAATAATAGCGAGTTGTATAGTGTCCCCAACCATCACCATAAAATACCGTTATAGCATCAAGCAACCCTGTTTCATCATCATATGCCAGGTTCAGTCTTTGACCGCTGCTATCTTCCAGCCTAATAAGGTTGCCTTCCCAGTCATAGATGTAGTTGGTTACTTCACCAGCTCGTGTTTCACTACTAACAATTTTCCAATAACCGTTTTTACCTGTATAAGTTTCTGATACGTCTCCCTGGGCATCACTCCAGGTCCATGCATCATTTGCATCATCATAGGTTAGGGTTTGGTGGGCTCCAGCTCCTTCAGTTGTCACATATTTACCTGTTGTGGCATCGTAGGTGTATAGTGATTCAGATCCATCGGCATTGGTTTTTGTTACTGTGCTTCCGACTGTATTTGCTGTTCCGGTAAGGTTATATACCCTGCGATAAAAACCTATACGCCAGTTATCAAAGCTTGTGCCGTTCCATTGACCAAACTGGTTATACGTTCTAACTGCTATGCTATCTATTCCTGCACCTACCAGGTTCTCATCCACATTCTGGATAACCAAGTTACCTGTAGCAGCATTTACAAATACCTGCTCACCTGTCTTGCCTGATGTCCCAAGTCCATCTAGATTATTTGCTCCAATCTTGTTTAATGAGCTGTTCTGAACCCCTAGATCATTCCCTACGATTATTGATGCCATTTTTTATAACCTTTATCCTGATATGTGATGCTTTTTTTAGATGTGATTAATCTAGATCAAGTGAGAGCTAATTCTTTGATTAAAACCAAAAGACTTTACCCACTTGATCAAATAAACTCTATTGTGAAACTGAGTCTGCAGCGATCTGAGTCCAACTCATATTGTTGCGATACTCTGTTGGTGATACTCCATAACGAATCTTAAACGCTCGGCTAAATGCCTCTGCAGAACTGTATTGGCTCTCTTCCTGTATTACTTTGATTTGCTTGTTGGTAGTCACAAGCTCTTTAGCTGCCCTTTCAAGCCTTAATCTTCTGATATATTCCTTAACCGGTTCACCTACAATACCTTTAAATACTCTGTGAAAGTGAAACTGGGACATCGCAACCATGTCTGCCAATTCCGCTACCGAGTACTCTTCATCTATGTTTTGTGAAATATGGTTTACCAGAAAATTAATTCTTTTGTTATGTGATTCAATTGTTGTAGCTTTCATTTTTATAATTACCCATAAAAAAATTAATAAAAAAACTATTGCTTGTCCTAGCATTTCTTATTTAAACAGCACGGGCGATCAACGCCCTATAGTTTTATGATTGCGAATCATCCTAACAACCGCAAAAAGCAATTTCAATCAACAAAAAATTACAAAAATATTAAGCAAAATCATTTCCAATAAAAACAGATGCTTATACTGGCAAAAGCATGGTCACTAGTACTAAAGTATTAGTAACCATCTAGAAAGTTTGCATCATTTTGCATGAATATATAATGCAGCAAGCGCAAACTTAAATTACATTTTTATTACAGAAGAAATGATGGCGCCCGAGGAACTCGGGCACAAATATTCAATTATTAGGGTAAGGTAGGATTTAGTTGGTAAAGTTTAGAACAAAATGTGCTGTTGCGGTATTACCTGCATTATCTGTTGCTTCCGCTTTAATAGTATGTTCACCATTAGCATAGGCTGTTGTGTCAATGCTAAATAGTGATGTACTTATGTTACCATCAACTGGCTGTTCAACATCTACACTAAACTTAAGTGTCGCCAGCCCGGTTTTATCTGTAATGTCAAAAGATAAGTTAACCAAACCAGAAACTGTATCACCGTCAGCAAAGTTTTTTAAGACAACGACAGGATCTTCGCCATCAAATTCGGCAACTGCATGCCCATCATAAAGAGTATGGGTTGACTCGGCAACAGCTTCCAAAAACGTAATCATATCAGCAGTTTCAAGTGTAGTTTTATTGCGCTGGATATTATTTAAAATGGACAAAATGCTATCGGCAATTTCATTTTTATATACACTTTGGCTTAGAGCTTTTGAGCCAAACGAAACACCTCCATTTAGCTTACCGTCAGTATTTATATCTTCAGAAACTCTCAGTGCGTAAAGTAGGGAATTGTAAGTAGACTGGTTGACCCCGTTACTCTGAGCAATATCATAAGCCCACTGTGAAATCCCAGCTAATAGCAAAGAATACTTTTCTGCACCAGTCACTTCGGAAGTAGCAAAGCTGTTATCTGATATATCGAAAGGAATTGTTGTCAACGTATCAAATCCATATAAAGATTCAAAATCACTGTAGGCAGAATTTATTGCCACATCGGCTGCTGCACCATCTGCTATTAGTTTGGTTGCATAACCTTCTATGATTTTAGTAATCGGATTAACAGTAATAGTTGAATCAGTGCCTTGATAATTATAAACGGTGGTTAATGTTTGAGCTCCCATAGCCACAATGGTACCAGTACTGATCTCCTTATAGTTACCGCCTGTTAGAACAACAATTATCGGTTGTTCATCCGCCATTGGATTAAGGGTGCATCCCCCTGTCGAATCAGTCAAACAAGAATCAAGTTTATCTCCCTGGATTCCATTGACCCAGGTATACGCTGTTGCGGTGGAGCCGATATTAAATGTATTAACATTAAGTGCAGAGTTATCAAACTTAATATCAAATGTTTCAATTGAAGTGTTATCTAACATATCTGTAGATGTTAACTGTATTTGGTGATCACCATATACAAACCCTGTTGTATCGACATTGATAACAGGCTGGCTATCTGTTCCACCAACAATAACTGGAATATTATCAATTGAAGCTGTAATTTGTTTGATACCAATTTTGTCATCCACATCAAATACAAAAGAAGCTATTCCAGAAAAATAATCCAAGTTATCAAAATTACTTGCTTCGACAACCGGGGCTTGATTATCTAAAGGTTGTACCGGTGCGTTATCGTAAATCAAGTTTGTATCTTCAGCAATTAACTTTATGTAGTCCAATACATCAGATATTGTTCTGGTTGTGTTATTCCTGATACCGTTGATAGCATCAATCATTCCATTAGCTATTTCATTTCTGTAAACAGACTGATTGAGTTCAGTATCACCAAAAGATACGCCGCCATTTAATAAACCATCATCAATGATATCTTCTGCTGCCAACTGAGCAAAAAGAACTGAGTGAAATTCATATTGGTTTTGATAGCCGTTGTCCAGGGCATAGTCGTTTGTCCAACTTGAAATTCCTGCCAACAAGAGTGAATACTCCAGGTTATTATCTACTTCATCAACAGCATTGGAAATATTGGATATATCAAAAGGGATGTCGTTCAATATATCAATAGAGTATAGATCGGATATGATTGTATTGGCATCCTGTATAGCTATTGATACTTCAATCCCATCTGCTATTTGGTTTGCTGCAAGGGCAGCAGCCATATGTGTAACGGGGGTAACTGTAACCTTTGTATCAACCTGCTGATAATTAAATACGGCTTGCAAAATATCTTCTTCGCTAAGAGGTACTAATGTGCCTGTTGCCAGTTCTCTGTATTTACCATCCAATATTTCTATTAACATAGGTTGAGATTCATTATATATCCTGACGTTACAGCTGCCATTGGAATCCGTTGTGCATGTTTCCAACAAAGATCCTTTGGTTCCCTGAGCCCATGAGTATATATTTACTGTTGAATCAATGTTCAAGCTATTAATCGTTAAAGATGGGGCATCAAATTTTGCTTTGAAAGAAAATGTTTTAGAAACTGAGTTTTCAGCCTGATCCTTAACAGTGACTACGATCTCATGAAGCTGATTTTCAGTAGACTGATCCCAGTCATTATCTAGTGTTTCTTCAGCAAGTGGAATCACAAACCAGGATTCATTACCACCTAAAGGTGTCAACTCTATTTCATCTCCAACCTGCTTGGAACCAATTTTGTAGATCATGGAAACATCAAGATCTTCTACTTCTGTATAAACTGTATGGTCAGCCGGGTCATTAGCTATGAAAGAGAAATATGCTATATTGGCTGAATCAAGGGCTTCTAAAGTTTGTGCAACACCATTCAACGCATGAGTATCTTTGTCAAAGTACAATAAATTATCTGAATTATCATCCTGAAGCTGATCTTTGATTACTTCTCCTGAAACGAAGAAATATGCTTCACTATGACCATTTGACAAATCAATCTCTGGAGCGTTTCTATCAAGGTAAACAGAAAAATCAAACTTTTCTTCTTCATCTAATTCATCTGTAAATATGACCTCATAATCATTTTTGCCAATACTTAGCGGTACCTGTGCACTCCATGTTTTTTCTGTTTTATCAAGAGTTGCTGTTACGCCTGCAACAGATATCGCTTTAACTTTGGGCCCACTTTCAAAGTAAGTACCGCTAATATTAAAAGGGGTCTGGTTGGCATAATCTGATGTAGTTACAGTAATCACAGAAGAATCATTATTAATGTAGAAATCCAGCTCTTCAATTGTTTCATTATCCAAATGATCGACAGCTGTGACCTCTAGGGCATATACACCATCTTCATAAAGGGTTGTATCTACTGTTATGTTAAGTTCTTCACCTTCAAACTCGAAAGATTCAAGAGTATCTCCATCAAGTTTCACAATAATATCTTTAATTCCAGCCACATCTGAAACTGTACATTTATACTCGGCCTCTCCTGAAAGATATTTGTCCATACCTTCGGCAGCTGCTACTTGCGGACCCTCTTCATCTAAAGCCAATGGCTCCAGAGTTGCAAAAAACGGGTCAGTACTTTGAGAGAATTGATTAATGGATGCAAATAAATCACCTGCCACAAGAGTTGATTTATTAGTATCAGAATTAATCAATTTTAAAGCATGCTGGGCTATTTTTTGTCTGTAAACCTGTGAATCAAGTGAAACTTTTCCAAGAGATGTACTAACACTTTCACCACTTGCTGCTGATATTATTTGCCCGTCCCATAAGCCATCATCCCTTATGTCACGATACATTGCCATAACAGCATGTATAGAATTGTAAAAATCATGTTCACCGCTTTTATTTGTTTCACTTATATCCTTCATCCAAGAGGATATAGCTGACAAAAAGAATCCATATTTGGCTTCATCAGAAACACCTGCATAGACATCATCTTCTGAATAGATGCGTGCAGGTTTAACATTAACTACATCCAGGTCCAAAAGACTGGAAAACAATTTGTTAGATTCTGAAATAGCATTTTCAGCACTTACTCCAGTAGTTATTTTATAAGCTGCAAGAGCATGGGCCAGAGTAGAAAAAGAGGTTATCTGGGCTATTTTATTTTGCTTTGCAGCATAGTCTACCACAGCAGATAAAAAGTGATCGTTTTTAAATTTTACGTTTGCTGATGAAGTTACTTCTTTATATTTCGCAGCAGTTACTTCCAGCAAAACTTTTTGGGATGAAGCTGAAACCTGAATTGAATAATCACCTGAAGTTCCTATTGCAGATGAACCGATTTGACTGCCTTTTGCTCCCCCTTGCCATGAATATGCCGTAACTATACCTTCTATTGCAGGAGATCCAAGAGAAACCTGCCCGCTTATACTGCCGCTTTTTTGCGCAGAATAATCAGGATCGGAGTCATCACCACCTCCGCCACCGCCACATGACGCTAATGTTAAAATTATTACAGCAGCGATTAAATTTGAAATACTGAATTTAACAGTACGGAACATGGTATTCTCCCCAATAGGCATAGCCGTATAAATAGAAAATATGTAGCTTTTATTCTGAACAATTCGATAAATACATCAAAATGGCCATTAATCATTAATGGATCAATTTTATTTCGATATTTTCAGGTAGAAGAATAGCAAAAATGATATTGATAAATCCTGCTAAGTTAATACTTGCTTATATTGCTAAAATATTGCCCCAAAGCTTCCTACTAGTGATCTAACTACTAGATACCAACCATCGATTAATACAAACATCAAAATTTTAATCGGCATCGATATCATCATTGGCGGCACCATAAGCATCCCCATAGACATAAGAATACTAGCAACTACAATATCAATCAGTAGAAATGGTAAAAAGATTACAAAGCCAATTTCGAACGCTGACTTAAGTTCACTCAGCATAAACGCTGGTATAAGCTGTGCGTTTGTCACATCTGCAAATGACTTTGGTTTTTCTGAACCAGAGAGCTCAATCATCAAGGCGATATCTTTTTCTCTGGTCTGTTTTGCCATAAAAGCACGAACCGGAACAAACAAGGCGTCTGTGGCCTGTTGTTCAGTCAATTCTCCATTCAGATACGGCTGAAATGCCTGCTCGTTAACATCGTTTATTACCGGTGCCATCGTAAAAATTGTAAGAAACAACGCCAAACTTATAAGTACGCTATTTGGTGGCGTTTCCTGCATTCCAAAGGCATGGCGCAACATAGATAATACCACAATGATGCGTGTAAACGATGTCACCATCATCAGAATAGCAGGAGCCAAACTTAAGACAGTTAGTACTACTAATACCTTAATAGCGGTAGATACTTCCTCAGAAGCAATTTCTCCCTCATTAAAGTTTATATCCACTCCAGGCAGTTCAACACCAGCTGCATACGTTGAAGCACAGAAACCAAAGGATAGCAAAACTAATATTTTAATTAGAGCTGAACTTTTGAAGCAGTCTATTATATTCATGGCTTTTAAATTCATAATATGCCTAACTTAATTATTCTCTTTGGCATCAGTTGAACTATCAATATCCATATCATCACCCAATATTGTTGCAATGGGCTCCTTATGCTCGGATATCTTTCCCAAGTTTGTCATTGCAATATTTTCTTTATTTAATGCAACCAAAACCCTATCACTGCCAACTTCCAATAGAGTTACCGTCGCATGAGGTGCAATACGTTTATTGTCGATTATGACGATTGATGGATCTTTTGCAGAATCTTCAAACCTGGACTCTTTAATACCTAGTTTTTTCTTTAAGACAAACAAAATTGCTGTTGCCAATATCAGCATCAAAATTAGAACAATGATTATCTTGTAAACATCACCAGACTGAACCACTGGCTCGCGCTGAAACTCAATATCTTTAAGATTCAGGGCGTTTTCTGCTGCAAAAGTCGCAAATGAAAACATCACTAAATGCACTGATAACAGCACTTTCATAAACTTATGCATTAGAACGCCTATTCGAAACATATCTATTGGGTGAATTACTCTTTAACAACATCTGAAATTTGAACACCAAAATTATCATCAACAACAACCAAACTTCCCTTAGCGATGATTTTATCATCAAGCATGATTTTAATTGGTGTATTGCTGTCTTGATCTAGTTTTAAAATCGAGTCTTCCTTCAGATTAAATAGTTCACTGACAGATATCTCGCTTTCCCCCATCACCGCGGTAACTTTAACTTTTACGTTTTGAATTAGATCCAATCTTTTACCAGAGAAGATTGCATCATTGCTACCTTGTGATTTTTCTAGTTCTGTTAGTTCAACGTTCTGAACTTTTTCGTTTGTGTCTGTCATTTTCTAACCTCTAATTAACTGTACAGAAGTAACGCCATCCAGTGTTCCTAGATAGCCTTTACAAATTTTCCCACCATTTATTATCTTAACATCAAGTGCATCTGTGGCTTTCTTATCAAAAGCAATCACATCGCCAACTGCCAAAGATTGAAGGGAGGCAAAATCAATTTCAGCTTCACCAATCTCCAACTCGATATTCACTTGCTCTTTCCCTAAGCCTAAAGACCTTTTTACCAGGTTAAGTTTTTCATTAACTGTTGGTTTATTTCCATTTGCATCAAGAATTGCTTTAGCAAGGTCATTATTAAGCAGTAGATATAGCTTCTGGCCTGAAATTTCTATAATAACTGCAAGACCTGACACCCCTTTCTGTTCTATATCATTAATTAAACCAGAACCTATTTTTGCAGAATCTGAGCAAACAACTTCTTTCTGACAAATGGATTCGATTAGCTCTTCAACTGCTCTTTTGGCGAATTGCTGCATCAACCCTGAGTTATTGCTGATAGTAGCTTGCGCAGAAAAAGCATAAAGTGCTGCGGGCAAGGCTGAGATAAAATCTTCTCCCCACCCAGTAGCAGCATTGTATGTATCCCCATTGGTGAAGCACAGTACATTTTCGCTAGATAGTATTGGCTTAATTAACTCTGATTTAGTATCTGCATTCGATACATCAAGAGAAAACAATGTCTCCGGAGCCCACGATTGAATCCAGCTTTGGACCCTTTTTTTAAAGTGTTCATTAAAAAAATCGATTTCTGAGCTGTTAAATATTTTGTACTGTTTTACTTTCATTAGCGATTCCCACCAAGTTCAAACAGCTGCTGAATCATTTCATTTGATACGTTCATCAAATGAGAACATGCCTGATAGCCCCGCTGGGCGATAATAATGTCCGAAAATTCCATTGATAGTTCTACATTTGAAAGCTCAATACTGCCCCCAATCACATTGCCTAACCCCTGATTTCCAGGGTTACTGATAATTGGATTTTGACCAGCTATAGCCTCATAAAGATTGTCGCCTTTAAGCTTCAACGCATGCACATCGTTAAACAGTGCCAACGCTATCTGCTGCCCTGCCATTTCTTCCCCATTAGAGTACTGCAGGGTCATTTTTCCTTCTTCATCAAACTTAATGCTAACCAGGCTTCCAAATGGGATTCCGTCAATACCATCATCATCCTTTACCGCAATTGTCGAAGAAGCTGCTGAAAGCATTCTCGTATCGCTCAAGTCAAGTGTAATATCTGCAGTAGCTCCGGTACCCGGTCTTAATTCGACCAACACAGAGTTATACTCTTCCATTGGACTACCTGATTCATATCTGATTTCTTCAGTAGCAAGAACATTCCCATCTTCACTGACTTCTACCAACCAAACCATCTGAGTTGTTGAACCCGAAACAAAACCTACTTTGGTAAATTTAATTTCAAGCTCATGCTTATTACCAATTGAGTCATATACAATAACCTTTGCATCATCAGGATTTGGTGTATCTGTTGGGATGGTATAAGAATTCCCATCATCAATATTTGAATTAAGCGTACCTTCAAAATTCACATAGGTTGTAGCCTGAGCAGGATTTAATCTATCACCGGCAATACTTATATCTTCCAGATTTCCATCAGATGTGATGCCGGCAACTTTATATCCTGTTGTAGTATCTACCAGTGTCTGGTCCTCATTAAATTCAAATCTACCTGCTCTCGAATAGTAGGTTTCAGTACCATCTCTCAAGAGAAAGAAACCGTTGCCATCAATAGCTATATCTGTATCACTGCTGGTCTCTCGAGTTTCACCCTGGTTAGTACGAATAACTGTTGATCCAATCTCTGAGCCAGAACCAGTTTGAATAGTTGTATTGCTACCATCGCGATTTTCACCGGTCTGATTCTGATAAAACAGGTCCTTGAAAATCATTTCTTGGCCTTTATACCCAGGCGTATTCATATTACTGACGTTATTGCCAATAATATCCAGTGCTTCTGAAAATGTGGTCATTCCAGCTGTGCTTGTAAAAATTGATCCAATCATAGTAATTTACCTTTACTCTGTATCTTCAACATCTCTAACCAGAGATATTTGCGATAAGCTTACACCCGTTACAAACTCACCGTCTGTTGTCTTTACCGTAATTTCCGGCTGCCCGGTTGTAAATGTCACTGTCGTAACTTCACCAATTTGCGATGAAGTTTGTGTACTAACCTGTACCGTTTTACCAATCAGACCGACAGACTGTTGTGCTGACTGAATAGTCAACAATCCCTCAATCTTCTCGTTTAACTGCCTTGTCTGATCAAGGCTGGTAAACTGAGCCATCTGCGCCATAAATTCCTGGTTATCTACAGGCTTTAGCGGGTCCTGAAATGAAAGCTGTGCCAAAAATATCTTAAGAAAATCTTCCTGATTCATTCCAGTTTGCTGTGCACTTGCAGATTCTTGAGAAACAAGCTGGTTTCCTATTGATTCAACGGGCATCTCATTTTCCCCCTATATAACTTGATTGATCTTACGATCAATATCTATTGATTGTTTAGAGCTGTAATTATGCTGATCTTTAACCAACTCAGTTCCATTTACATGAAAAGAAGCAATTTTTAACCCCTTTTCCTCGAAGATTTTTTTTACTTGCCTGAATATTTCAAGGCCTTCTGACTCACTTAAATTGATATTTCTGAGCCAAACCTTAACCCGATCAGCCTCATAAGCAACATGCACATTGTATTCTGCAGGCAGTGCAGTAGCATTGCTAAGCTTTGAACTTACTGAAGAGATCTCTCTGACATTGGCTACAGATAATTTATGCTTAGTATTTCCTGTGTAAGTTTGGCTCTGATATTCGATAAAATTATTCACTATCTTGTCGATTATCAATTGTTGGTAATTGTTGCTATATGGTGAAACTGTTGCCGCAGCTGAAATTCCAGAGTCATTATTGAAGCACTGCAGTGAATCGAGCTTGGCATAATTTGTCTGAATTTGAGCTAATAGATTATTTTCACTTCCTGAAAAATTGGCTCCACTGTTAGAAGTATTTCTCGCCGACTCTTCCTGTCTATACTCGATATGATCGTTATTGATTTGATCGGCCAAAGCCTTTTCCCAATCTCTTTTTAAAGATTGCTTATACGAAAATTCTTTTTCTTCCTGGCGAATATTCTTTGCAGAACCCGGGTTAAGTAGTTTATCCATGATTATTGACTGTTCAATTGAACTCATGACTATTCACCCTTCCTGCCAATCCAAAGATCATCTGATTCTTTATATATTTCACGGTTATCTTCCTGAAGAAACTTCTTTAACTCCCTTTGTTTGTGCTTTTCTATAACGCGAACATTTTTATCTGCTTCTACATAGGTATCGAATTTCTCATCGTACTCTTCCAATGCCTTTAGAGTCTCTTTTTTACCTTCCGACAAGTCATGTCGCTTAGAAGACATATACTGCATTGTCATTGTTAATCTACCAGGATCCAGATCCATATTACCTTCAGTCATCATTCTTAGCTCATTTTCAATATCTGAAACTTTTTCAGATAGTTTCTGCTCTTGATCTTTCTTATCTTCAAGAACTTTTTTTGCCTCAGAAACATCCTGACGCGCGGAATTCTTTTCCCATTCATTGCGCCTTTGCACTGCCTTCAGGTTATATTGAAATCGTTTTGCGTTCATTTGATCTCATCTCCCCTATAATTGATCATTTATAATTTTCTTGATGACAGAATTTGATTGTGGCTGTGTTTGAACAGAGCTTGAGCTTGCCGCAGATATAATCTTAGTCAATCTAGCCATCCCATCATCACGATTAGATTTTTCAAACCTGTCTTGCCTTAAAAACGTTTCAATTTCAGGCATAAGCCCTATTGCCTTATCAAGCTCCGGGTTTGTACCTGACCTATATGCACCAAGCTCAACCATATCTTTGGCTTTATCGTAGGTGTTTAGATAGGCCACAGCGTCATTGGCAAGTTCCAGTTCATTTTCACCGGCTAAATCCGGCATCAAACGACTGACACTTTGCAAAATATCCACCGCTGGATAGTGCCCACTATTTGCCAGATCTCGAGATAAAACAATATGTCCATCAAGGATTGAGCGCACGTTATCGGCGATCGGATCATTCATGTCATCACCATCAACCAACACTGTATAGAATGCCGTAATAGATCCTCCACCTTTAATCTTGCCACCTCGCTCCAATAACCTTGGCATAATGGTAAATACTGAAGGTGTATAGCCACGTGATGTTGGTGGCTCACCTATTGCTAGACCAATCTCTCGCTGAGCCGTTGCGAACCTGGTAACTGAGTCCATTGTAAGAACTACATGTTTACCTTGATCGCGGAAATATTCCGCAATTGCGCTTGCCACAAATGCTGCGTGAGTTCTAACAAGAGCAGGTTGGTCTGCTGTGGCAGCAATAACTACAGACTTAGCCAAACCTTCTTCCCCAAGGGACTCTTCAATAAAGTCTTTAACCTCTCGCCCCCTTTCGCCAATCAAAGCAATCACATTCACATCTGCCTTCATATTCCTGGCGATCATTCCAAGCAATGTACTTTTACCTACACCACTTCCGGCAAAAATTCCAATTCTTTGCCCTTTGCCAACGGTCAACAGTGTATCTATAGATCTAACACCTGTTTCAAGGCAATCATTTATCTTTTCTCTTTGCAGAGGGTTTATCGGGTCGTTATATAATGGATAGCGCTTTTCGGTTGATATATCAGGGCCTTCATCCAATGACCTGCCAAAAGAGTCGATAACACGTCCCAGCAAAGAATCCCCAACAGAAACATCAACCGGCCGTCCTGTAGCAGCAACTTCGCTACCCAGGCTAATTCCACGGAGATCACCATACGGCATCAAAAGGACGCGACCATTTTTTAAACCTACTACTTCAGCCAGTATTGGATTACTTGCTGTTGGAGAGTGTATTTCACATAGCTCACCAAGAAATGCATCCGGACCAACCGACTCAACTATAAGGCCAAAGAACTGAACAACTTTTCCAGTTCTTTTAACTAATTCGCTAGTGCAAATTGCTTCCTTATAGCCGTTAAAATCCATCACTTAACAACCCTATTGTTTGAATTTCTAACATTCAGAAATATCTCTTTAAGCCTTTGAATCTGCATCTCGATACGCCCATCCAATGATCCATCAGCAGAATCAAGCAAACATCCGCCCAACATTACTCTTCCATCAGGGACAATTTCAATATTGCTGCCTTGGGTTAAAGCCTCCAGCTCTTCTTTGTTATCAAGAATTACTTCGTAATCCTTTTTACTTACATGTAGAATTATTTTACTGCTGTCTCTTGCCTTGGATACAATCTCTTTAACTGCTTGCGTGACAATCTCAGTTTTTTGTAATTCACTGCCTAGTATCTTTCCCAATGATTCAAAAACCAACTCTAGACAAATATCTTCAAGTCCAGAAACTTCTTTCGCATAAATCTGCTTTATAGTTTCAATACATGAATCCAGTTCAGACATTTTTTTATCATGCTCTTTTTCAGCAGATAACAGCCCTTCTTTGAACCCTTCAGCGTGACCACTTTTCTTGGCTTCAGCCTTTGCATCTTGCTTAAGGTTTTCAATTTCTGCATAGAACTCTTGTCTTTCCTGTTCAAGCTGCTGTTTATCAATGTCGATCTGTTTTCTTTCAGCCTCAAGAGCCTTTTTTTCTATCAACGCCTGCTCAGCAACTGCAGAATAATGCTGATTTGAAACCATCATTTCGACTTCGCTTGAATTTGGTTTATCTTCAGCAATAGTTGTAGTGTCTGTTTTATTGACGACATCAGAGCCCTGCTTTTCATGTGAGGCAAGCTCAATTGAATCGCGATCATGATCTCCGTATCCTGCTTCAGATGCCTGTTTAATTGCGTGCTCATGCAAGTCAAAGCTAGCCTTGGCAGTCGGAGAAGTTCTCGAAAGAACTAAAGGGTGTCCATCAATTTTTGCTGAGGAAATAATTCGGCTCATTATGCTTTGCCTCTTTTACTAAAGATGCCTTTCTTTTTAGGCTGTTTTTGAGCATGCAGATGATCATCAAAATTTCCACCTTGTGGAGAAGCAGGATCTAGCTCAGCGGCCAAACACTCAATAAGTACAGCTTTAGCGCGATCACCAAGCCTGGATTTCCTTTTTTTAAGTTTTTTAATGCGTTCCAGATCGTTAACACCTCTTGAAAGCAGCAGGTCCTGTTCCCATTTCCAATTTCTTTCTGCAAGAATTGTTGCAACAATCTCATCAGGAACATTTCTCATAGCCGCAATAACATCATTAATTTCCGCGCTATTAATAATTTTGCACCTAGGGCTTTCTTCATTGATTTTAGTACCAGGTAAACCTGTTCCTGAATTATTACCATTATCATTGAGAATAGCTTGAAGGCTATCATCAGCTCCTTCAATACCAAATTGCTCAAACTCACCAATCAGGGTAACAATCTTTTCCTGGTCGGTAACCGGTAAGCGAGACAGCACCCATTCCCTATCCTGTTCACTTAATCCGCTGAGGCGCATGGCTGCAAGTTTGTGTGAATCAGTCATATTAAACTCCGCTTTTTTCACCTTTGGACTTAACACCAATCCATTCGCTGATTTCTTGTAAAACTGCCTCCTTCTCGTCGTCGGTTAAGCTCTTCTTTGTTGAAGATAACCCTTTATTACCTGGCCAAAGCATTAATACAAGAATAATCACTACTCCAAGCAAAATCGCCAGAAAGATCCACATATTTTTCTTCAAATAGTTAATGTCCACGACAACCTTTCCAGATTTTTGGCTATAAGAAATTGATCTACTATTTGCCAATTCTTTAAGATCGTTTTTAACCGGTACCTGTGGAGCAAATTGTTCCTGCCCCACGGTATCAAGTTTAATATCAGCTAATAGGTCCGTAGATTCAGATAGGGTTTGCACAAAGATTTTGTCGCCGCGTTCCTTATTAATTCCAACAACCATGCTGATCAATTCTAGTGCTTTGTTCACTTGTGACGAGCTGGTTCCAGCAGGTAGAATTACACCAACCGATATCTTGGTAATACCTCCAGGAGCGGTGATAGATTCTTTAATCTCACGCCCAACCTTGTAATCAAGTTCAGTAGTTGAAGATTCATTCTTCTGAATCTTAGAACCTTTTTTAGCATCTCCTTTTACAATTGGCTGTTTAGAGATAGTTTCACGCTTTCTAGTGAGAACGCCTCGGTTATTGATTCCATCTGCCCCAAGAATATTTTCACTGGTAGTCTTAACTTTATTGTGGTCTAAAGTCACATCAACTTTTACGATTGAGGTGCCTTTTCCAAATGAGTGTTCTAATACCTCAAGTGCTTTTTGGGAAAGGTAAGACTCTATAGCCTGTTTTTCTTCCAAACGAGACGAAGAAGCAGCATCAAAACCAGTATCTGAAACAGCAGCTGATAAAGGGATACCCTTTTGGTCAAGCACAGTTACTTGAGATGGCTGCATATCAGATATAGAAGCTGCAACCAGCCTCTGGATACCAATAATTCTTTTCTTCTTAAGCTCAACACCATTTTCAACAACCAAGGTAACAGATGCCTTAGCCTTGGTTTGCTCTTCAGAGAACAGAGAAGATTTTGGCAACACTAGATGAACTCGCGCATACTTAACCTCATCAAGAGCAGAAATGGTTCTGGATAATTCACCCTGCAGCGCTCTTTGGTAGTTAATTTTCTGGGCATATTCTGTCATACCAAATTCAGCATCATCAAAAATTTCAAAACCTACACCACCAGCCAGATTTACACCTTTTGCCATTAGTTTAAGTCTTGTTTCGTGAACAATTCTGTCATCTACCAGGATTGTTTTTCCGCCATCTGTGAGTGAAAATGGGATTTTCATCTCTTCCAACTGTTCAATCATCAGCGCTGCATCTGCATCATCCAGCTTTGAAAACAATACTGAATCTTTTGATGAAAATGCCCATATTCCCAGAAATGCCGTTATAGCAATGATCAACAGGAAACCAATAATAAGGCTAGCCTTTTTACCGGTACTCATATCATTTATAAAACCTTTTGTATTTGTCATTTTTTAAACTGCCTCTATATGCGCATGCGCAGAATTTCCTGGTAAGCTTCTACAATCTTGTTTCTTACCTGAACCATTAACTCGAACGATATTTTCGCTTCTTCCAGCGAAATCATCACTTCATGTAAATTTTGTGATTTTCCCAATGCCAAATCTCTAACAGCTATATCAGCGTCAACCAACTTATCATTTGTTGTTTGTGTTGCATTTTGCATAAAGCTCTCAAATGAGCTTTTGGTTGTTGTTGAAATAGCCTGATTAGAAATCGGGTCTATTTGTGCTGAAATTGGTGCAATAGGTTCAATTGCCATTATTTATTCCCCCCAATTTGTAGCGCTCGCAACGCCATGGTTTTTGTAGCATTAAATGCCTTTACGTTTGCCTCATAACTTCTTTGTGCACTTATCATGTTAATCATTTCATCAGCCGGATTAACATTCGGATATTCCACAAAACCTTTCTCATCTGCATGAGGGTGTGCAGGATCATGTACCTTCTTAGGCCCAACAGAAGAAGGTACCAACTGCACATCAACAACGCCTTTTACCTCAGACCCTTTAAGTGATGCCGCATTAGCCTCGTTTTTTAAAACCTCTACAAAGGTCTCACCTGGAGATGCAACAACCTTCATCGGTCTGTATAAGCTACCGTCTGCCTTTTTTGTTGTATTGGCATTAGCCAGATTCAAGGCAGTTACATCCAGCCTTAATCGTTCCAGGGTCATTCCTGATGCGCTTATTGCAAAACTATTTGTGTAATCCATTAGCGCTGCCCTCCGTTAATCGCCAGGCGAAGCAAAGCCATTTTCTTGGTAACCGACTCAATCAGTGCTTGATAGTGAACAGAATTTTCTGTCATATCTGCCATTTCCTGATCAAGGCGAACACTCTTATCACCCAACTGATCAAAATCCTGATCTATTACAATTTCTGGCTGCAGTGTTTTAATCATGCTGGAGACTGAATCAGAATCTGTGCGATTACTTAAGGTCTTACTTAAACTCTGCAACTGTTTTTCAAAATCAACCTTCAATGGTTTAAACCCAACAGTATTACTATTGGCGATATTATTTGATATCACCTGCTGTTTTAAAGACGATACATTCAGAGCTAACTGCACTAAATCCATCGTTATTTTTTCTGTACCACCTAACATAATTTCACCTATTTCTTTTCACTATCTAGTTTATTAACACCTAGCTTTTGAATAATCATTACTGAATTACCAATTCAGCATGCAATCCGCCAGAGCGTTTAATCGCTTGCAAGATTACAATGATATCTCTGGTACTCGTTTTGATTTTGTTTAATGCCGCCACAAGGTCAGCAACAGTTGTGCCTGCTGGTAAATTCACACTCCCGTTATTGCCTTCAGTAACCTCAATCTGTGTGTCCGGTGTAATAACACTTCTCACACCTTCACCTGTTTTAGCTACCAGTGTTGGCTGAGAAACTTCGAAATCAGTTTTGATTGAAATCTTTAGCTCGCCCTGCGTTACAGAAGTAGATGAAATCTTTACATCGCCACCAGAAACAACAGTTCCAGTTCTTTCATTAACTACTACTTTCGCTTTCTGATCCGGGACTATTTTCAGACTTTCAAGGTCCCGGATGAAATCAACAATATTGTTCTGGGATGTTTCATCTAGTGTTACGCGGATCTTTCCGGCATGTACAGCCTTGGCACTACCCGAAACAATTCCTCTGTTAATGGAGTCTGCTACTCTGCCTGCAGTAGTGAAGTCCGGGTGGTATAGAACCAAATCTATAGTCCCATCTTTTTTAACAACCTGTGAATCAACTACGCGTTCAACAATTGCCCCGCCAGGAACAATACCGACAGTCGGGTGGTTCTTTTGTACCATGTTGCCGTACATGTCATATTTAAAACCACCTATAGATATCGGTCCCTGAGCTAAGGCATACACCTTTTGATCAGGACCTTTCAATGGAGCAAGTAGCAGGGTTCCACCTACCAAGCTTCTGGAATCTCCTAACGATGAAACATTTACATCGAGCTTTTGGCCGGATTCTGCAAATGGTGGCAAATTAGCAGTTAAGACAACTGCAGCGACATTACGACTATATAAATCAGCTGAAGGGACCACAACGCCAAATGCTTTTAGCATATTAGCAACAGACTGAAGTGTAGCCCCGTTTCTGCTTGAGTCGCCTGTACCAGCGAGACCAATTACCAGACCATACCCACTCAATGAGTTGTCACGAATACCATCAATTCTAGCTAGGTCTTTTAATCTTACGCTATCTCCTGCTGTCGCATGGGCAAACAGCGGCGATAACACCAACAACAAGATCAATGATTTGATAATAGGCATTTTTATTTTGCGCATCATAATATTCCCAGCCAGTTAAAGAATCGATAAATTGCTCCAGGCTTTTGGCTATCGCCAATTACACCTTTTCCCATATACTCAATGTGTGCATCGCTGATTCTACTGGAAAGGACAATATTCTCCGCAGAGATATCATCTTTTCTAACTTTTCCGGAAACAACAATGCGCTGTTCTTCATCGTTAAGGGTTATTAGTTTTTCACCGGCGATTTCTAAAACCCCATTTGGATGAACCTTTATAACTTCAACTGTGATCTGAGCACGAAGGTCACCTTTACGTTTTACCTTACCACCACCACCGGTTTCTGTTCCCAGTTGAATATCACCAATATCCAAGCCACCAAAATCCTGGATATGCGCATCAGCTCCAACTCCTCTATGAGCAACTGTATCGGCACTTGACTCAGCAGATGACATCTCTACTACATTCACAGTTATGGTATCTCCAACCATAAATGCCTTGTTATCAGTAGTGTACGGACGATATGTAGACTCGTCATATAAACTTTTCGCAGTTACATATCCGCTAATAAAAACTGATAAAACTGCTACCATTAAAATTCTCACTAATTTATCTCCCCAACTCCAACTGTTCTTTACCAAGGCTATTTCTTCACCAAAAAAATTCACTTACCCGATCTAATCCTGAACCAAAACCAAACCTTGCCCGATAACCTGAGCCATATAACTTTCGCTCTGGTTGCCCTCTGGACTTACAAAAATTTTATCACCGACTTCAGCATCTCTTCTGGCGATAGCAAATGTCTCAAGCTTAATCCCTTTGCTATCAAGTATCACCTTTACCCTAGCCTTTGATCTTACCGCTGGTTTAGCTTCAATATGACTGAGCGTTAACACATGTCCTTTCAATAAAGGCTTATTTAACTGGACTTTGCTAAAGTCTGTTCCAAACTTAACCGGGTTTGCCGAAAGTTGAGCAATATTTACAACTTCGCTGTCAAAATCAGACATTTTAATGTCTTTTCTTAAACCTAAATTTTCAGAAGCTACCATAACTTTCTTGTAGGCCTTTACAGCAAACCAGACAGGTACACTCCTGCTAGTTTTTCCGCTTGCAACTATGTCAACCCAAACCAACATCCGCGGCGAAATCTTTTCAGTGTTTATTTTTCGAACACTAACCTTTTGTTTCAAATCCAGCTTTGGCAGTTCAGAAATTTTACCCGCCATCTTGATCTCAAAATTTTCCAGATCTTTTGACTGCATAAATGCACTAAGTTCAGCATGTGCTTTTGATATTACTTCATAATTGCCTGATGCCGACAAATTGGCATTTGCGGCTACTGAACAGCTAAATAAAATCAAAGTAATTAGTGCAAATATTGTTCTCATAAGAAAACTCTGAATAAGCTAAAGCCTATCTCCTCAAATCATTAGTTATACTAAGAATCTGATCCGCGGCCTGAATCAACTTTGCATTAATTTCATATGCACGCTGAGCAACCACTAGATTAGTCATCTCTTCTACAAAGCTAACGTTTGAGACCTCAACAAAACCTTGAGCAAGCTTACCGAAACCGCTTTCACCAGGATCACCAAAATATGCCACACCAGACTGTTCTGTCGGCGCATAAAGATTATCGCCCAAAGGGTTAAGTGCGCTAGGGTTTACGAAGTCTGCAAGCTCAATAGAACCTATACTTATAGGGTCAACCTCATCCGCCACCCTTACCAAAACCTCTCCATTTTCTTTGACAATAAGCTCGGTGGCATCTGAAGGTATTTGAACATTTGCACTAACTTGATAACCATTTGCTGTAATCAGAGTACCGAACTCATCAATCGCGAATACACCTGCTTTTGTGTAAGCCTTATCACCATTTGGCAATGTGATTTCAAAAAAACCTTTTCCTCTGATGGCAATATCCAGAGCTCTGTCCGTTTTTTTGAGCTCACCTAAATCGAATACTTTTTCAGCTGAAGATATAGCCGTACCATAGCCAACTCTTGTCTGGGCATTTGGTGTGTTTCCAACTCCATTTGTTGCCAGAGAATTTGAATAAAGCAGGTCCTGAAAATTAACTCTGTCTTTTTTAAAACCTGGAGTAGCCACATTTGCCAGATTATTAGAAATCAAATCTATCTGTGTTTTGTGTGTATGGAGACCTGTAGCTCCAATGTATAATGACTCAATCATAACCTCTCCTATAAATCCCCTAATGTATTGATAGCTGAATCAAGCATCGCATCGTATGTTTTGATCACTTTTTGACTCGCCTCGAAATGTCTCGTAACTTCGATCATCTTGACCATTTCATCCGCCTGCTGAACATTTGACTGTTCAACGAAGCCCTGCAGAACTTTTGAATGCTTATTAACCCCTGGCCTGGCAGCATCTGATGCCAGATAAATGCCATTGCCCTGATATTGGAGTTGCTCAGGATTTTCAAAGCTAACAACCGCAAGCTGACCAACCTGAGTTTCACCTTCAAAGACCTTACCGGTTGTATCAATTGAAAACTCGGTTGTACTTAATCTAATATCACCGGAACTGCCATTGACTAAAAAACCATCTGAATTTACCAAACGTCCACTTGCATCCAATTTAAATCTGCCTCCTTTTGAATAGGCAGTTCCATTTGGCGTTAATATCTCGATAAATGAATCTTTATCAAGAGCAATATCAAACTTGTCATTTGTCTGCTTTAAAGAACCAGTCCTTAAATCACGAAGGTTTTGGACATTTTCAGTAACCTGTGCAGAGTCGATAGCGGTTGCATTAACTCCTTGTTGTGTATACACGGCAAGGATCTGCGCAAAATCACTGCCAGTTGCTATTTCACGTTTAAAACCAGGTGTAGCAACATTCGCAACATTGTTGCTAATAGTCTGCAGGCGATGCATATCGTAAAGCATTGACGCCTTTGTAATTGCAAGTGCATCAGCCATTGGTTGCTCCTATTTTATATGTTGTAAACATCGTTATACCTTAACCGTTCCAAATGATTTCAAACTAACTGAGTTTGGTATTTCAGCCAGGGATAAAACTGCCATATGCGGCATTACCCTTTCTGTTAGTGATTTTATATGGCGTCTTAAATTCGGAGAACACATCAATACAGGCAAGTGATTATTGCCCAACATATTTTCCATTTGTGCCATAAGCTTGCTCATTAACTGTTCAGCAAATTTTGGTTCAAGAATCAATGAACTTTTCTCTTCAACGGTTCTGATAGAGGTATTGATCATCTGCTCGATAGCCGGATCCAAAGTCAACACATAAAGTTCACCCTTCTTATTAGAAAGCTTCTGGCAGATATGTGGTCCCAGTTTTTGGCGAACAAACTCTGTAAGCATCTCTGGATCTTTAATTCCCTTACCATAATCAACAAGGGCCTCAAGAATCACAGCAAGATTGCGAATTGATACATATTCTTTAAGAAGTAATTGCAGAATCTTTTGTACATCGCTTAATGCAAGAACATTCGGAACAAGCTCTTCTATAAGGCTTCCATGCTCCTCCCTTAAGCGATTAACAAGCCTTTCAGTTTCGGCTCTGGTTAATAATTCAGAGCTTTTTTGGCGCATCAATTCACTAAAATGGGTAGTAAGTACCGTCAGTGGGTCGACTATTGTATAACCTGCTGTATTGGCATCAGTTCGCTGCTCTTCAGTAATCCACACTGCATCAAGGCCGTATGTTGGGTCTTTAGTTTTTTCTCCTGTCAACTGTACGCGGCTACCACCAGGGTTTATTGCTAGAACTTTATCCGGATGTATTGCAGCCTCCCCAACTTTAGCCCCATATATTTTTACTTCGTAAAGATTCCCGGATACATTGTCATCATCTTTTAATCTAACCTTTGGAATTACAATCCCCATATCCAGTGCAAACTGTTTTCGGAAAGACTTAACGCGCTCCATCAATGAACCATCATCATTTCCAACAAGTTCTACTAATCCGCTACCAATAATTACTTCAATAGGGTCTACATTCATCAGGCCGTATAAATCACCCTCTTCCTCAGTACTTTCTTCTTCCAGTACCGCATCGCTCTCCTCAGTTTCAGACTTTTTCTTGAATGCAAAAAATGCCATAACTGATGCCGCTACAAGTAAAATCAGCAGCGGCCAAGCAGGAATACCTGGCAGAAACAATCCAAATACAAGTGCCAGAGAAACCATAACTAGGGTACGTGGATAGGCAGTAATCTGGCTGGAAATTTCTTCACCAAGTTCCGCATCAGTGGCGGCACGAGTTACTATAAGGCCGGTAGCTGTTGCAATAATCAAGGCTGGAATCTGCGTCACGATACCATCACCAACAGTAAGTAACGTATAGGTGTATGCGGCCTCACCCCAGGGCATCCCTTTTTGCACAATCCCGATCGCAAGGCCTCCGACAATATCAATCAGAATAATCAATATTCCGGCAATCGCGTCGCCCTTAACAAACTTACTTGCTCCATCCATAGCACCATAGAAATTGGCTTCTTTTTCAATCTCTTTACGCCTAGCCTGCGCCTGCTTTTCGTCAATCAGCCCCATATTTAGATCAGCATCAATACTCATCTGTTTGCCCGGCATACCGTCCAAAGTAAATCTGGCAGCAACCTCTGCAACCCTTTGGGCACCATTAGTAACTACTACGTACTGAACAACAATCAGAATCAAAAATACCACCAAACCAATTACGTAGTTACCACCAACTACGTAAGAACCTATTGCATCAATAACATGGCCGGCATCAGCATCAGACAGAATCAGCCTAGTTGCAGCAAGGTTCAAAGAAAGCCTGAATAGGGTTGCTATCAGCAGCAAAGATGGAAATGTTGAAAAACTCAATGGTTTATCCATATAGAAAGTCATCAACAGTATCATAAGACCGAAAGAAAAATTTGATAAAAGCAGAAAATCCAGTAGTTCAGATGGAATTGGTGTAAACAGCACAATAAGGATACCTATGGTCATAACAACCATAGCTAATTCACCTTTGGTACCAAATATTCTTTTGAATAACGCTATCATGTACGAACAACCCCTTCGGTCAAATCTGGTCTAAGCCCAAACACCCAAGCAAGAATATGTGCAACTGGTTGAAACAGTGCTTCCGGAACGGGACTATCAACCTTACCGAGAAAATACAGTTTTCTTGCAAGAGGCCTATTTTCAATTATTGGAATTCTATTCTGTCGGGCTATTTTTCTAATCTTTAAAGCAATATGGTCTGTACCCTTAGCAACGATTTGTGGTGCATTCATCTTTTGCTGGTCGTACTTTATTGCCACAGCAAAATGGGTTGGATTGGTTACAACTACATCCGCGCCAGGAACCTGCCCCATGGCCTGAATCTTTTGTAGCAACTCTTTTTGGATTGTTTTTCTCTTAGACCTAACGTCAGGATCACCTTCGCGCCTTTTTACTTCATCTTTAAGGTCGCGGTAACTCATGCGCATCTTTTTTGCGAAATCCCATTTGGTAAATACAAGGTCAATTATTGCAACAACAAGAATTACTATAATCAGCCTTGAAAATAGCTTGACTGCCGCAGCAATTATAAATGCAGGATAAGTAGATGGTTCTCTGCTGAGCATCCCAAAAAATATTGGGAATAAGGCCTTAAGGCATACATAACCAACCAATCCAAATGCGACAATCTTGATCATGGTCTTGATAAATTCAATCAGGGTCTTCATGGAGATAACCCTTTTGAAACCTTCAACCGGATTAATTCGTTTGATATCAGGCTTGATGGGGAAAAAGCTGATAAGGGGACCGCCAGTCTGGAAGATATTTGTTGCTACACCCAAAAGCAGAGCTGCCATAATAAACGGGAGAATCACCATCACAGTCATTTCTGCTATTTCAGAAAACCACTGCAGTAGATGAGTAACTTCAAACGAAATATTACCCGCAGAATTAAAAACAAAATAACTTAGCTCAGACTGTTTTTTAACCGCCCACATTCCAAAGGCATAAAGGGCAAATAAAAGGGCTGCCAAACTCATCAGTGAGTTAACATCCTGACTTTTGGCGACCTGCCCTTTTTTTCTTGCCTCTTGCAGCTTAAAGGGGGTTGCGGGCAGATTACGATCTTGATCTTGCTCAGCCATCTAAGCCCCCACTATAGCCTTGTCCCAGTAACGGAACATTGAAGAGAAAATTCTTTCGAACAACGGCAGCATATACTTGATAGTCAATGCGAACATAACCAGGCCGACAAATATCTTTAATGGCAAACTAACAAAGAATACATTCATCTGCGGCATGGTCTTGGCTGTAATAGCTATAACAAAATCAATCATGGTCAAAGAAAATACAACTGGCGCTACAGCCATAAGACCAAATGAAAAGATTGCACCAAACTGACTGATAACTAGCATTGGGTCCTTAACAGAAAATGCTGCACCTGGAGGAATCATCTTGAGCGAATATGCAAGACCGCGAATTACAAAATGATGGCCGTCAATAGAATAGAAAACCATCAAAGCCAAAATACTAAAGACTGTACCCATTAAAGGAGCCCTAGTTTTTGTTGCCGGATCAATGATATTGGCAACACTGAAACCGATTTGCATATCAATAACGCGCCCACCCCATTGAAAGGCTGCAAAAGTTGCCTGCATGCCAAATGCCAAAACAGCGGCAATAAAAAGTTCGGTTATACACGCCAGAGCCAATCCACCCAGGGAAACACTAATTAAACTAGTATTCGGTTTAGCTGCAAACATAAGAACAATAGACAATGCCAGAATGAAAACAATTTTGATTTTTGCAGGAACAGGAGCAAAGCTATACAAAGGCGTAGTAAAGAACACAACCCCCAAACGCACTGCTACCAGTAGTACTGCTATTATCCAAACTGTATTTATACTTATATCCAGCATTACTAAACTCTAATTATTAAAAGAAATTCGCTTAAATATATACAGAAATATTCGTTATCATTGTTGTCGCAAAACGCAGCAGCACAGATATCATCCAGGGGCCAAAAACTATTAATGTAAGACCAACTGCTAATAGCTTAGGTACAAACGTTAGTGTCATCTCTTGAATCTGCGTTACTACCTGAAAAATGCTTATCACCAAACCAACTAGCATAGCCAGCAAAAGCACTGGGGCAGATATAATTACAGCAGTCCAGATCAGCTCGCCGCAAAGAGCCATAGCCAAATCTGTATTCATTTAACACCCCCCGTGCATGCTTACTAGTGCTTCTTACCAAGGTTTTGGTTTAAATTCTGATTCTTTGAGTTTTGCCTGTTAATTACACTCATAAATAGTTTTGAAAAATTAGAGTTATTAAGTGTATTCAAGCTGGTAAAGATGTTCTGTATCATCTCAGATGCCTGTTCACTGTTACCTTTACTGTTAGCAAGCAGGCTTTCAGCAAACCTTGCTGAGAAAGACATCGGGTCAAGACGCAGTGCTTTCTTGATTAAAAGTTCCACCTCTTCAGTTTCACCCTGCATGATAGACAAAACAGCCATACCACCATAAGTTTCACCAAATCGATTATCAATCTCTATAGACTTATCGAAACACTCTTTAGCACCTTCAAGATCACCATTAACGATCTTACACCAGGCAAGTGTATGCCAGGTTCCGATATGATTAGGCATATACTGGACTGCCTTCTCCAAATCGGAAATAGCTTTTTCCAAATCAAGATCAAGCATTGAAGCCAGCCCCATTCCAGCCCAGGCTCTACCGCTATTTGGTTTATTTGTTGTTGCTTTCTTAAACAGGTTTTGTGCAGAATCAATATCGCTATCAGCAAGCGAAACATTACCCGCAGTAACAAGTGCCTCTGGCTGATTTGGATTTTTATCCAGAGCAACATGCGCCCACTTTCGCGCCTCATCAAGATTCTCTGCATCCAAATACAACATGGAAAGAAAACCAGGTGCTTCACTATCTTCAGGGTGTTCAGCAACAAACTGGCTCATGCACTCAATACCGTCATCGATTTCAGCCAAATGGTGATGCATTTGACCTAGCAAAAACTTAGTTTTAGCTACATCTTGACTATCTTTAATCAGCAATAGGTGATCTTTAGCCGATGAATAGTCTCCTAAGAAAGCATTTGCATAAGCAAGGTTATAGCGCACTGCAGGTATATCTAGTCCATCAACGATCAGCTTTTCCAGATCATCTTTGGCCTGCTGAAAATTGCTGGTAGCGATTTCAACATTTGTAAGCATATATCTTGCTTCAAAGTTAGCTGGGTTATCAGCAATCACACTAGCTAAAATATCACGAGCATGATCAAATTCTCCAAGGCGAAGGTGTAAATCGGAAACCTGAACTCGCAACGACGCATTTGCAGGATCCTGTTTAAGATACCCTTGATATTTAGCTAGTTGTTCACGCAATTGCTGCTCCATAATCTGCCTCTTATACTTCTGCCTTTCAATTCTCGCTAACTATTTTAGTGTTCTGTCTGATAAGGAGCTTCTGTAGCAATTTTCAATGAAGCCGGAGCTGAGTCTGAAGATGCTTCTGATTTTGCAATGGCCGCCTGCAACTCCTTACCCTTTTCAAAGTAAAGGTTATCAGCTGGAGCAGATTGCAATAGTCTATCAATCAATTCTTTTGCGGCTTGATTATCACCCTCTTCAGCATAAAGTAGCGCTGTATAAAATAAGGCCGGCGGATGAGTAGGGGCTCCGTCAAGCATCTTTGACCATGTTTCTTTTGCCTGCTCTCTATTTCCGGAATCAAAATAAACCATTCCAAGCTGAAAAGTTTCAGTGATTGTCCCTGGGTTAACTTCAAGATATTTTTCAAGAAGAGTCTGAGCCCTATCCCATAACCTTAATTGAGCATATAGTCTACCTGCAACAGCAAACACTTCGTGTGGAAACGAGTCCAACTCAAGTGCTGCCTTAAGCTTTGCAAGAGCAGTATCAAATAACCCTTTTTCAATATCATTTCTGGCCAAGGCAAGTAGCTCATCACCATCAAAAACACTTAGTTCGAAAGTCGCCAAAACGCACCCCCAATTAGATAAATTAATTCTTTTCAAAGCAGAATATTTCTCAATACTACAGATCACATCCTACTAATATACGCCGCCATTATCATAATCGAGAAGACAATAATCAAGAGAATTGGGTTAAGTTAGCAGGTATGATCAATTCAAAAAAACTTAGCAGAAACAATCAATTCCTTTTCCTTGTAAGGATATTAGAATGGGCGAATTAATTAACTCTTATCAAAATATGGGATTTAATAATTACTATGAAAATCAAGCAAAGATTAGCTATTTCGCTTTTATCAATAATGATTGTTTTGAGCATTTCCGGATGCTCTGTTTATAAGTCTAAAGATGATAACGAAGGCGTATCTGAAAAACCCAGCCTTAGCCCAACAAGGCTTGTTTCTCTTACAACACAAAGCGAATTTAAAAATCTGATATCACTTGAACTTGAAAAAGAAGGTTTTGAAATTGTCACTCAAGACAAGTCAAAGTTCCAGATAGAAGCTATAGTTGGCAACGAAATTGACTGGTGCCAGGGCAAAAAATCCAGAAAAATTGACAATGTTATTTACAAACTTAAAGATATAGATAGTCAAAAATCAATATTCATCTTGGAAAACGAAGGCTGGACTACCCAATGCAGCTTCTATCAAACATCAGTATTTAAAAAACTTGCAAAAATGTTATCAGAACGTTGGGAATCACCTAAAAGCAGTTGGTTCTATAGCGACTATATTTATTTCTAGGAACATAAAAATGATTAATGAAATCGACAAACTTGATGCAGAAGAACTACTACACTTGTCACTTAAAGCGATGGAAAGTGACAACCACGACACAGCTATCGTCTATCTTAAAAGAGCTTTAGAACTAACACCGGATAACGCAAATGTTCAATACCTTCTCGCTGCTGAATACGCAGAGATTGGCATGTATGACAGAGCAAAAGAAGGGATGGCTAAAGCGCTTGAATTAAATCCTGACATGGGGACAACCAGGTTCCAGCTTGGTCTTTTGCATATAACATCTGGCGATGTAAAGCAAGCAGAAACAGTTTGGGAAAAGCTGTCAGAGCTTGGAGAAAATCACCCGCTTTTCCTTTTCAAATGTGGCCTACTTCATTTGGCAAAAGATGAATTCAATCAATGCCATGAATACCTTACAAAAGGGATTGAGCTAAACACAATCAACCCAGCGCTTAATAATGATATGCGCAGAATGCTAAGCAATATTGCTGATAAAATCACAACTTCAGATAAACCGGAAACCGCAGCTGAGCAAGAAACCGGAGAAGAAAGTGATATTAAGCGCGACAACCATATCTTGCTTTCTAACTACCAAAGCTAGAATTTAATAATTTTGGTCAGGGTCAAATTAAGATCTCTTA
>QZLE01000116.1 GCA_004796365.1 Gammaproteobacteria bacterium | reverse complement strand
CGCTGATATTAGAAGAGGCAAGGTTATTGATAGTGGATTCAAAACGGTTTTGAACGGCTCCAAGTTCGGCTTGAGTGGAAGCGATATCTTCCAAAGCCTGATCGATAACACCAATGGCATTATTTGCGCCTTCAGCACTTGAAAGATCAATAGCACCGATGCCGAGAGATTGCATCTGCTCACCCATATTGCCAATTTCAACTGAAACAGTGTCTCCTGCTTCAGATCCAACCTGAAAATTAAGGGTTTCATCGGTATTTAAAAGTTTTCTGCCGCCAAAGCTAGTGGTATCAACCACCCGGTTAATTTCGTCTTTGAGAGCGTTAACTTCGCTTTGAATATAACCACGGTCGGCATCGCTTAGGGTGCCATTTGCTGCTTGAATAGAAAGCTCACGCATTCTTTGTAGGTTTTCGGTAATACCGCTCATGCCACTTTCTGCGGTTTGTACCATCGAAATGGCATCATTAGCATTACGGGTAGCGGCCAGTAGCCCCTCACTCATAGAGGTTAATCGTTGCGCGATTGCCAGCCCAGAAGCATCATCCTTGGCACTGTTGATTCTTTTTCCAGACGCGATGCGCTCTTGGGCTGTATGAATAGAACGATTAATCTTATTCATACTGCGTTGGGCTATGAGAGAGGTGAGATCGGAATAAATGCTACTGACCATGAAAGCTTCCCCGTTCTATAATATATTTTTTAATTATACTATTTGAGCATGAAATTGCTGTGAATGGCGCTACAAAACAAATTAATTGGTGCTAATGGGCTGATAAGTGGTAATAAAATGCGTTTGTAACCCCAAATGGTCCTTAAAATTCACTCTTTAGTATATAATTTGAAAAAAATGTGAATTTATATGTTATTGTTCAGTCAATATTCATGTTCGGCATGTGATAATGGATGCCATACAAAATAAATAACAGGAAGTAAAAAATGAAACACTTAGTAAAAGCATTCGTAGTTTTAATGGTTGTATTTGGTATCTCAGTTAGCGCTAATGCCAAAGAGTTTAAGAAATTTGAGCCAATCCAAACTCCTCAGCCAACAAATGATCCTTCTAAGGTAGAGGTGTTAAGTATTTTTGCATACTCATGCGGGCACTGCTACAACTTCCATAGTCAGCACCTTGATCACTGGGAAAAACCTTCTGGTATTGATTACATGGGGGTTCCTGCGCTATTTAATCAGTCAAATGAGCATTTGGTGCGCGCATACCATACGGCAGTTATTTTGGGTATTGTTGATGAGTACCATCCTGCGGTATTCACTACTTATAGAAAGAATAAGCAAGCTGTTAAGGATAAAGCAGCTCTAGCTAAGTTTGCTACAGCCTATGGTGTTACTGAGAAAGATTTCCTGGATACTTACGAATCATTCGCGGTAGAAGTTAAGGTAAGCCAGGCCAAGCAAATTATGAAGAGCTACCGAGTTCACTCAGTGCCGACTGTAATTATCAATGGTAAATACAAGGTAAGTGCAGCGATTACTGGCAGCCATGCCAAGGTGATTGAGTCAATGGACGAGCTTATTTCCAAAGAGAAGTCTGCTCTTGGCATTTCTGAAAAAAAATCTGGTCAAAAGGCGGAAATAAATGCGGAAAAAAAAGTGGCTAAGGCCGATACTAAATCTGTTAATAAAGCGGCTAAAGCCAAGTAAATTTGATATTAGTTGATTAATGCTCCCGTTCTCGACAGAGGCGGGAGTTTTTTATGTTTTGTGATACGTGAGGATAATATGAAAAGATTAATGGCTGCACTATGCATAATGGGCTTCATAATAACCGCCCAATCCTATGCGACAGATGCAGCAAAGAGTGAGGCTAATAAAAAGCAGATGTTTCGTATGTACATGGAACACATTGGTGGTGTTGCTGAATATCACAAGATTCTTGGAATAGTTAAACAGCAAACCAGACAGGTTATGGACCATGTATTGGCGGAAAAAAACCAGCTTGGGAAAAAGATTAGCCAGGGGGAAATAGACCAAGCGGTTGCTTACTCAATTGCTGAACTAAATCAGTGGGTTGGGAAGGAGATGGATCAAAATGAGATAATTGACAATGTATTCTATCCTGTCCATGGTAGTGCCTATAGTGAACAGGATTTGCAGACAATCTTAGAGTTTTTGAATTCTGATGCAGGCAAAAAGTATACTCAGCAAAGAAACCTTCTTATGCGGGAATCATTTCAGATATTAAGCGAGATGTATATCCCCAGGATGCAAGAAGAGCTGGTAAAGATAGTTCAGTCTGAAGCAGATAAAATATTAAAAGATAAATAGACAAAATAATTTGAAAAAAGCAAAAAAACTTCAAAAAAGTTGTTGACTTATTTTTTGTTAAAAAAGCCGCATTAAATGGCTCTGCGGTTTTTTTATGTTTGCATTTTGAATGTGAACCAGGGCACGCAAAACTTAGAAGCTCGTAAACTGCGTCACAAAACCAATATTAACCAATGCCCATATTAATGAGATCTGATAAGCAAGGCTCAAAAATCATATTAGTGCATCCTAATATGCGGATTTGTGACAACTTAAATAAAGCGGGTGTGATGGCGTAAAAAAAACCATGGTGAATGAGTTCAAGGAATAACTAATATACTTAAAAACCAATAAAAACTGAGACTTATATCAAAATTATTTGAGTAAAAACCAATAACCTTAAAGTCACGAAGGATGTTTTTTAAGGATTATTGCTATGTGTACTTCAAAAATTATTAAAGGTGTTTTCGCAGCAGGACTGATGATTTCAGCCTCAGCTTTTTCAGCTCAAAGCACAGAGTCTGCATTTGAAAACCCGATTGTTCAGGAAAGAGTTTCTCTTGTAGGTTCAGTTTCAATTTCAACTCCGCAGAAGCAGAAAAAGTTTTCTGCAATGCACAGATCAGGATCTGGTGCGCCTGTTGAATATATGACCGTTAAAGCAATGGGCAGAGAGTTTGATCTGGTGCTTGAAGTAAATGAACTGTTTAATCAAAACCTTCAAGTAGACTGGAGAGGCGCGCAGGCGCAAGTAGATAGCGACCATGTTTACTATAAGGGAACAGTAAAGGGGATTGAAGGTTCCTGGGTGCGCTTGACTGTAAATGATGGTGAAATCACCGGGACAATTCGCACACCGGAAGAGATCTATACCATAGAGCCCAAAAGAAATCTCATTAAGCAACAGTCAACTTCGGCAAAAAAAGAGATGGTAATGTACCGCATGTCAGAAGTGGGTACTGGACTGCCTGCAAATTTTTGTGGCGTGGAAGCAGAAGGTGAAGAGCACTTTGAGATAGAAGCCGCGCAAGAGAGCGTTAAAGAATTTAACAAGATGGTTGCAGAAATGCGCGCCATGGAAGAAGTTACAGTGATGGCAAGTACAGGCATCAAAGAACTTAAGGTTGGCGTTGCTGCAGACTATGAATACTATCAAAAGCATGGTGCTGGCTCAGCAGCGAAGATACAGTCACTGTTTAATCAGATCGATGGTATCTATCGTGAAGAGCTGGGTATTGCACTTAACCTAACCAGAATTACAGTATTTAGCGATTCAGCTGACCCATTTAGTGATACTACTGATTCATTTTCTCTGCTAAAAGAGGCTGGAAATTATTTTGCAGCTAGTGCTTCATTCACTAACAACGGCATGAACCAGTTTATGAGTGGTAAAAACCTGGATGGGAATACCATCGGTTTGGCATATGTAAACACCGTTTGCTACAGCACAAAAAAATACCGCGTATCATTGGTGCAAAGCTATGAATCATTTGCCTCTGCACAGTTGATTGTATCAGCACATGAGATGGGCCATAACCTGGGTGCTTCACATGATACAGCTGCTGATGGAATGCATATTATGTGGCCATCAGCATCTTCTTCCATCGAGTTAACCTTTAGTGAACGCTCAAAAGGGGAGATTACACCTAACCTGAGTAAGAGCTGTTTTACAGCAACTGCTGATATCAAGATTGATCTTGCGGTGGAAGCAGGTGATGGTATTGCAGAATTTACTGCAACAGTAACCAACAAGACACAGGAGCAGGTAGATGGTGTTGCTTTAGCAGTAGATTTGCCATCTGATCTAAGTCTGACAGCAGATAGCATTGCAGCCTATAATTGCACAGAAGCTCTGGGTCAGATAAGTTGTGACTTGGGGGATCTTGCAGGTGCGGCGGTTGAAGAAATCACATTTATGGCAACTTATACAACAATAGAGCAAATGAGAGTAGACGCTACCGTGGGATCAGATATGGCGGATTACTATGATCAAGACAATGCAGATTATGTGCTAATCAATCAGCAAGAGGTCACTCCTGCATCGGCAGGTGGGTCTTCAGGCGGGGGAGCAAGCGGTGAAAGTGGCGGTGGTGGATCTACCGGCCTTATCATGCTTGCACTATTGGGTATCGCGATAGTATACAGATACTCTATACAACCAAGTGGGCAAAAAGTAACAGTGAATAATAAAGATAACAAACAAAAAAGAAAGCAGTAAAAAACATAGCAACTATCCTTCGTGGATATTTTTTAACGGCTCGATTTTCGAGCCGTTTTTTTATATTGAACTATAATTACAAGACAGAGATGGATATGGGTAATCAACTAACTGCATGGATTTTCTGCTATGGCGAATAGAAAGACATTTATAGAAATTCTAAAAGATGAAGAGCTGTTTATTGCTGAAGATATTGATAAGTACGAAAAAGAAAGCGAAGAAAAAGACGTCTCATTATCACATTTGCTGGTTGAGAAAAAGTTAATAGAAAAAACAACGATGCAAAGCCTTTTGCAGCGCAAAAAATTTGATATTTTAATTGGGGATCTACTGATAGAGACCGGGGTGATAACCAAACCATCGGTGGTTCATGCAGCTTTAAAGGCACAACAACAAGGTTCCAAGAAAAGTGTCGGGCAGATTCTGGAAGATGTCGAAGTGATAACTCATGACGAGTTAATGGATGCTTTGTGTTATCAACTGGACATCATCAAGATTCTTCCAGAGATAGAGCTAGCGCATAAGATTGATCCTTTACCGGCTAAAAAATTCTTAATAAAGAATATGGTGTTTCCGTATTTTTTGACCGATGGAATGGTGACGCTTTTGATGTCAGACCCATTCAACCATGATCTGGTTGAGCAAATGGAGAGTTTTTATAAGGATTACAGTTTAAGGGTGGCATATACGCCAATGTCAGATCTGATTGTATTCCTAGATTTCTTCGAGGCTGACGGGCGCCTGGAATCAAGGCAGTTTGATGCAAATAAGACCAATGATATTGATATTATTGGTCACAGTAATCTTGAAGACAAGCGTAGTGCAGCCTTCGATAATGCTGACAGTATCCAGATCCTGCGCCTTTATATGAAAAAGGCGATAGAGATGAAGGCATCTGATATTCATTTCGAACCTTTAGAGTATTCACTGAGAATTCGTTTTGCAGTAGATGGAATCCTGCATGTAATTACCCACTTCCCAAAGAGCATAACTAACAAGGTGATTAGCGCAATTAAGGCGGCAGCTGGTATGGACATAGCTTCACACAGAATACCTCAGGATGGAGGCTTTGCGGTTAAATACAAGGGGAAAGAGTTTGGCCTTAGGGTATCGACATATCCATGTATCTATGGGGAAAACTGTGTAATCAGATTGCTTAGTCATGACGAATCGCTGGATTCGCTTGATTATTTGTGCATGTCACCAATGAATCTGCATAAATTTAAAAAATGCTTGCAGACTCCGTCGGGAATCATATTGGCCTGTGGACCGACAGGCTCAGGGAAATCGACAACACTTTACACTGCATTAGTGCAGTTAATTCAGGCAGAAGAAAAGCACATTATTACCATTGAAGACCCGATTGAATATACTCTTAAAGGGGCAACTCAGGGTGCAGTAAATGAAAAATCAGGTTTTCGTTATGACACTGCGATGGTATCAATTATGCGCCAGAATCCGGATGTGATAATGGTGGGAGAGGTGCGCGACAAGAAAACCGCTGATGCAATTATGAAGGCAGCGCTTACCGGGCATAAGGTGTTCTCAACCATCCACACAGAGACATCAACCGGAACAGTTGATCGCCTGCTAGAGATGGGAATAGATAACTACCTAATGTGCGGCACAATGGAATTGGTTGTAGCTCAACGGCTAGTTAGAAGGGTTTGTTCGGCATGCATAGAAGAATACCTTCCAACCGAAGCGCAATTGGCATCGATCGGTATGACTCCATCCGAGGGTAGGCAATATATTTTTAGGCACGGAACCGGAACAATTAACGGTGGCCGCTGTGAAAAATGCAATGGTACCGGTTATTTTGGCCGGGTGGCGATTCATGAGGTTCTTTCAGTTACTTCAGATGTGGCGCGTGCAATAAGTGATGCTAAAAGTTTGAATGATTTGCGTGATGTTGCCAAGCAGCGGGCAAACCTGGTTACTATGAAGGAAGACTGTGTCTACAAGATTTTAAAAGGGATAACAACAATAGATGAGTGTAATAGAGTTATTCCTGGTGTGTCAGAGCCTGTGCGTCCTGCTGCAAGGGTGCTAGAGCTTTGTGAAAGCTCATTTGAGCCAACACCATGTCAATTCAGCATTAACTCATGGGGTAAAGATGAGCTACTTGAGTCGATTAATCTAAGTAGATCCAGTGCTAGTCCGGAAGAGGATGAACTGCTGGCAGAACTAAAACAGATGGGGATAGAGGTAAAAGACTTATCGCTGTTTAATTTCCGCGATGTAAGCTCTGTAGCACTAAGACGTAAGGATAAATGCCTGCTGCGGGCATATCTTGACTCCGCATTGCATTGTACCGGTAAGGCCAAGGGCAATCCTCGCTGCGAGCGCTGTAAGGATAAAGAAGCTAAAATCAGGCCGTTTATCGACCGCTTTGATCGTGAGGTTGCTGATGTATTGATAATAAATGATGGTGAAACCTCATATTTTATCGTGCGAAAGATGATTGGCGAAAATCTAGAATGGAGTACGATAGCTGCATTGATCAACAAAGATGAAGAAAATATCAAGCATGTAACGGAGTAGCTGTTTGGGAATGCAAATCTTAACTCAATGCGTAAAGGCAATTTTCTTACTGGTTTTAGTCTTATATACGAAGTTTGTATTTGCGGCCGACTGGACACCATGTGAGGCACCATGTAACGATGTTTATACCAATGTCTATACCCCATCACCAGCAAGTGGTAGCTCGCATCCGGTAGGTAATACTGTGCGATTCACAATAAATGTTGCAAGGGATGGCACCAGCAGCGCAGGTACATATATTCCATTCTCTACTATAGTATCGACCAGTGGAGGTACAGGTTTTTCTACAACAACTATTTCACCATCGGGTAATTATTGTATTTATGGCTCTGGCGCTTCATTCAGCTGCTTTTCATATTCAAATTCGCCCAGTGTAGATATCGTTATAGATGTTACCGTAGGTACTGGAACATCCAGAATTCAGGTGAAGCTAAATAATCTGTTAGGCACATTCTACGTAAGTCCGGTGTTCTACTTCGATGTAACAGGTGCTGGTAGTGTACGTATTACTGGTCTAACTGACATGTCAGGAACCTGGAGTGGAAGTGGTGATGCAACCAATAGCGATGATGTCTGTCTATATAGTAGTGATGGCAGTTATGATATCTTGGTTGAAGGTCCAACCGATTCCGGTGATTATGTTCTGGAGAGCGGAGCAAATAAGATACCGATAACCGTGTATTGGAATAATACTACCGGTACAACAGGAAGAACTGCGCTTGATTCCACAAATAACCCTTCTTTATCAGGAGTGACTGGTGGGGATGCCAACAGTCAGACGTGTAGTGGTGGTAATAGCGCCAATATATCTTGGAAGGCGTTGGAGTCTGATCTGCAAACTCAAACAGCAGGTACATACACTGCGACGATGACAATAACCGCTACTGCACCATAAAGAGTGTAGTGTTAAAGATGAATAAAGAGTAAAAGGTAAAGCATAAGTGAAGTTGAAAAGCCTGCTGGAGAAAACAACATTAAAAGCAACCATTGCTATTATGTCAGTTATCGCCTGGACAAATACAATTGCTGCAGACGATGGAGACGTTAGCCCCAAAAAATCAGTAGCTAAGGTTGATGTGTCATTGAAGATACCTGATACCATCCGTTTTGCGATTGAGGTCGATTTTGATAAGGACAGCATTACCCCCGAAGGGGATATTGTAAAGCAGACCGATGCCTGCATCTTTTTTAATGGTGGTGGAAGCTATAGCATAATTGCTACAACCAATAACAACGGCTTTAACCTGCAAAAGAGTGAGCAGCAAGGCTTACCAAATGGAGTTGAATTTAAGGCCTATTGGAATACAAAATCAGGCCGTGAAGGGGGTGTGCCTCTGACTTACGGGGAACCAATGACCGGCTTGGCAATTGATGAGGTTGAAACCCGAAGGTGTGTTGACGGCCAAACACGAGGCAATAGCAATTTTTCTATAGTTATTCCCAAAAGCAGTGCTGGAAAAGTTAGAGTCGGCAGTTACAGCACAACTATTTCGGTGGTTATTTCGCCGGACTGATTTTTCTAGCACGCTAGTCATAAATTCGTGTTTCATCATGCATTGCTCTTACTAATCTTAATTCATCGTCATTAGCAAGTCTGCAACTTACATTTCCAACCTCAACCAAACTGTCTTCTGGAACCTTGGCTATTTCAAAGGTGCATAGTTGGTCACGGGCAATGAAGTCAAACTGCTTTTCGCTAAACCTGATCGGCATTTCAACAATAAAATTACCGTCGCTATCGGTATAGGCAGGTTCATAGCCTGTTTCAAAGAACAGGCTGGCAACAGGGCTGCCATCTTGCTTGAGTAGGGTTCCGGATATAATTGCCAGCTTTGCTATCTCAAAACTGCGATGCACAATATTGCCAGGATATGGAGTAACCTCTGTAAATGGGTCAATGATCTTGATAAATGCGCCCTTTTTTGGATTGGCGTCGCGAATCTCTATCTTAGATGTTTTGTATACCGGGGCTTCAATAAAGGCAATCTCACCGGTATTGATATATGCCTTATGATTACCGTTAACCATTACACTGATAAGCTTTGCATCATCTATGTCGCCTAGGAGCGAAATTGCAATAATGCCACTGCCAATAGGTACGGATCCTGCCATTTTGACTAAGTCGTTAGAGCCAGCAACTAAAGTAGATAACACTTCACCGCCAAAATAACCACCTTGCTCACCTGATGATTTATTCAGATATCCACTGGCTTGTAGGGATGAACCGTCATAAGAAACATTATAGTTGGAGACCTGGTTTTCAGTAATGATTCCGTTGTCGTGCTCTGTTTTTGAATTATTATATACCGCCTTGGCAGATAGATTTTTCCACCTGTCCGAGCTTTTTTCATTACCGGTATATTGTACGTAGTGCTGCCAGCTTGTGGCTTGTTGCAGTGGCTTGTAAGTGGTATTGTAATTGCTGCCAACTGTTACCGGGTCATATCTGTAAGTTAAATTAGCTTGAAAACGTGTCTCTTCACCACTTTTAGTCCAGTCGTGTTGTGCAGTTAGGATTATCGAAGTGCGTTTGCCACGGTATGGAATAAATCTAAGCAGTGGTCCATAGCGGTAACTTACTCCGGTATATTGGTCATCGCGATACTGCCCTTTGAATGAGCAGTTAAGGCTGCGGTTAAAGATAGTGAAATTGCGGGATATGTTGATATTGAGTGTTTCCCTTTCCTGAAACGAAATAACCTCAATATCTTGTTGGTATATCGGAAGGTCGCTGAATGACTTAGAAAAATATAATGTCGCAGATGTGGTCTCTCCACGCCAGCGCAGGTCGGTAGAAAATCCTAAAAGACTTTTACTATTGCTCTCAGACAAGGTAAGGCTGAAAGTAAACTCTCCGAGATTCTCGGTGGAAAATATTTTTTTTATGCTTTGAGAAAAGATAGTCCTGCTGTCGATAGTATAGATTGAAAAACTGCCTTCCAGGTCGTGACTGATCCTGGTGCGAACCGAACCATAAAAAACCGGAAGGTTATATTGGTCCAGGTTATCACGAAAGTTGCCATAGGTTAGATTAATGTCCAGGGTTTCGCGCGGTAGGATCTCTTCATATTTATAGAACTGTTCGGTATATCTAGCGCGTTCAATTCCATCTACTGAAACAACAATCACAACAGGATAAGATCCTCTTGGAAATTTAGTGGTATCTATCTGAGTGTGGCCAAAGTCGTGCATCCTCGAATATAGGACTACGCCGTTTTCTGAGTCATTCTTAAAGATCTCAACCAAAGCTCGGGTTGGAACAAAAACCTCAATTTCGTTTGAACTTAACAAAGGGTCTCTTGCATATAGCTTATGATTGGTAAACAGAGACATTCCGTAAATATTTACGCTGGATGCAAACATCTGCCCCGGTACATCAATTAGCCCTGCGGCTGCGGTTAATGGTTCCTCAAACAAAGAAAAATCAGCCTCTCCCTGAAAGGTATCTAGTTTGTATTCGCTATCAAAATCGCTATAGTTACCCGACGTGAGTACCCGATACTGGTTGTAAGCGAAGCGGGTGCTATTGGTAAAAGAAAAGCGGCTTGAATCGTTTACTACATCAATTGGTTTGTTGCCCTTAACCCCCATGCGCATCAAAAAGGTAGGCGAGCCTTCGTATGCTTCCCCTTTTTTCTTATCCACCTTAACTTGTAGTGCCTGCTCAGGCGCAATAGTGACATTGATTGCGAAGTTGTTGTAGTCAACAGTTAACGAACCTAGTTCTGGTATCTCACGACTATCAAGGATAAGTCCCGCAAACAATGGCAGCATAGTTTGGCGATTGCGAATCAAAGGTAATAGGGCTATCGCCTCCTGTGGATTAAGAATCTCAATCCAGTTGTCATTGTACTTTAGCATCACAAAGCCGTAGTAGTTACCACCAACAAATAGGTCGAAGGCGGTTTCGACATAGTCATCACTATATGGCTCATTCTGTACAGAAGGTTGAGTGCTAAATGTGCTTGCTGTTGTTGAGGAATCATCGTTTGCAGTCTTTTCGGAAAAACTTAGAGAAGTAACTCTAGCCTTGGAAGTGTTTTTTTGCTTGGCACCCGCCTTTGCGATAGGTTTTATACTTTTTTTTGCCCCGAATTTTGTTGAGCGATTATTTTTGGGGGCTCTTTTTTTTTGGTTTTTGCTAACTATGTCAGTTGTTTTGATTTTTATGGTTTTTTTGTCGGTAGTCTTGAATCTTTCTTGCGATTTTTTAAGTGAGGCGACCTTTTTGTCCCTGTTGGATATTTGAGGCTTTTGCTGTGGACCAACGGGCTTGTTTGTAAGTCGTTGGGTGTGTATTTTTTTAGGTTTAGATTTGTATGGTGATGTTGCTGCTGTTGAAGGTATTAATTTTATATTAGAACTTTTGGCATGTTGCTGTACACCAGGCTTGTCAGATTTAGCAAAGTTAGGTTTGGATCGCTTTGGAAGAATGTTTGGTTTCTGGTGTTTGAGGGCGTGTGATGCTTTCAGTGCTAAAGATGTAGGTGAGTTTTGTTGGGTTATCACTGTCTCTTTTTCAGCAGGGTCAATAATCAGAACTGCTGCAAGTATTAATGCCAATACAACCAACGCAGACAGGTGGAGCTTCTTGAGTCGAATCTCCGCCCGGCTTTTCTTTGGCTCGCTCATCAATCGATAGGGGCAAATTCAACGGCAGAGTATTTTCCGGCAGCGCGTACCGATAAAGCCAGACCGACTTTTTCAAAGCCATCTGGTAGTTGATATTCCCAGCTACGACCAGGATAGATTCTGGTGCCGTTAAATCTAAAGCACTTATCTTCAGTCTTGCAGATAGTTCTTGGCTGGATTTCGGTGGAGATATTGCTGTTATTAACGAAAGAAAGTTTTGCCCCTTCCCGGGATGCCTCAAGCTTGTATTTGATCTCTTGTGGAGGAACCAGAATCAGCGCACCCATCCCAACAATGATGTCAATTTTGGTTTTGATACCGTCTGGTTTTTCTTCCACAACTGTACGCGAAGGGGCTTCTGGAGTGAATGTAACGCGATATACCTTCTCGATATCGCTTTTATTGCGCTTTCTGAGCATAAGACGCACATTTCTTGTATTCTGTGCGGCAACCTCAAATGCATTTGGGGCAACTACTAAGGATCTGGACTTTTCGCTTACCTGGTCTTGTCCGCCCGGGTTGGTTACTTCAACTACATTGGTTTTCACCGCAAAGGTACGCTTGTCATCTATATTGATAACCTCGATGGTGTGAATAGGTCTTTCGCCGGGTTGGAAGACTATGATTGCCTGGCTGAGGGTTATATTGGCTGTAGCAATAGACGAGCAGGTCATTGCTAGTATTCCAAGAGCTGACTTTAGCGAAAATCTGCGCATCCAAAAATCCTTATTATGGTCAACATATCTAGTTACTGTAAGAATAGTCAATAAGTAGCTTAAATCCAACTATTTATACAGTTAAAACGTGATGCCAGCCAAGTAATTGGGGAATGTTTTACATTAAACAGACGCTACAAAGCCCTGCTTGTTATAACAGGGCTTTGTAGTGAGTCAAGGCCTCTATTCTGGAGCGATTACGATAGTGACCGTTGCTTCATAAGTGGCTGGATTTTTGGTCTGCATATCAGCAGCTGCAATCTCAACGCTGAAGTTGGCATTGGTGCCACCGCCGCAATCGATAGCAGCTGTATTTGTGCCACTTTGGGTGGTAAGCGCAGTGTTATATGTCAATGCTGCTCTACCAGTTGTGCCACTCTCATCATTCCAATAGGCGTCAAAATCGATATCTTCAGCGGCTGTGCCACCAGCACCGCGGGAAATTCTGAAATCACCTTTGTCGGTGGTCGCAGTTACCGAATAAGTGCCAGCACCGTTACGGAAAATGCAAGCATCGGTATTGCCGGTTTCTGTGCCCATGCCGGAATAAGTGCCGAGATCAATATCTGATAGTGCGGAAATACGTACCAGATCAGGTACCACTAGAGTAATATCGGTTGTCCCGGTTGAAGTTGTTCCTACATCTCCATCAGAAGCTGCAAAAATGCCAGTTGAGATAGTGCCCAGTGCAGCAATTGCCGCGATTAATATTTTATTTTTCATATTCATGCCCTCTCTTCAGTTGTCTGAGGTAGTCAAGCAAACAAACTGGTGGCATATGTATTCACAAAACCTAGCTAATTAGCATGCCCTTTTGTTGCTTCCGACTCTGTTTCTCATGACGCGATCGGAGCGTTATTAATT
>QZLE01000054.1 GCA_004796365.1 Gammaproteobacteria bacterium | reverse complement strand
GACCACGGAAAAGCATTTGCTGAGGAGTGTTTGGCATTGCTGCTTTAAGCTGACGAATTCTTTCCCATGGGTCTTCGCCAAGGAACCTGATACAGGCGTCGAATGTCGCTCCACCCCAGGTTTCAACTGACCAGTAGCCAACTTTATCTAGTTTATCAGCGATTGGAAGCATATCTTCCAGGCGCATTCTGGTCGCAAATAGTGATTGGTGTGCGTCACGTAATACTACGTCGGTAATTCCAAGTTTTTGTGTACTCATGGGTTTCAACCTTGTAATTAAATTAATAGTCCGTATTTATAAAGTGTTCTCTGCTAAGCCTTTTTAGACTTAGCAGCTCGATGCTGGTGTATTGCAGCTGAAATAACAGCCGTAAGAACCGCATCAGGGATTATAGATTGTCCGGTAACCGGAATTGGTTGCTCTGGTTTTTTTGTCTTTGCCTCAAATGCCATTACAAATTTTGACATAAGAGAAGTACAAAAAATCAGAACTGTCAGAAACACAAAAACTGTTCCCATACCTAGTGCAACCAAAGTTAAACCTAAATTTAAACCTTCCTGCATAAAATGCTCCTCATACATTCGCACCGTAGAAATATAGTGCGATATCAGTTTTTATCTGGCGCAGCAATCCACAGCGTGCTTTGAAGCTATAAATATTGGGGATGAACCGCTAAAAGATTAAACTGTAAGTTTACAAAACGGCTAAAAGTAGTAGATGGATATCATGCTACTATCCACTTTATCCTTAAGCTATTTTTTCCATACATAAACCGGCAACAATTTACACTGACTTAGCGTAGATAGCAACCTTCCAATTAAGTAGTTTTTTATTCTAATAATTACCGGGCCTAGTCAACTATTCCCCAAAAGCGCGCTATATAATAGCTGGAGTATAAACCGTAGTCTACAGCATGGTTTCCGGCTTCCTTCCCGCCTTGATCCTTACCTTCACCCGGTTCTACCGGAACTGCATGGAACATACGTGGAATAATAAGGGTTGCAACCTTTACATTACCGCCTTTATCTTGATATTCAGAATAGATATGATCAGCATATGTTTCTTTAAGAGTAGTGCTCGCATTGTCGGCTTTCTGATCTAGCCCATGTACAGCAGTCCACTGCTTCATCTGCTCCTGCAAGTTATCATCATCGACATATTTATCACGACCACCATGCCAGATAAATACTCTTGGATAAGCCCCGTCAAACCCCGGTTTCCCATGAGAGGTTACCATCTCCCGCCACTGCTCCGGTGTTTTCTTTCGCTCTGGGTCCATACAGGCCTCGCCTAGCCCTTCACAACCAGGACCATTATTGCTTCGAGTTAAAAAGCTTGGCTTAACCCCCATGCAATCAAACCCTTGCTTTAAAGTATCGGCACAGCGATATGGTACACCTGCAAGAGGAGCTCCACCGGCAAAAACATCTGGATAATGGGCAAGCATAAGGTTTGTCATAGCGCCGCCAGCAGAAAATCCGGTAACAAATATCCTTTTTTCATCAATACCATGGCCTTTGGTTTTAAGGTAACCGATCATATCAACTATAGATCTGTCTTCCCCATGCCCTATTGCTTTCCATTTTCCGTTTCTGCCGCTCCAGCTAAAACACAATCCTACGTTTCCAGTGCGAATATTATTCCAAACTTGCGGTTTTTGCTGCTGAGGATATATCACATAGAACTTATGTTTATCTGCAAGATCATTCCATCCAGTCCAGCTCATTATTTGTTCTGCACCTTTCATACACCCATGCAAAACAACTACCACCGGTGCACTTGCAGGCATATCTGCAGGAACATGTAGATACATCTTTAGATTACCCGGATTTGGAAAAACCGGATCTTGCTCGGAGTTTGCTGGGAAATCTTCAACCAGATAAAAAGGCTTACCCTGAGCCCATTCTGTATTGGCTTTTTCCTGAGCCAAGGTAGTGTTCGCAAAGAAAATAACAAAAGCTGAAAGAATTAGTGAAAGATGCCTCATGCAAACCTCAGTTACAGATTTCTATGGTTATAATTACCCAAAAATGGTTATGTGGCGCAAAGTATACAGATTTTTCCACACCATATCACAAACAAGATAACGATTTAGAAGTAATGTCGGATAAATATTTGCTGATTAATATGCAAACAACTATTATTACACTGTTTTATATGAGCCGGGTTTAGTACAATCTGCGCTGGTCATACTTGGTACTGCAAACGCCAGAAACTGCAAACTACAGGAGTAATACATGAAATTCGTAACAGCAATTATAAAACCTTTCAAACTAGATGACGTTAGAGAGGCTCTATCTGACATTGGCGTGCAAGGGATCACTGTTACTGAGGTTAAAGGTTTCGGCCGTCAAAAAGGCCATACAGAATTATACCGTGGAGCTGAATATGTTGTGGATTTTTTACCTAAGGTAAAGCTTGAAATCGCCATAAATGACGAAATGCTGGACCAGGTAATCGAAACCATCTCCAATGCAGCGAACTCCGGAAAAATCGGTGATGGTAAGATTTTTGTCACCGAGTTGCTAGACGTAATCCGCATACGTACAGGAGAAACCGGGCCGGAAGCGATCTAATTACACATATGCGGCGGTAACACCCTCCGCCGTTTCAACTTACATCCAATATCATTCCTATTTGCCCTATTTATTGAGGATCGAAACAGTTGCTAGATAAGGAAGCCATAAGAACAGCTGCTATCGATTACTTGTCCCGCCGCGAACATTCCAAAAAAGAACTGTTTGATAAGATATTCGCTAAAGGTGCACAACAATCGGATATTAAAGAGGTTATTTCCAACCTTGAACAAAATAACCTACAAAGCGATGATAGGTTTACCGAGGGTTTTATCAACTCTCGTATAAATAAAGGGCATGGCCCCCTGAAAATTGTAACTGAGCTTAAAAATAAAGGTATTGATATCTCCACTTGTGAGCTTGGATATGATCAACATCAATGGATTGAACTGGCAAAAAAAGTGCGCGAAAAGCGTTTTGGGAAAGAGCTTCCGCAGGATCAAAACAACAAAGCCAAACAAATTCGCTTTTTACAGTATCGAGGTTTTAACTTTGATCAGGTAAAATGCGCCATCAACGAAAACGAACACTATGAGTGAGATGAGTGATGAACTGGACTTGTGCAGACGTAAGAGATGCCTTTTTAAATTTTTTTAAAGAAAAGGGACACGAAATTGTCGAAAGTAGCCCTCTAGTGCCTGGCAATGATAAAACCCTATTGTTCACCAATGCCGGCATGGTGCAGTTTAAAGACACCTTCCTTGGCCAGGATAAAAGATCCTACACCACAGCAACATCTAGCCAACGCTGCGTTAGAGCTGGCGGCAAGCACAATGATCTAGAAAACGTTGGATACACAGCCCGTCACCACACATTTTTTGAGATGCTTGGTAATTTCAGTTTTGGTGATTATTTCAAGCAGGATGCAATCAAATATGCCTGGGAATTTCTGACTGAAGTTATTGGCCTGCCACCAGAAAAGCTTTGGGTAACCGTATTTGAAGAGGATGACGAAGCTGCTGATATATGGCTTAAAGAAATTGGCGTTGACGCAAACCGTTTCTCACGCATCGGCGCCAAAGACAACTTCTGGGCAATGGGTGATACTGGACCGTGTGGACCATGCACCGAGATCTTCTATGATCATGGTGAAGATATTTTTGGTGGCCCACCAGGAACTCCTGAAGAAGATGGTGACAGATATATAGAAATCTGGAATCTAGTATTTATGCAATACAACCGCTTTGCGGACGGTACTATGGAGCCACTTCCAAAGCCATCGGTTGATACCGGCATGGGGCTTGAAAGACTTGCAGCAATTCTGCAAAACGTACACTCAAACTATGAAATTGACCTATTTCAAAACCTAATCAAATCCGCCGCAGAGATCACCGGCACTAGTGATCTGGACAATAAATCCTTGCGCGTAATTGCTGACCATATACGCGCATGCTCATTCCTGGTTGCTGACGGAGTATTCCCATCAAATGAAGGTCGTGGCTATGTACTGCGCCGTATTATTCGTCGCGCAGTAAGGCATGGCTATCAGCTTGGTACAAAAGAGCTGTTCTTCTACAAAATCGTGGACACTCTGGTTAAGGAAATGGGTGAGGCCTACCCTATCTTGGTTGAACAGCAGGACTTTGTGAAAAAGATTCTGAAACAGGAAGAAGAACAATTCGCCAAAACCCTTGAGCAAGGGATGAAGATTCTAGAAACAGAGATCACTACTATGGGCGGCAAGATCATCTCTGGAGACACAGCCTTTAAGCTTTACGACACTTACGGCTTCCCATTCGACCTCACTGCCGACATTGCCCGCGAGCGTGAACTCACTGTAGACCGTGATGGCTTCGATGTAGCTATGGAAGAGCAAAAAAAGAAGAGCAAGGAAAGCAGCCAATTTGATGTCGATTACAACGACAAAATGGAAACTGAACACAGCACCGAGTTTATCGGCTATGAAGCCACTACCGGCAAAGGCACAGTACTAGCCATCTTCAAAGATGGACATATGTTCGATAAGGGAACATCTGGCGATGATATCCAGATAATCCTCGATAAAACCCCGTTCTATGCCGAATCCGGTGGCCAAGCTGGTGACAGCGGAGAACTGTTTGGTAACGGATTTAAGGTTCGGATAAAAGATACCATTAAAAGCCATGAGGCATTTTTACACATCGGCACTGTTATTGAAGGAACGATCAACGTCAGAGATGAAGTTGCAACAGTAGTCGATGGCGTTAAGCGTCAAGCTACTATGCTAAACCACACTGCAACCCACATCCTGCATGCAGCGCTACGTGAAGTACTTGGAACCCACGTTCAGCAGAAAGGTTCTTTGGTGAACGCAGACAGACTTAGGTTTGACTTCTCTCACTTCGAACCAGTTTCCCAGGAACAGCTGGAAGAAATTGAAAAGATTGCAAACGAACAGGTTCGCGCCAACCACGACGCAGATATCAGCGTGATGCCATATGACGAAGCTACAAAAGCCGGAGCAATGGCATTATTTGGTGAAAAATACGGCGATAAAGTTCGTGTGATCAAGCTTGGAGATTTCTCTATTGAGCTTTGCGGTGGCACCCACGCTGAAAGGGCTGGAGATATTGGTCTGATCAAGATTATAAGCGAAACCGGCATTGCCTCCGGTGTTCGTCGCATTGAAGCCATTACAGGTTCCAATGCCATGACCTATCTATGGAACAATGAACGTAAGCTCAATAAATTATGCGGATTCCTTAAGGCAGATCGTGAAAATTTGAATGACAAAATGGAACAGCTTATCTCGCGCAACCGCAATACAGAGAAAGAGCTTGAACGCTTGAAAAGTAAACTTGCAAGTCAGGCAGGCGGTGACCTGGCCAGTAATGCAATTGAAATTAACGGCGTTAAGGTACTTTCAGCCAAACTAGAAGGTGCAGATGCCAAAACCATGCGTGAAACCGTCGACCAGCTTAAAAATAAATTGGGCACAGCTGTTGTTGTTCTCGGCACAGTTATGGATGAAGGTAAGGTACAGCTTGCAGCTGGAGTTACCAAAGATCTGATCAAAACCATCAAGGCTGGTGATGTAGTTAACCACATCGCAGCACAGGTAGGGGGCCGTGGCGGCGGCAAACCAGATATGGCCCTTGCAGGTGGAAGCGATCCAGAAAAGCTCGATGAAGCGCTTGCTTCCTTGGAAGAATGGGCTAACACAAACCTTTAATATATTGTGGTGGACGTTGCCCATCATACAAGCTATCCCTCCTTCACCATTGCCGCTTAAGCGGCAATGGCATATTTTTTTATTATTAAATTTGAACTTATCCTAATTATTGCAGACTAATTCACATATAACTTGCACATTTGTTCACAGCAATAAACGACCAGTTATATAAGATAAACATTAAGTATTTCCTCCTGATATACGTAGCTTTTTAAATGCCGGTTACCCCATAGCCGGCTTTTTTTTGCCTGCATTTTTTGTTTTGATCAAGCTCTAATTAATACCTGCTAGTCGCTTGTTTTTTTTGCTTTATGCCCTATATTGATACAAAAATCACGTTACAAATGGTATGATACGCGCGTCTAGTACACATGCATTTTAACTAATATTAGGTAGAAAAATATGAATCCAACAACTATTCAAATTATCGGTACAGTATTATTTGCATGTGCTGTTATACACACCTTCATGGTGAAAAAATTTGAAGAAATTTCACATAAATATCCCCATGGTTCTATCGGCTCTAACTTTTTCCACTTTTTGGGTGAGGTAGAAGCTGTATTCGGAATGTGGGCAGCATTGTTCCTTATCTGCTACTCATTTATCAACGGTTTTGTTATCTATGATGACCACCACAACGTGGTTGGCGGGGCTATCAAATACCTTAATGATCAGAATTACACCGAACCGATGTTTGTATTTGTGATTATGTGCATGGCTGGAACCAGACCTGTTATCCTGCTTGCGGAAAAGATGATTAAGTTTGGGGCAAAACTACTTCCATTCCCTGGACGCATGGCATTTTATATCTCCGCCCTAATTCTTGGCCCACTACTAGGCTCTTTTATCACTGAACCGGCGGCTATGACTGTTACCGCTCTTATCCTACTTGAGTACTACTACAGCCACAGCATGTCGAAAAAGTTTATGTACGCTACCATCGGACTGCTATTTGTTAATATTTCAATCGGCGGTACCCTTACCCACTTTGCTGCCCCACCTGTATTAATGGTTGCTAGCAAATGGCATTGGGGTATTATGCACATGATTACCAACTTCGGTTTTAAAGCTGCCATAGCTATAATAATCTGCACCTTTACTGTCGCATTTATCTTCAAAGACGAACTAACCGGAAAACTAGAAGACAAGCATAGCCACGATAACACTATGACTCCTACCTGGTGGATGACCGTTATTCACCTGATCTTTCTTGCGCTAGTTGTTTACACGGCACACCATATGGTGTTCTTCATGGGTCTATTTTTATTCTTCCTAGGCTTTGTTGCCGTTACCAAAGAATATCAGGATGAAATCAAGCTTAAAGAATCATTGCTCGTTGGCTTTTTCCTTGCCGGCCTGGTCACATTGGGGACCATGCAACAATGGTGGCTGCAAGAGGTTCTTACCAAACTTGGAGACCTGACCCTGTTTATAGGTGCTACTGGCCTTACAGCTATTACCGATAACGCTGCCCTAACTTATCTAGGCTCACTTGTTGACCTTTCTGAAGGTCAGAAATACGGTCTTGTAGCCGGTGCTGTTGCCGGTGGGGGTCTAACTGTAATTGCGAATGCTCCTAACCCAGCTGGTTTTGGTATTCTGAAAAAGTCATTCGGCGAAGACGGTATCAGCCCTCTTGGTATTCTTGCTGGTGCTATAGCACCGACTATTGTTGCTATGCTGTGTTTCCAACTGATTCCAAGTATTCCAACTGCATCAGCTCATCACGAGGAGCCTGCAGCCGCCCATGCTCCAACAACAAAAGCACACGCACACTCCACTACTGCTAAAACAGACAATCATGATCATGTTGCAGTTGAAGATAAATCAACTGAATCAGCACATAGTACAAAAAGCAACATGGAAAAAACAGCTGAACACGTTGCTGAAGATGCTAAAGAGATAGCTGCTGACGTAAAAGATGCTGCTGTTGAGGTTGCTGAAGATGCCAAAGAGGTAGTTACAGAAGCTGCAGAAGACACTGCAGAAGCTGTCAAAGAGATGGCTGAAGAAGTGAAGCAAACTGTAAAAGAAGCTACACACTAGCCTAGCCTAGAGCATTAAAGCCCTGTTCTCATCGAGCGCAGGGCTTTTTTTAAATACTTACAGCAGTTGCAGGCTAATCCAATACCCCACCATTTGCCAACCATTGCTCCAAGTCTTCCTCAGGCATAGGCTTTGCAAGGTAGTATCCTTGCACAGTATCGCACCCTAGATCACGCAACATTGCCCAACACGTATGATCTTCTACGCCCTCAGCCACAATTTCCAACCCAAGGTTATGACCCATCTCAATCGTAGTATGCACTATCATTATATCATCAGGATTATTCATCATATCCATCACAAATGACCTGTCGATCTTCAGCTCAGTAAGAGGAAGCTGCTTTAAATATGAGAGCGATGAATATCCAGTACCAAAATCGTCAACTGAAAATTTAATATGTTTTGAATCCAAATATTCAAGATTATTCTTAGCTATACCATTACTTGCAAAATTAATATTTTCAGTCAACTCCAACATCAATAAATCATTAGGAAGACTGTAATCTGCAAGCGCACCAACGATAAACTTGCCGATATCAGGTTCCTGGATATTTTTTGGTGATATATTAACACTCACCCTAATTGGTTCATCTTTTTCAAAGTAGTAATAGCATGTTTTAATGGCCTCTTTTAGAACCCATCTCGTGAGCTGTTTAATAAGCCCTGTCTGCTCTGCGATAGGAATAAACTCATCTGGAGGAATGAAACCAAGCTTTGGGTGTATCCAACGAATAAGGGCTTCAACACCAACAACCTCTTCAGAAAGCAATGACATTTGAGGCTGATAATATAATTTCAAATTACTGTTTTCAATGGCTGCTCTAAGCTCAACCATTAGCATTAATCTACGAGCACTATATGGGTCTTCCCCAGATGAATAAATAGCGTAATGCTCTGTACTGTTATGAGCCATTTCCATTGCAATATGAGCATGCTGCATAAGCATATTAGAGTTTTTGCCATGCTCTGGATATTCAGATACACCGATAAGAGCACCTATATCCAGCGACATACCGTGGTAATCAAATGGCCTTTGCATATCAGCCAGCACAGATTGAGCTATTTTATGAACTTCTTCTTCGGTAGCACTACCCTCAACCAAAAAGGCGAAATTCACACCTTCCATAACCGAGAGATAATCCTCGTTGCCACCAGTATTATCGATTCTGATTGCTCCTTTAATAAGGTTTGCAAGATCCCCTAATCTAACAGCTACCTGCATCAAAATCTTATCGCCATTATGATATCCAAGTGAATGATTTATATCATCAAAATGATTCAAGTAGACAACAAATACATAGAATCTTTCTTTGTTTTCTACTTCAATTAACTCACCTATCTTATGTTGCAGCATCATCCGGTTTGGAAAATTAGTTCTCGGGTCATGCATTGCCATATGCAACAACTTTTCTTCAAACAAATCCCTTTCGTCACTTTCAGGAGAAGCAAACTCAAGAGTCTTTTTGGCATATTGATTTTTGTTATTTGTGCAACTAGATAACTTTGAACTTAATGAGCTGATTGTTAACAAGGTTTTAACCCGAAGTAAAACCTCTATCCTATCAAAAGGTTTGTAAATAATATCTGAAAAACCAGCTTTCAATGCTATTTCAACAATATCAATTTCGTCTCTTTGAGCTATACCCAAAACTATCGGCATGTGTCCACCAGATATGCTGAGTATTTCGTTAAAAAGGTCAACTCCGTTTTGGAACGGCATCTGCAAATCTATTATTAATAATGCTGGAGATAGAGTGCGGTATACCCCAACAGCCTTGCGAGGGTCGGTAACATTTATAACCTGCTCAAATCCTTGGGAAAACAAAATATCATTAATACAATCATGATTAATTTGCTGATCATCCACGACAAGGATATTAAGTTTGAGCAACTCTCTATCGATATTCATTAATTATTTCCAACCACAACACTTAATTGGTAAAATTATTATTCCTTTAAGCTAAGAATAGATTAAATGACAATAATTTCAGTAGCTAATCTATGATACTGCTACGTGCGTCTTGTTTTTTGGATGTTTTTTATTGAATTCATTAAAAAAATCCTCGTAAGCGCTTTTTTTTGTTCAAAAGTTCACCACCCAGAGAATAACTTTCAAACATGCCCTCAGCCATCAATTTCAATAACCCATGCAATCTAATTGTTATTCTAGGCGCAACTGCAACCGGAAAGACCAGATTAGCTGTAGAATTAGCTAAATCTTATAATGGTGAAATAATATCTGCAGACTCTAGGCAAGTTTATAAAGGGATGGATATTGGTACCGGCAAGGATCTTAATGAATATGGAGATATCCCGTATCACCTAATTGATATCTTTGAACCAGGTTATCAATTTAATGTGTATGAGTATCAAAAATTGTTCTTTAACTGTTTTGAAGAAATTACAGATCGTGGCAAGCGTCCGATTTTAGTCGGTGGAACTGGCCTTTATATTCAAGCGGTATTAGATAATTATAACTTTATCTATGCTCCAGAAGATCCTGAATTAAGGCTAGAACTTAATAAGCTAAGTGATAGCGAACTAACTCAGCAGTTATTAAAGATCAAGCCCGAGCAACACAATACTACTGATACTTTACATAGGGAAAGAACTATCAGGGCTATTGAAATAGCACTAGCACAGAAAAAATCACCTTCCAGTACCCAATTCCCAGAAATTAACCCTCTAATTATTGGAATTAAATTTCCCAGGCCTGAATTACATAAGCGTATTACACAACGTCTGAAATCTAGAGTTAATGAAGGCATGTTTGATGAGGTTAAGGCTCTCGTCTCCTCAGGTGTCAGTTTTGATGCGTTAGATTATTATGGTCTTGAATACAGATATGTTTCACAGCTATTACAGAAAAAGATATCTCGCAACGATATGCTACAAAAACTTAACTCTGAGATTAAACGATTTGCCAAAAAACAAGAGACATATTTTAAAAGGATGGAGAAACAAGGACATACGATACATTGGCTTAACGGTGATAAAAACATAATTATAGATGCCACAGCATTGATTGATGCAAATTTAGCTTTAAAAAACAATACATAATTGATATAAACTACACTTTGCATTAATAATTTAAGCTTAATAATTAAATTCGTAATATAGGTCACAATTAAACCTTTCAAACATTGCTTACACGTATCTCATAGCCTATTTTTAATAGTAGGAACTAATTAAAGGGGGCTTTCCTTATGTTAACTTATGAAGATTGTTTAGGTATTTGTGATCTCACTGAGGAAGAAATTGAGGCAATAGCTGAGCACGAGCATATTCCGGAAATCGCGGCGATGGAGATGGGTGAATACCTTGTAAATTCAAAAGATGGTGTACCTAAGATCAAAAAGATCATTCTGGATGACATCAAAAATGCTGAAGACTCAGGCAATACTGAACATGCCGATAAACTTCGCAAGATACTCAAGCATTTTATCGCAACCCACCCTTCACGTAAGAAGTAACGAAACCGATTAATCATGAGACACACAATGACTGATAAACAAACTGTTGTTATTCTGGGAGCAAGCGATAATCCTGAAAGGTATTCTCATAGAGCGCAATTATTGCTTCAGGACCATGGTCATGAAGTTATTCTAGTTAGCCCAAAGGTTAAAGAGGTAAATGGCACACTAGTATTACCCAACCTTGGACCAATTAAAGAGCATGTACATACATTAACCATGTATGTAAGCGCAAAAATATCATCAAATATGATTGAAGAGATAGTTGCGCTCAGCCCCGAAAGAGTCATCTTTAACCCTGGTACTGAAAACCCTGAGCTAGAGAATGCACTGAATGATAATGGTATAGATTTTGAGGAAGCTTGCACGCTTGTTCTTCTTAACACCGGCCAGTTTTAAGTACACTTGATACTTTATATAAAAAAGCGGGGATAGCCCCGCTTTTTTATTAGTCTTTCTCGCAGTTTGCTCAACTACTGGAAAAATGAATTTTTTCAGTTTTCCATAATGTTACTGCCAGATCAAAGGCAATTTTCCTGTATTGCTCGTCTGGTTCCAGATCTTTTACTGCAAAGGCATTGTGGCTGGTATTGCGCGGAACCGGCTTTTCGAACGGAGCTCCTCGAGGACCGATAATACTTTGAACTATAGGCTGTGTAGCGCTTTTGCCGCGATGAGTCACCAATGCTATATCACCATTCATCAACTTGACGACGGAGCCTGGTGGAAAAAAACCCATGTCCCGAATAAACATTTGAGTTAGTTCATTATCAACCTTTTCGCCGCGGCTGGTGAAAAGTTCAGTAAGTGCTTGTTTTGGTATAGCGCCCTCCCGATTTGCATGCGGTTTAGTCATTGCAATAAAGATGTCGGCAATAGCAATAATCTTCGCACCAACCGATATATCCTGATCCTTAAGACCATGAGGATAACCAGATCCATCTAGCCTTTCATGGTGCTGTTGCACGGATTTAATCCAGATATCATCTTTAACTCCGGAATTACGTAGATACTTGATCGCTCTGAGAGGGTGTAGCTTTAAATCTGCTAATTGGTCAGGGGTTAAGGGCACTTCTCTATTAGATACAATATCCTTTAGAGTATGCATTCCTATATCATGAGTAAGAGCTGCAGCTATAACTTGTTTGCGTTCATTTTTATCAACCATCTTCTTCGCACTGATAAGTTCGCAAATTACGCCAGAATACAGTGGTTGTATTACCTCATAATCATCTTCTCTGTTCAGCTGAAAATATGCTAATAATAGGTCAGCATTTTGTTCGCACATATTCTGCAACCTTGCTGAAATATCAAGGATTTTATAAGAATACTCACTACTTTCTTCTTCCAAAAAATCATCTTTAATGGAGTGATATTCATCTTTAAGATCTATTAATTTTTGCAGATCAGTTTCCTGAATCTCTTCCTCAGATCTTTTTTTCCTTCTTCTTACACCTACGACAGCCATTGCGATATCAACTTAAACCTATACATTAACTAATATGAACTTTGATACAGTATATCGGACAGTAATAACAACTCTTGACTACAAAGCACATACTCTAAAAAATCTACACTTGCTATCTATAGTCTAGTTCAGAGTATGAATAAATTGAATGTTGTAGGTCAGCGGGTTGTTTCTGAAGGATATATTATTCGATCTCAAAGCGCATTGAAAGATCTAGCGCCCTCACATTCTTAGTAAGAGCTCCAACAGAAATATAGTCTACTCCGCACTCAGCAATTTGCCTGATAGTATCTTCCTCAATACCTCCGGATGCCTCTGTTTTAAGTTTGCCTTTACATAGCTCAACCGCCACCCTTAGATCATCTAGTGTAAAATTATCCAACAAGACAGAATTTGCTTGTGTTTCCATAACCTGCATCAGTTCATCCAAGCTTTCCACTTCAACTTCAATAGGAACTTCAGGGTACAACTCCCTGGCATTTGCTACAGCATTTCCAATTGAACCTGCAGCCATAATGTGATTTTCCTTTATCAATATTGCATCAAATAGCCCCATACGGTGATTCATCCCTCCACCGCACTTAACTGCGTATTTTTGGGCCGTCCTTAACCCGGGAATAGTCTTTCTAGTATCAAGGATATTTGTATTTGTACCAGCCAATATAGACACATAGTTAGAAGTGATCGTGGCAACTCCACATAAGGATTGTAGAAAATTCAAAGCTGCTCTTTCACCGGTTAGCAGTACCTGAGCATTACCGCTTAATTCACACAGCAGCGTATCAGCAGTTACAGAATCACCGTCACTAACATGCCAATTTATTTCTACCTTAGCATCTAGTTGCCTGAATACCTCGTCAAACCATTCAATCCCAGCTATAACTGCAGGCTCCCGGCAAATTACAGCTGCTTTGGCTAAAGACTTAGGCACCAGACTAGCTGTCAAATCACCTGCTCCGACATCCTCTATTAGTGCGATTTCGACGATATTTTTGATGTCCTGCCTTAGTGAATCGGTAACCATATTGTACGTTCTACCTATGTAATGTGAGTGATGAAAGTTTTACAGAGTTAAACTCTAATTAATATCCAAATAAATTAACAAAAACCCGCCCATATTTCGACTAATTTCTAAACTTAACTGCTACTAAGAATATCTATAGTTAACAATGTTTTTTTGTTTAAAAAAGGTCAACCGAAAAAACTCGTTTTTAAGTCATTTTTGTGAACTGTTCAACAGAAATCCAAATATTACAACTCCAAATTAGATCAATAATAATATCCTTATAAATCAAAACGATATTTTATTTTTTTAACTATTGCCAAGTCGGTAAAAATATGGTGTTATAGACCGAGCAACGGATAAAATCGCTAAAGGATTTTCCAGCGCAGTAATAAATCGAACTTAATTTTTAAAACGAAAAACCAGAACTCAATTAAAATAACAGACAAAAAAGAGCAACAGATATAAATATAATTTACAATAGCCATTTATAACAATCATCAATCTACCAAAAATACAGATCGATTATAAATGGAATATTTAGACAAGAAGATATCTTTGCATATAAAAATAACCAAGGAAGCTAGGATAGGTAGATTTATGGATATTCATCAAGGTAATGCGGCACCATTTCCGTTCCGAACCGGTAACTATTTTCTAAAACCACTTAAAAAAGGCTATCTGCATAAAACAGCAATAGGAGTTGCTGAAAAGAAAGATAGAGCGCCACTTTATATTAAATTTCTTGATGAAAATTTATCAGCTAACAAAAATGCCGTCGCTCAATTTCAACTTGAGGGAAAGATACTTAACAGCATAGATGGAAAGCAATTCCCAAAATATACAGAACACGGCAAGGTTAATGAGACTCACTACATTGCCTATAACTATGTTAAAGGGCTATCGCTGAAGGCATTATCTACTGAAAAACCGGAGCAAGTGCAAAAAAACCCACGTTTTGCTTTAGGAGTAGTTTCACAGGTTCTAGCTGCTTTGAAAGCGCTGCACGAAAGGGATACCCCTGTTATTCATGGCAATATTAATCCTGCAAACGTAATCTTAGGCAAAAAAGGACATATTTATCTGGTTAATTTCTCTGCTGCCATCTTTAAAACTGATATGTCCAGACAGGATTTAACCATGTGCAACTACGACTACCTTAGCCCTGAACAAGCTAAAGGTCATAGCTGGGATGAGCAAAGCGATATTTTTCAGGTTGGGATCTTATTCTACGAACTTGTAACTGGAAAAAAATGGAATCCAGGTACTGATAGTTCATCCCAAATTTCTCATGCTGCCAGCGTCTGCACTCTTCCTGATCATTTTCTATCACCGATCATTGGCACAAGGCTATCGCAACTTATTGCACAAATGCTCCGACCTGATCCTCGCACCAGAGTGCACACAGTTAATGAGGCCATTCAATGGCTTGAAAGTATTATTTCAAAGGAAGCTCTATAATTTTTTTTCGTACATGCTAGTGAACTCACATTTTTTTTGATTAACTCAGCAGAATTAGCGGCAAAAACCAGCTATATTTAGCAAGTGTGTGTCTTAAACTGAATGTGAGAAATATGTCTGACGATATTTATATTCATAATGTTGAACAAGAACTAATTCAAGATCTGATTGACAATTTTTCGGAAAACTACGAAACCATTGAAACAAATCTTTCAAATCTGATCGCTCAACCAGATGAGTTACAACTGATTGATACATGTTTCAGGTCTATTCACTCTATTAAATCCAATGCCACTGTCTGTGAACTCGACCCCATAGTTTCATTAAGTCAGGCTATTGAAGATGTAATTTACTCGATAAAGACCCAAAAAATAATCTTTAACGACACTTTGTGCGATGTTATTTTAATCTCTCTTGATCGACTGAAAGAGATTATGTTTGCTGTAATTGACCAGACATCCATAGCTACCTTCCAGAGAGATGAAATACAAAAACGATTGACTGAAATAGCAAAATCCAGAGGTGATGGTTTTAACGAACATGCACAATCTTTAATTGAACTTATTACCGGCAGATTTAACCCTGCTTCTCAAGCAGATGAACCTGCACAAGAGGTTAAAACAAAAGCCGAACCAGAATCAAAAACGCTGAAACCAGAACCTGTTTTAATTGAACCAAAAAAAGAGCCCCAAAACCCTGTTGAAGAGTTTGAAAAATACAAACCGGATGAAAATAAACTTTCCAAGGTTATGGCGGACGATCTGAAATTTTTCCGGATGCTTGCATCTAAGATTGATAAGAAGAACCCAGCATGGACTGACAGAACCCAGCAACTTATTGATCTTGCACTAAAGATGAACGAATCTGCGGGCACACCAATCGATCCAAACATACTAACAGCTGCGGTTTGTCTGCATGATATAGGAATGGCATTTATCCCTAACCATATTATGTTCAAAAAAGGCAAGCTTTCCAAAGACGAAGTAAATGTTATTAACAGACATACTTTTCAAGGAGCGGTCCTTGCAAAGCGCCTATTGAACTGGAATGGTGTTGAAACAATCATTCAGCAACACCATGAGCGACCAGACGGTAAAGGTTATCCTGAAGGATTAAAAGGAGCATCTATCTCAGACGGAGCTAAGGTAATGGCTATTGTTGATGCATTTTATTCAATGACTAATAAGCGCTCTGACCGTGAGCATAAACGCTCGTTCATACGTGGAATATCTGAAATTAATGCATGCTCAGGTACGCAGTTCGCTCAAAACTGGGTCGAACACTTTAATGCAGTTATGCTTAACAAAGATAAACGAGACGCAGTAGCGCAAGCCTAATACATTTTGCAAAAACCCAGACTGTTAAACTTTGCTTAACCCTAATCTGGCAGCCAAGCTTTTACGCCTTGTTTCAATTCTGCTCTTAATATTTCCGCAAGCTTACTCAAAATTGCACTGGATGATTCCTGAACCGATAACATTGCAGGTATCACCAGTAAAACTAGCACAGTCGCAAATGCTAAACCAAAGGCCATCGAGATAGCCATTGGAATTAGAAATTGCGCCTGCAGAGATGTTTCAAACACCAAAAATATCAACCCGCCAATAGTGGTTAAAGATGTTAAAATAACAGCGCGCAGACGCCTGCACGCGGCCTCTGCTATTGCCTTACTAACCTCAACCCCTTTTTGGCGCAATTCTTTATAAAACACCACAAGAATAATCGAATCATTAACCACAATTCCGGTTAAACCAAACATGCCAAATAAAGAAAGAAGGGTAATATCAACCCCCATAATAATATGACCTGATATGGCACCAATAAGCCCGAAAGGTATGGCACACATAACCACCAAAGGCCATCCGTAAGACCCAAAAACCCAAGCAAGAATAATATAGATAATTATCAGGGCAAGCATCAGGGCTATCATCATATCTGCAAGTGCTTCATTTTGCTCCCTTGCCTTTCCTTCAAAGGAAATATCCACACCATATTCTTTTTCAAGAGCCGGTATAAAATCGCGTTTCATATCGGCAATAATTTCACCGCTTGTTGTGTCTTCTGCTGCTTTATCAACATCTGCAGTAACATTCACAGCTCTTTTCCCACCACCATGTAATATTTTGTCATAACCACGATCACTTTTAAGATCAACAACAGCAGCCAACGGTACGGTATTACCAGTTGTCAAGATGACAGCAAACTCTGAAAGGGTAGACAACCTATCGGTTTCCTTTTCCGGCAAGCTAACCCGTACTTCAATTTTCTCAGTGCCATCCTGGAATGTCTGTACAAGATAACCATCGAAGGCTCCTCGCAGCTGCCTCCCGATCTCCTGCGAAGTCAAACCTAGAATCTGCCCCTGCGCATTAATATTAAAGATGATCTGTTCATTACCATAGGGCAGATTATCAGAAATCCCGGTTACTCCGGGATAAGAGCGCATATGAGTAGCGACTTTTTCTGCCGCCTTTTTAAGTATGTTAAGTGGTTGACCGGTGATTTTTGCATCCAGATCCTTACCCGGCGGTCCCATCTTCGGCGCATATAGTTTATATATTTCAATACCTGGAGCCTTATTAACATAGGTGCGCCACTGACGCAGAAACTCAGCATTATTGACATCACGCTGATCTGACTCCACCATTTCAACCTCAAGCCAGAAATTATTATCTCCGATAGAAAATACACCATCATTCCCAGGGGATGTACGTCCAATAGATAGCACAGATGAAGTAACCAACCCGCCACCAAACTTCTTATCTGTTTTATATAATGCCTTTTGAACGTGATCAGCAAATTCTTCAACATCTTCCTTTGGTGTACCAGCTACGAAACTAACGTCTGCAAATAACCATTTGCCTTCGGGTGATGGAAAGAAAGAGAATGAATGGTAACCAAGATTCCAGTACGACATCACGACAGCAAAAAGGGAAACCACACAAACAATAGTTGTCCATCGGTATTCTATTGCTTTTATTACCAACGGTTTGAAAATATCGTTGCGGAAATTTTCAAATTTACTATCTAGATATACTCTGGTCTTTGTTGGCTCTTTATGGTGCTGATTATCAAAAGAATGCTTTAGATGGCCTGGAAGTATAAGGAAACACTCAACCAGAGAGGCTAGAATTACGCAGATAACAACCATAGGGATATCAAATAAAATCTTACCCATAATGCCGCCAACCATCATTAGCGGCATAAATGCGGATATGGTGGTCAGCGATGAAGCAAATACCGGTGCAAGCATACGTAGCGCTCCGCCATTGGCTGCACCGAAACTGCTCTCTCCTCTGTCGTAGTGAGTTTGAGCATCCTCACCAACTACAATGGCATCATCTACAATTATCCCAAGAGACATAATGAGTCCGAACAAGCTGATCATATTTACTGTACCGCCGGCAAAATAGAGAATCGCAAGCGCCGCGAGAAAAGAGATCGGCACACCCATCATCACCCAGAATGCGACCCTTCCACTTAGAAACAAAAACAAGATTGCTATAATCAGAATTATCCCCTGGATACCATTTTCCACTAGAATCGATATCCTATCCTCAATCAGTTCCCACCTTTTTTGGTACAGGATAATATCCACCCCCTGCGGTAGCTTCTTTTTGTATTCAGGCAACCACTTTTGTAAGATCTTAGCCCCCTCCAATGAATCCGACTTTTCTGATCTAAGCAGACTCATAGTTATTGCGGGGTTGCCTTTATAAAAGGTAGTTACCTGGTTACGCTTGTCCTTGCGCATGATATTCGCAACATTATCCAGCAGCACGAATTTACCAGATGGGTCAGCAAGCAGCGGTATCCGGCCAAATTCATCCATGGTGCGTTTTTGGTCCAGACTTCGAATTTGCTTGTTTAATTCATCACCACCAATTTTCCCCACCGGAACATCTTTACTTTGCTCTGCTATGCGGGCTGATACCTGGCCAAGTGTCATATTCAGCTCTTTGAGCTTGCTATTTGGTATCTCTATCGATATTTCCTGGTCCGGCATCCCCACGATATCGATTTTTGCTATCCCCCTGTTCAGCAATTCGTTTTCAATATCTGTGGCGTAATAGCGTAACTCTTGAAGATCAACATCGCCGGTAATCATGAGCTTTGAGATCAGATCATACATTATTGCTCTTTGCACCCGAGGAAGTTCAGATGATTCAGGAAGAGTTGTCACAGTATCGACAGCATCTTTGACATCATCAAGAGCTGTTGCCATATCTGTACCCTCTTCAAACTGCAAAAAGACTGTTGAAAGTCCATCAGCAGAGCTGGAAGTTATCTCATACAGGCTGGCAACAGAGCGTAACTCCTGCTCAAGAGGCACTGTAATACCCTCTTCCACATCTTCTGAGCTGGCCCCAGTCCAGACAACAGAAACCACTACATATCCGGTTTCAAAGGTTGGGAAAAACTGTGTTCTTAATTTGTACAACCCCCAAATACCAGCAAGAATAAGTATAAACATCAGCATGTTTGGAGCTACACGGTGCTGCAAAAAAATGGTCACCAAATTTGAACTGTCATGCTGTCCTACATTGTGATGCTGATCCATAAAGTAATTTCCGTAGCTATTGCATGGTTAGTTTAACTTGAGTCTTATCATTTGCCATTTCAACAGTATTGATAATATTTACCGGCAGTCCTTGTATTGCATTTGGAATTTGAGTAACGACAACCTTCTTACCTGTTAGGTCATCATGCTCATTATTCTTATCTGGCTTTGGCATGATCAGTGCCATTAATTCACCACCTTTATGTCTATGCTGTCCGAGCTTATCGATATAAACCAGATTCATCACTCCATCTTCTGCGATATATATCCTGTCTCTTCCATAAATTGCCTGCATAGGAATTGAGTAAACTCCAGATACTACAGGTAACGTTAACTCAAACTCCAAAAAACGCCCTAAAGTAAGGTGCTCTGCGCCACCGGTTATCTTAAATAATCCAGCAACACCTGCTCGCCCTCTTTCGGTAACTCCTGACAACCGGTCAAGAACTAACTCAACTCTATCATTACCTTCAAACAACCCAACTGCACCTAGCTGATCACCCCTTTCAAGAACCGAGCGCACTATTGGCAATTCAGTAGAGTTAATATCAGCACGCACTTCAAGCTGATCAAGAGAATAAATTGAAACCGCTCTGGCTCCCGGATTAACCCTGTCCCCAGCAGATACATATACTGAAGCGATTCTTCCGGAGAATGGTGCTAGAATCGATGCACGCTCCAAATCACGGATTGCACGCTGAACAGCTGCTTCAGCACGAGTTTTTTTTGCCTTAAGCTGATCCAGGCGCAACTCAAACATATCTATTGCCAGCTTACGCGAGTTATAGGAAAGTTGCTGTCTCTCAACCGCACTTTTGGCTTGCTCAAAATCACTTTCAGAACCTAGATTTTTTTTGTAAAGCTTGGTGGAACGTTTCAGCTGTTCATTAGCCAAGTCTAGCAGCACCTTTTCGTTTTTGATTGCAGTTTTATTATTCTCAAATTGCAGTTTTTCAGTATTAATCTGGGCAATGATATCACTCAAGTCTGCCTCACGATCACTTAGATTTAATTCGAAATCGACAGGATCGAGCTGAACAAGTAACTGCCCCTGCTCTACCATATCGCCCTCTTTTACCAAAACTGAATCTACATCAGATGAGATTGCAGCGGTCAAATTTGCATTCATTGGTGATTCAACAACCCCATATAGTGGAATCAGAGGATGATAATCACCCTTGGTTAAATCGATAACCGACACCCCGTATTCATAGACACTTTTCGTTTTAACAGGTGGCGAGGGCTTGAATGCAACTAAAAGCAAGACGATAGTTGAGCAGGCAGCTAGCACAACAAACGGTAATATTATTTTATTTCTATGTGCGGCAGGAATCATTCTCAAATCCATTTATTGCGTAAAAACAATTGGTTACAGATAATACAACATCAAAATATATAAACTGGCAGCAACATTATTATAATAGCTGCTATTGTTACAAATTGCACATCATGCTGAAAATAGCATTGATAATAATCTGCTGCTAAGATCGAAGATACAAATTACCGACTTACTCTATTTACTAACAGGATTTCAGAGATTAGCAATGAAAATTGAAACCAAGTCAATCCACTCGGGATATTCAGTAGAACAAACAACCAAGGCTGTTGCTGTTCCAATTTACCAAACTGCATCATATGCCTTCGATAACACACAGCACGGGGCTGATCTATTTAACCTTGATGTGGCTGGTAATATCTATACCAGAATTATGAACCCTACAAACGCTGTGCTTGAAGAAAGGGTTGCCGATATGGAAGGTGGGATTGGCGGCCTTGCTGTTGCATCAGGCATGTCAGCGATCACCTATGCGATTGAAACCATCGCTGAGGCTGGGGACAATATCATCAGCTCCAGTAAACTATACGGTGGAACATACAACCTATTCGCACATACTCTTCCAAAGCAAGGCATTGAAGTAAAATTTGCTCCACATGATGATATTGATGCAATGATTGCTAAAATTGATAGCAGAACTAAGGCTGTATTCTGTGAATCCATTGGTAATCCGGCAGGAAATATAACTGACATAGAAAAACTTTCTGCTGCAGCCCATAAGAAAGGTGTACCAGTTATCGTTGATAATACTGTTGCAAGCCCCTATCTATGTCGCCCAATTGACCTTGGCGCAGATATTGTTATCCACTCACTGACCAAGTATATGGGTGGTCATGGAACCTCAATCGGAGGCATTGTAGTTGATTCAGGTAAATTCCCTTGGGCTGAGCACAAAAATCGCTTTCCAACCTTGAACACACCCGACCCTTCATATCATGACGTTGTTTATACAGAACAATTTGGCCCAGCTGCATTCATTGGTCGCTGCCGCACGGTTCCATTAAGAAACACTGGCGCAGCACTTTCACCATTTAATGCATTTCTAATTCTTCAGGGAATAGAAACCCTACCACTAAGGATGGAAAGACACTGCGATAATGCACAAAAAGTTGCAGAGTATCTGGAAAGCCACCCCAAGGTTGCATGGGTCAGTTATGCTGGACTTAAATCACATCAAGACAATGAACTAATTGATCGCATCACAAGCAGAAAGGCCAGCGGTATCCTAAGTTTTGGCATCAACGGAAATATAGAAAATGGAGCACGATTTATTGATGCGCTGCAATTGATTACCCGTCTGGTTAATATTGGTGATGCTAAATCCCTGGCATGCCATCCTGCCTCAACAACTCATAGACAACTGAACGATGATGAACTAGATTCTGCAGGTGTCAGCAAGGACTTAGTTAGAATATCCGTTGGTATCGAACATATTGATGATATTATTGCAGATATTGAGCAAGCACTGGAACAATGTGGTTAATTATTTGTTTAATCTCACAGCAGAGTTATAACCAAATTTTGGCTGACAATTCCCCCTTCAAGGGAAGGGGGAAAATCAATTGTTATCTTCAAACGAGCACGAAAATTGGTTTCGTTAAAACATTCATTTTATATCAATGACTAACGCACTTACATAGTACGGTTTTTGTCCTCTTTTAGCGCATTTCTTAACATAAAAACTTGTAAGAAACTTACACTGCAATCAGCATATTAACAAACCCTTCAAACAGCCTTATCCCATAACAATCAATCACTTAGAAAAAAGTATAACTTATGCAGCTAACCTGTGAAATAAAACATTAGCAAATATCTATTTGTTGTTAACCAAATAAAGTTGTATGCTTATGAAATAGTAAGGATTTTGGACAAAAGGGATTTACAAGCAAATTGATTTAGCACTATCACATTCGCTGTATGGATACTGCTTTATCTACCGGAGTTTTGGGGTTTGATTCGGTATATCTCGATAATTTTCCTTTCTATACGTTTTTTAAGGTTTTATAAGTAATAGAGGTGGGATGATGACTGAACGTGTATCAGGGACTGTTAAATGGTTCGATAATGCTAAGGGATATGGGTTTATTGTAAAGGAAGGACACGACGATATATTCGTTCATTATAAGGCTATCCGGGGCGAAGGACACAGATCTTTAAAAGATGGCCAACCTGTTGAATTTTCAATCACACAAGGGCCAAAAGGTCTATTAGCTGAGGATGTACTGGCAACTGTGCAGGCATCAGCATAATTAATGCTCAGCGGAATAAAAGAAAATTCAGCAGCATAAGGGAAAGAGATTATTCTTTCCCAAAACATATAAATAACCTATTACTGGTTCAACGCAACTGGGGCTGATATAGGTTATGGAGGGGTAGTTTTGTCTTTTAAAAGCAGTTATTTAAACTGAAACCTCGCTTTGGAAACAGTTTTCTTGCGTGCATTTGATGCTAACAACCAAGCTAAATAAAGCAGCCAAACTTACAAACTTAAATGCAAAATCAATGACTAATTGATCTATCTGCGCCAGACCGGGTCTTCTCCGCATTTCATGGCGATAAGATCAAGGTTACCGTTATGAACTTTAATCTCTTCCTCTGATGCATACACCCTTTTAAAATTTAAGCCATCCCGGTTTACCTGGGTGTATTTTTCTATATAAACGCCGCTTTCATTATCTTCACTTCCATCAGCAGACAGCGATAAACTCTCCTGCCCTCCGGTCATAGCCAAATATACATCGGCTAATATTTCAGAATCTAGTAACGCGCCATGCAACGTACGTTTGGAATTATCTATTTCGTATCGTCGGCACAGAGCATCAAGATTATTTTTTTGTCCCGGAAATTTCTTTTTTGCCATTTCCAGGCTATCAAGCACTGTACAGTAATCCTCTATCTTTCCCTTGCCAGCATTTAATAGATTTAATTCATGATTTAAAAAACCAACGTCAAATGGCGCATTGTGAATGATTAACTGAGCTCCATCAATAAACTGAATAAAATCGTCAACAATTTCATTAAACAGCGGTTTATCAGCGAGAAACTCTTCTGTTATTCCGTGAACTTCAAGCGCACCTTCTTCAGATGCTCTTTCAGGATTTATATAGGCATGAAAATTGTT
>QZLE01000051.1 GCA_004796365.1 Gammaproteobacteria bacterium | reverse complement strand
TGGTCATTATGGGAGAACCTTTCTAAGTAACAGTTTAGGAAGGCGAATCAGCATCCCGAAAAATAACCTAGCATGCAGCTTAGAGATTAAAATATTATCCTGAACCGCATCAAAATGAGATATACCATCATCATGATAAATAACCTTAATCGGCAGATTTTTGATATTCACACCATCCCAGTACAAACGCACTAGAATCTCAATATCAAAATCCATTCTCAGCCCAAGGCTAACGCGTTTTAATAGGTCACAAGTAGCCTTTAATGGATAAACCCGATAACCACACATTGAATCTTTAATCGCAAAAGAAATGGTATTTATCCAAACCCATATATGGGTAATATAGCGTGCAATCAGGCGTGCTTTGGGGACCGATTCGTCGTACACAGGCACAGCAGTTACTAATACATTTGGGTTCCCCTTAGAAACTGCTAATAATTCATTCAGCTTTTCAATATCGTGCTGACCATCAGCATCAATCTGTACAGCGTACTGATATCCATCTGCATTGGCCTTGTTAAGCCCAGCTATAACCGCAGCTCCCTTCCCCCCGTTTCGCGGAAGATGCAGCACATTAACGGACTCATACTGTTCCTGAAGTTTGTTTAGCACTTGGGTACATTCATTGCGACTACCGTCATTGACTATGATAATCGGCAAATTAAAAGGAAAAATACGCTTTAATGTCGATTCAATATACTGCTCATGATTATAGATTGGTACAACAACACAATACTGTCTTGAGCACTTATTTTGTTGAAGATCACTCATACTATGACTCCAACTTAATTCTGCCGCTGGAATACTGAATTTCCACCGGTTTCTTTTCTTGGAGCTGCTCTTCTACGTTCTGCTCTTCTCTAGACCGTTCTTCTAAACCCATCTCTTCTCTGTAGTAGTACTTAAAGGCAATATTGGATTTATCTCGGTTATATTTTAGATCCAGTGAGATATTTGCTCCCGGAGTAATCACATTCTGAAATTTAATTGCATCAAGCTGCTTTGAACTGACTTTAACTCCCAAATACTCCTGGGCATAATGCGCTGCCCAGGTTAGCTGCACAACTCCAGCAAGTATCGATGTACCCGGAAAGTGCCCAATAAAGTAATAAATGTTTTCTGGAATATAAATTTGTAAGCTAACACTATCGCCATCAAGTTTGGATTCAATCACATCGGGTAATTTGGGCTTTTCAGTGTCATTAAATAGTGCAATTAAATTAGTCTGTTCAATCTTGCCCTGGGTGTTAACCGGCAGCCGATCTATATAGCGCCATTTCCTAGGCATCAGTACATTCTCAAAATTCCCGCGCAGATAATTGGTCAACTCTTTATTAAGTATGAATTTCCCCTTGTCGACAAAAAAATCTTTACCCTCTGGTGAAAGAGATGCGGCAACTGCAATAATCTGCCTTTGCTCTGTAATAGTGATTATGCGGCATGAATCAATAAAGTCATGTTTAGATAAAACCGTTTCCATCTCATCAAGAGAAAGGCGTTTACCCTCAATCTTTACTATTCTGTCGGTTCTACCTTTAAGAACAAACCCTTTTCCATTAGTGGAAAATTCTATCTTATCAGTGGTTTTATATAGGGTGTTATCAGGCAGGTGTGGCGATACCAACTGCATCGCTCCAGTAGCTTGATCCTGAGTAATTTTTATTTGAGGGAAAGCTTTCCAGCTAACAACACTGGATCCATCTTCAATCTTGTATGCAATTCCGCCAGTTTCAGTACTGCCCAGCACCTCAACTATTCCTGTTCCAAATGCTTTGCGAGCATGAAGGCTATGAGATTTTTCTAAAGGTGCACCAGACGAAAAAACCACCTTTAGCTTTTCATGCAGCAACGACCAGTTAACTGAATCAGGCAGTCTAGACAGCTGAGTTGGACTAGATATTAATACGCTAGATTCGAAATCAGCAAGAACACCATGTAGTTCTTCCGGATATGTCAAAACCTCAGAATAGAAACTACGCCCCGCAATTAGTGGCCATAGCAGCCTAAATAGCAAACCATAAATATGTTGATGGGAAACGCTGCCAACTATAACACTGCTACCAATTTCATCCCCCCAAAGCTGCTCAAGTGAGCCAACTTCTATCTCTAGCTGGCGCAGTGACTTTTCAATGAGCTTAGGGCTACCGGAAGAACCGGAAGTAAACAGCGATAATAAAGGCTCTTCTGAAGATAAATCAGAAATCACGATCTCTGATATTTCAGCATCAACTTCAGATATTGAAATTGACCTTACCAAATCAAAACCAAGTTCAGCTATAGTTGATTCATCAAAGTCTCCAATAAAACCATCAACCGCTTGTTTAAGATTTTCACAGGTACCTTTAAGGCTATTCCCTGGAATCACGACACGATTGCCAGAAACCAATATGGCGCAAAAAGCTGTCAGAAACTGATAGCCATCATCAAAAAAAATAGCAATCTGCTTCTTAGCACCAGAACCATATACAAGATCAATTGCTGACTTATAAGCTGCAATGTGAGAAATAAAATGCGCCTTGGATATCGAGCTTCCGTCATTCAATATAGCAACTGGATGCTCGCCACCACTTTGCAACACATTAATAATTCTCATGTTTTTAAACTTATTTTCTATCATTAGAGCTATTCAGTTTCAGTTTTTGTTGCCTTCATGGCTGTATCAAGCTCAGAGTTGTTTTTTAGCTCAGGGCTGTTCTTGCGCATGACAATTTTGCGTATCACAAATTCAACGGCAAACATTAAACCAATCAAGATATATGATATTAGGCCATTGTAGGTAACCCACATTTCCTGACTAGCAAAAAAAGTTGTCCACAGCGCAATCAACCCATTGATAATGAAAAACAGACACCAGGCGATGGTAACTTTTCTGGTATAAGGGATCGCCTCATCCGGAAAATTTTTATCCATCAAACGTGCAAACCTTTCGATAATTGGCGGTGGCCAATAAAGGCTTGATGCGAAGATAACTAACATTCCTGCGCTTACTAAAGCTGGATATAACTTAATGCCATATTCGCTATTGGTAACTAAAGTTCCAATAACCAGCAAAATACCAAAGATCAATACCAATCTAAACTGCGGTAGGCTATGCCTAGCATCGCTACTTCTATTACTGGCAACATATCTAAGAGCAAGAATTACAAGTATAAAAACTGCAACAACGCGAACATCAAAATGCTGTAATCCAAAGTAGACAAGTAGCGGATATAAAAATATTGATACTGTCAGCAATATGTTTAGTAGCTTTTTCATAACCGTTGTTATCAGCCAGGCAAAAAATTTAGGTCGGTTCTATTACGCCGAGAATTACTTGTTAACTAACCCACTAACAACATCAACTACATTTTCCATAGTTCTTACAGTTTTGAACTCATCTGGCTGAATCTTTTTGCCGGTTACCGTCTTTAGTTTAACAACCAAGTCAACTGCATCGATACTGTCAATATCCAGATCTTCATACAAGTTGGTTTCCATTGTTATTGAAGATTTATCTACCTCAAATAGTTCTTCAAGCAAGTCTGCAACCATTTCAAATATTTCTTCTTTAGTTTGCATAAATCAAACCTCCACTTATGCCTTCAAAGACTCAGAAACAAATTTTTCCAATGTCTTAATGCTATAAAAAAACTCTCTGTTTTCTTCTGCATCAGATTTAACCTTAACCGCATATTTTTTCTGCAGCGCTACACCTAGCTCTAGTGCATCGATAGAATCAAGCCCTAGACCATCACCAAATAAAGGTGCCTCATCCTCAATATCATCAACAGAAACATCTTCAAGATTTAATGTTTCAATAATAAGCTCTTTTAACTCTAAAGCTAATTCAGACATAAGTTTTTAATCTCCTGTGAAAAATACTCTTCAAGCGATTTTGTCAGAGAGCGAGCTGCAATATTTGCGTTTTTCTCCTGCAAAAAGCTTTCTATACTAATTTTGTCTTTAACCTTCATGGTAAAGTGCAGCTTTTTCGGCGGTATATGATACCACTTATCAGACTTGGTTAAAGTAGTTGGGGTGCAACCAATTACTACCGGGGTTATATCAAACTCACCTCGCAAAGCCACATTTGCAGCCCCACGTTTAAATTTCATACCCTCCCCAGGGGTTGTTCTTGTCCCTTCTGGGAAAATAATCAGTGAATTACCTGAGCTGATTGATTCGATAGAACTTTGCAAAACAGCTTCCGGTTCGGCATTCATGATATACCCTGCAGCATTAACCGGCCCGTAAGTGAAAGGATTTTTGCTGAGTTTGCCTTTAACCACGCAATCAGTTCTAGGGATAAAAGCAATCATAAAGACAACATCGATGAGAGATGGGTGATTAGCCAAAAACAACTGTCCTGGCTCTTTAAATTTTTCAATACCTTCAACCGTATAAGAAAGCACACCCGCCAAGCGCATCAGCTCAATGAACATTCGAAAGCTATAATGTATAAACAGTTTGCCTTTGATATGCCTGGTATTCTGATTCCGGAAAGAAATAATAATAATTGGAGCTACAATCAACGCTATTAATATCCCGCCGACCCCAAAAACAAAAAAACAAAATGCTGTGGCAAACAGCCGCCAATAATAATTAATAGTTTTCAAACTCCACCTTCCAGGTCTTTTGGGTCTCACCACTATTAATTTTTAATTCTGTATTGGACTCTTTCTTAAGCATGGCTTTGACAAACTCCAGAGCCATTACCCCTATGCTACCTTCTTCAATAGCACCCCCCCCACACTCTACCTGAGATATAGAACATTTAATACCCTCTTCAAGCCCCAACACAAGCCCAATAGCATATGGATATGGAGGTAATGGGCAATAGCGCTGATATTCTTCCGGAATAGGCTCGTCATAGATTACGCACAAAACCTGCTTTGCATCACCTGTCTTTAGCTGAGCATAGGCCTCATAAAAACAGTTAATCAGATCCTGCTCCCCTGCTGTTATTGCTGTTGTTGGCAGATCTGACTTGTTGGCAATCGTGAAGATACCGCTTATGGCATTGTGCACAGAAAGGCTAAACTTGGTTGGGGAAATCTCATCATTCCAAATCAAATCTTTTAACATCTGGATAGTTGTTTGGATCTCGCCGTGTCTGGAACAAAAAATAGATGGCATATAGCCATTTCTCTCTATCAGCTCACCCGCAACATAAAGTGATATTTTACCTAGGCGACCTAATCTACGACGCATAGCAGGAGGTACAGAAGCCACCTTCGGGGCGGAACCATCATCTAAGACTGTTTCCCCCCCATCTGCCCACGCCTGTATGTCAGATTCTAATTCAAGTGTAGGAACCCATACTGACAAGTCTTTAACAAATAACTCAAGCATCAAAAAGCCTGCAAACATTAAATTAACAACAAACAATAAGACTCTGTTTTTAACACAGATTAATGTTAAAACATCACTACTTATTCATAAGGATGAATTAAGGTCAGCAATTATATAATAACCACTAAAGTTAATACCAGAAATTAATGGATCTAGCTTCCAAAAATTGAGGTTGTATCAATATTCATGCATTCAGCTATTCTGCTTTCAAGAGTATAACGAGCATCATCGCAACCTTTTTTAGCTGCTGCATATATGC
>QZLE01000170.1 GCA_004796365.1 Gammaproteobacteria bacterium | reverse complement strand
TTATTGTCGGTGAGGATTCCGATAGGGCTCGTAAGTTTGCTGAGCTATTGGCGCAAGGTGCAATTAAGCAGGATATCCCCAAGCTGTTTATTGATTCTACTGAAGCAGAAGCGGTTAAGCTTTTTTCCAATACCTATCTTGCTATGCGCGTAGCATACTTTAATGAACTTGATACCTATGCAGAAAAACACGGGTTGAATACTCGTCAGATAATTGAGGGAGTTGGCTTAGATCCAAGAATTGGAGATCACTATAACAATCCGTCATTTGGATATGGTGGTTACTGCCTTCCAAAAGACACAAAGCAACTATTGGCAAACTATCAGGATGTTCCTAATAATATTATTCAGGCAATAGTTGATGCCAATACCACCAGAAAGGATTATATTGCCGATTCAATTATAGCTAAAAATCCAAAGGTGGTTGGTGTGCATCGTTTAATCATGAAATCAGGCTCTGATAACTTTCGCGCTTCCTCAATTCAGGGGATAATGAAAAGAATTAAGGCAAAGGGAATACAAGTGGTTGTGTATGAACCTGTTTTGGGTGCAGATGAATTTTACCGTTCAAAAGTCATCAAGGATTTAACCGAATTTAAACAGATTTCTGATATCATAGTTGCTAACAGACTGTCAGATGATATAAAAGATGTTGAGTATAAGGTTTACACTAGGGACTTGTTTGGCAGTGATTGAGGTTAAAATAATCTAAATGGGCAGTAGATGTTAATTCCTATAATAATTTCTGGTGGTGCCGGAACACGCTTGTGGCCAATTTCTAGAGAATCGGATCCAAAACCATTTATGCAACTGCCTGATGGTGAGTCAATCATCGGTAAGACATTTCGTCGTGCTGCGGATCTTTTAAACGTAGAAAATATTCTTGCAGTTACTAATCAGGGCTATTTTTTCCGTACGCGGGAAGAGTTTGAAAAAAGCTGTGATGGCATAAAGCTTGACTTTGTATTAGAACCGTTTGGTAAGAATACGGCTCCAGCTATAGCAGCTGCAGCTTTTCGAGTAAAGGAGCAATTTGGTGAAGATGCGGTAATGCTGGTGCTGCCTGCAGACCACCTTATTCCGCATCAGGATATCTTTCAGCAGGCGGTTGATAATGCTGTAGAGCTTGCTGAGCGGAATTTTCTAGTTACTTTTGGTATTGAACCAACTCATCCAGAAACTGGGTTTGGATATATTGAAAAAGGCAGTTCGATCTCAGAAAGTGGTTTTAAGGTATCGCGGTTTGTTGAGAAGCCTGATTTGGCTAAGGCTCAGGAATATCTTGATTCCGGTAGGTTTGTTTGGAACTCTGGCATGTTTTGCTTTACGGCAAGTGCATTTCTTAAAGCGTTGGAAAAATCTTCATTGAAACTTTTTCAACAGGTTAGAAGCTGCTGGAATAATACTGTTCTTGATAAGCTTCCAATTGTCCTTGATCAGAAAACATTGAGGCAGGTTGAAGGCGATTCTATAGATTATGCAGTTATGGAAAAGGCGGATAATGTTGCCGTAGTATCTGCTGTATTTGAATGGAATGATATAGGCTCTTGGGCAGCTCTGGCAGATGTTTATGCTAAGGATGAAGGGGGGAATGTAGTTGATGGTGATGTGATAGCTTTTGATGTTGAAAACTGCCTAGTCGATAGCAAAAGCAGATTATCAGCAGTTATTGGTATTAAAAATATAGTTGTGGTAAATGATGAAGATGTAACTTTGGTTGTGAACAAAGATAGGGTGCAGGATGTTAAGAAGGTAGTTGAGAGATTAAAGGCAGATAAGCGCCATGAATATAAGGAAAAGAAAACTACCAGACGACCTTGGGGAAGCTATACTAATTTGATTGAGTCGGAAAACTATAAGGTTAAAAGGATTGTAGTGTTTCCGGGGCAGTCTCTGTCACTGCAAAAACATCTGCGGAGAAGTGAGCACTGGACAGTGGTTTCCGGAACCGCAGAGGTTGTTAATGATGTCCAGATGCTGAAGTTAGAAGCCAACCAGTCAACTTATATTGAGAAAGGGGCGGTGCATCGCCTGAGCAATGTAGGCAGTGTGGATCTGGAATTAATTGAGGTGCAATATGGTGACTATCTTGGAGAAGATGATATTATTCGACTCGAGGATAATTACGGAAGAGTTTAGTTTTGTAATACGGATTTAACTGGGGAGAAATATCATCCCCGTTTATTTTTAGTTTTGGAGAAAAGTTATGGCGATCAGTGGGGTTAATTCAGTGGCGGTAGTTGGTCTGGGATATGTAGGCCTGCCGTTGGCATTGGCATTTGGGCGTAAGATCAAAACCATAGGTTTTGAGATCAGTCAGGTCAAGGTTGATGCCTACAATAAGGGAGTTGATCCAACCGGAGAAATGGAGGCGCAGGCCTTTGCTGATGCCAAAGACAATATTTTATACACGACGGATGTTGCTCAGATTAAAGAGGCAGACGTTGTTATTGTTGCTGTTCCTACTCCAATTAACCATGCCAAGCAGCCAGACCTTACCCCAGTTGAGAAGGCTAGCGTTACCGTTGGCAGAAACCTGAAACCGGGCGCAATTGTTGTTTTTGAATCCACTGTTTATCCAGGTGCAACCGAAGAGGTTTGTGTGCCGATTCTGGAAAAAGAATCCAGTCTGAAGTGGAAGAAAGATTTTAATATTGGTTATTCACCAGAGCGTATTAACCCGGGTGACAAGGTTAACACCCTGGAGAAGATCGTTAAGGTTGTATCCGGCGATACTGCTGAGGTATTGGAAACAGTTGCGCAAGTATATGAGCTAGTAATTGATGCAGGCGTGCATCGTGCTGCTTCAATTAAGGTGGCAGAGGCCGCTAAGGTTATTGAGAATACTCAGCGTGATCTGAATATCGCTTTGATGAATGAGCTGGCAGTTATCTTTAATATTATGGATATCGACACCCTGGATGTCCTTGAGGCAGCAGGAACCAAATGGAACTTCTTGCCATTCCGGCCGGGGCTGGTTGGTGGCCACTGTATTGGTGTTGATCCTTATTATCTAACCTATAAGGCATCTGTTGTAGGTTATCACCCTGAAGTGATTCTTGCAGGTCGTCGCATTAACGATGGTATGGGCAAGTTTATTGCTGAGCAGACTGTAAAGAAGATGATTGCGCAGAATGCTCAGGTCAAGGGTGCCAAGGTTTTGATAATGGGACTTACCTTTAAAGAGAACTGTGCTGATCTGCGTAATACCCGTGTAGTAGATGTGGTGGAGGAACTGGAAACTTATGGTGTTGACGTTGTTATCTGGGATCCGGTTGCGGAAGATCATGAGGCGCAGGAAGAATACGGGATTAATCTGGCAGAGTTCGATAATGTAAATGGTATTGATGCAATTGTTGCTGCGGTAAGCCATGAGGAGATTCTTAAGCTGGATCTGCAAGTTCTAGCTGCTAAATGTAAGGGGTCAGTTCCGTTTATTGATGTTAAGTCTGCATTTTGTCGTGACGAGCTGGCGGCTGCAGGATTTGATGGCTGGAGACTATAGAGCACTATGACGAAGATACTTGTTACCGGTACGGCTGGATTTATAGGCTTTCATTTGGCAAAACGCCTGATGGAACGTGGTGATGAGGTTGTGGGTCTAGATAACCTTAATGATTATTATGACGTAAACCTGAAAAAAGCCAGATTGAAACAGTTGACGGTACACAAGGGTTTTAAAGAAGTAAATATGTCCCTTGAGGATAGGGCAGATATCGAAAGGCTCTTTGCTGAAGAGAGGTTTGATAAGGTGGTTAACCTTGCTGCTCAGGCTGGTGTTAGATATTCGCTGCAAAACCCGCATGCTTATATCGATAGCAATATACAGGGGTTTATGAATATACTTGAGGGGTGTCGTCACAATGATATTCAACATCTGGTTTATGCCTCTTCCTCTTCGGTGTATGGAGCCAATGCCAAGATGCCGTTTTCGGTACATCATAATGTTGATCACCCGCTTTCTTTGTATGCTGCGACCAAAAAATCTAACGAGCTAATGGCGCATACCTATTCCCATCTATACGGTATCCCAACTACCGGTCTGAGATTTTTTACCGTGTATGGCCCTTGGGGGCGTCCAGATATGGCGATGTTTATCTTTACAAAGGCAATTATCGAGGGGCGTTCCATTGATGTTTTTAATCATGGCAAGATGCGCCGTGACTTCACCTATGTTGATGATATTGTCGAGGGGGTTGTTCGCACTATGGATAATACTGCGCAGCCAAATGATGAATGGAATGGTGACCAGCCTGATCCCGGAACCAGTAAGGCTCCATACAAGATTTACAATATCGGTAATAATAATCCGGTTGAATTGATGTATCTGATTGAAACGATTGAAGATGCAGTTGGTAAAAAGGCGGAGAAGAATATGATGCCAATTCAGCCAGGAGATGTCCCTGCTACCTATGCGGATGTTGATGACCTGATCAAAGATGTTGGGTTCAAGCCAGCGACTTCTATTGAGGAAGGTGTTGGTAAATTCGTAGAATGGTACAAGGGGTTTTATAGCGCTTAAAAAACTATACAAGCTGTGGTAAGAAATACCCAATAGCTACCGACGCTGCAATTGCTAAAATTGAAAACCCCAAGCTGGTGAATAGAATCTTGCGCTTGATCTTTTTATATTGCTGGTCAAACATGTATTCTGCAGTTTCACGCGCGGTATTATCAGCAACAGATTTGGCTGTTGCTGCCGCCGCCTTTGAGCCGGCCTGTTCCGCTACTGCCTCGGCGGTGCTTTCTGCCGTTTGCCTTGAAATCTTTCGGGCAATGCCATCGGCAACGGTCTCAGCTTCTGGTTGTGCAGTTGTTCTGATCTTGGCAATAAGATCATCACCTTCAAGGAATTCAGTCAGGCATTTGGATAGTTCTGAATTCAGCGATTCGGCCATTGATTTCTCAACACTTTCACTCAGCTTGTGAATAGTTGACGCCGCGACCTCATCGAGAACTTCCCTGGTAACCTGGCGCGCGATCTTGTCGGCAGTCTGTTCTGCGATTGCCTCGGCTGCTGCTGTGGCTGACTTTTCAGTTAGTGATATAACATCGTTTTCAATCTTCTCAACGCACTCTTCGATTGCTTTATGAGCGGTCATCTCCGCCTTATTAACAATAGCTTCCTCTGCATAGTTGGAGATGACATCCTTTGCGCAATTTTGAGCGATTTTTTCGACCATTCCTTTGTCAATGCTGGAGCTAGTTGTGCCAGAAGTTGCTTGAAGTGGTGTTGGGGTTTTTGTTGCAGAAATCTCTGCCGCAGCTTTTTCTACCGACACAGCTGACTGACCTCTGGTTTTATCTGATAGTTTATTTATTGCTGTAATTACTTTGTCAAGAACTGGTTGGGTTGTAGGCTTGGTAAGAAAACCTTTGGCGCCACACTCGCGCGCTTTTTGACGGTCTTCTTCGGTGTCTTGGGAAGTGCACATTACGACAGGGATATGACTAAGCTTTGGATCATTATTCAGAATGCGGGTAGTTTCGTAACCGTCTACATCAGGCATCATATAATCCATGAAGATAATATCAGGATCCTGCTCTTTGGCACACTGTAGTGCTTCCTCGCTTGAACCTGCCATAACAACAATAATATTATGAGGGTCTAGAAGTTTTGAAAGTGCTATGCGAGCTAGTCTGGAATCATCAACGACCAGGGCCTTTTGTATTGTCATAGTGATATTCTCCGTGTGACTCTTCGTTACCTTTCTAAGTTGCTTGGTAATTCCTGAAAAGTCAGAAAGTCCATATCTTCCATTGAGTATTTGTTGTTATATTGACCTATGCAAATAATGCTAGGGTAAATATAGTTTTGTTGGCAATGATTCTATACTCGCATCATGCAACTAGGCAACCTTCAATATCAAGAATCGTTAAAAGCTTGTGGGTGATAATTCTATTTGCGTCTGCTGATTGATGCTTGCTCATACCAGAATGCAGCGGCTTCCTTGTCTTGTGATAGGCCGCAAAGTCCAGATTCAAGAGCTTGCCCTAAAAATTCTTGAGCGTCAGTATTGCCAGCCATGGCGGCTTTATAAAAACAGCATGCAGCTTCGGTTTCATCTCGCTGTGCGCCACGTCCTTCTGCGTACATCACGCCAAGATTAAGTTGTGCACCTGAATGTCCAGATTCTGCCGCCTTAGAAAACCAGGAAATTGCGATTTCTTCGTTTAACGAGACACCTCGACCTGTGGCGTGCAAAAAACCAATTCCGTTTTGAGCAGGCGGGTATCCAAGCATTGCAGCAGCGCGATAACATTTTATAGCCTTGCTCATATTGTACGGAAGCCGGGTTGCGGACTCATACTCATAGCCAAGTTCATAATATTTGCGTGCTTTATCAAGTTCAGGTGCTGCTTCCCATGAAGGGGGGCTTTCCAAATCGTCCAATTGATAATTATTCACTTATAGGTTCTTCCTATTTAACGTGCCTGTAGCTGAAGAATAGCTGGTGTTTTGGCAGGCAGGTGTGAGCTTATTAACAGTTTTATTTCTTAAAAAATAAACTGTTTGATAGTGTGATAGAATTCACAAAAATCCCTGGAAGATCGTGAAAATCAAAAGGGTGAATGAGGCGTTGGAACGCAGTGCAGCAATATTCTACTGGAATAAGGGGCGATATTTTGCTTAAATACGGCTTCTAATTGATTTTTCTATCCGTTTT
>QZLE01000004.1 GCA_004796365.1 Gammaproteobacteria bacterium | reverse complement strand
GTTCAAACCTTTCTCCTTTGCGTCCCTCTTCTAATGATTGACCTAGTTTGGCTTCCATCAGCCTAGCTTTTATGTCGCGGTGTTTTACTACTGCCTGATCGTAGTTACGTAGTAGAGCACGATAATCTTTTTCTACGATAGGCATTTCAATTATGCGTTGCTCATATTCTTGATATTTTTCCATCAAGCGTTCGCGTTTTTGTTTTAGAGATTTGATCTCTACCAAAGAAGCTTCCAATTGCGCTTTAAGTTGTACATAGGCAGGATTATCTGGTTTAGTAAAACCGCTTTTCATCTGTGCCTTTTGCTGTTGTTTATCACGAAGAGACACTAGCTGGCCATTTAAAGATTCAAGTTCACGGGCGGTTTTTTTAACATCTGGGTGATCTTCAGAATAACGCCCTTTTAAATTGCTAAGCTCAGATTTAACAGACTCAACCTGCTTTAACAGACTTTCAGCTTCATTTACCCAGCCAATCTCGTCTTGTAAGGTTACTATTTCCTTTTTCATTCTGATTAGATCAGGGTGATTCTCTGCATATTTTGACGATTCGGTTAGATATTGTGTCTGCAACATTTTTAACCGGTCTTTCGGACTAAGTATTCTTTCCCCTGTAGAAGAGATCAGGGTTGAATGCGGGTTCAATTGAGCAAGCTCCGAATCAAGATAGATTTTTCGCTCTTGAAGGTTGCGAAGTTGATTATCAACCTCATCGATTTGGGCATCGGTACGATTCATAAGGGATAGGTTCATATCCACAAGTTCTGGAAGCTTGCCGCTGTTTTCTTGTTTGAATCGAGCTAATTCAGCTTCAAGTAAAGAGATTTTTTTCTCTAGCTTTTCTGCTTCTTCAGTTAAGAATAGAGATGTTTCAGATGCCTTTTCTTTCCGGCTTTTTATATTCTCTTTCAGATAAAGTGAAGACAGATCATTTGCAACTTTCTGAGCCATAACTGGAGATTTACTGTCATAGGAAAGCTCAAATGCGATAGTGGCATTGGTTGGTCTTCCTGTGCGCGGATCTACAACTTCAGCGCTGATAATGTTTTGGGCAATATCTTCTCGCATTTCCTGGATTACTACTTCTTTAGGGTAATTTTCCCTTTTCTTTTTATACAGCCCGTATTTTTCAATGATATTCCAGAGATTGTCAGTACGCATTGCTCGCTGGGTAATCATCTGGATACGCTGATCAGCAAAGCTGGTGACTGTTGATCTAACTAAATCTTCAGGAATTTCCTGTTGTTCAATCAAGATTAGTGCAGAGGAACGAAAAATTGCGGGCATTCCAAAAGCAACGGCTATAGTTATCATAAATAGCACTAGAAAGGCGGCAAAAACCTTTCCTTTGCGTCTTTTGATTCCCGCTATATATTCTGGTATTGATTTTGTTTGTATCTCTTGCACGATGGTATTTCCAATAGAAAAATTAAATTAAAATTAGAAGTCAGTATCTTGTCCACTACTCTTAAATTGTCGTTTTTGGCCGGAATAACTAAGTCCAAATGTTATGATGTTGTCTTTTCCGGCCACCCCTTGTTCAGAGTGGTTTTTGCGATGCTTGAAGCTGAGTGATAAATTCCAGCTTGGTTCAAAGGAATATTTTAGTCTTAGTTCAGCACTTCCGTAGTAGCGATTCAGATCACCAGTAGTGGTTTCTCGAGTGTTTTTAAGTGCACTGCCGGAAAAGTTACCGGTGAACTGCGGTGATAATTTGTAGTTGCAATCCATCCGTATCAGATCTTGAAGAATCATATAGCCGCCACCACCTGGGATTACCTCTCTTGAAAGATTGGTTTTTACAGACAGGCGTTGAAACTGTTTAGCAGCCGCCATATCCATCACCCAGCCGGTATCGGATGTGCGGAAATCTGCATAGCCGATATAGTTTTCATAGCGACGTATGCCGATACTGGCACTATAGTTAATGGTTTCAGAAAAATCGTTACTTAATCCAAACTGGAGGATCTTGGTTTCATAAGTACTTTGCTGTAGGTCAATTTCCTGAGTGATATTGGTATAGGTTAGGCTTGTTGTGCCTAGTATTTCTGTAAGGCGTGTATAGGAAATGCTGCTGCTAGTATATTGATAGTCAAATAAGCCTTCAGCCACACCGTCAACATAGTCTACATCGGTATATGAATGGTTCAATGATACCGTGCTGATTTCGTCGATAATATAGGTTACAGATGGTGAATACATGTCTGATTTACGGTTTTTCTTGGTATCAATATATCCAGTGGTATTTATCTCACTGCTGAAAGATGTATCGCGTTGAGCATTGTTAGTCAGGCTGAATCTGAAGGTTTCAGTGCTATGGCTAGCTGTAAAGTTGGCACCAAGATCGGTGGTATCAAGGGATCTGTCTGAATATCTTCTAACAGCCAGCTTTGGTGTAGCGCTGAAAGATGTTGTCGGCGTTGAATATTCCAGCATGCCGGATAGGTTTTTGCTAACCATAAATTCTGTATCTTCCGGATTCGAGACCAAGCTAATATTGCTGTAGTGGGTGCCACCAGTACTGGTTTTAAATTGCCACATCATTTCGCTACCTGAGACAGAAAACGGAGCGCATAGGATAATTAGGAATAACCCTTTTTTCACTTTGCTGCCCTGAATATCAACTAGGGAACTACAACCACATCACCACTTTGCAGGATGATGTTTTGTTCCAGTTTTTTCCCTCTCTCCACTTCCGGGTAGTTGAAGGGTATTGCGTGCTGAGTTCCTTTCTCACGGCGAAGAATAATAATGTCATCCAGTTCAGCGAAAGTTGCGGTTCCGCCGGCAAGACTTAGTGCCTGCATAACATCTAACGGTTTGCTGAGGGAAAATTCACCAGGTCTGTTAACCTTGCCGATAACATAGATTTTGTTACCGTTGATTTGTCTTATAGAAACCGAAACGTCAGGCTGAGGAATAAACTTTTCCAGTTTGGCAGCAATCTCTTCTTTGATCTTGGCTACACTTTTACCTTTAGAGTTTATTTCTCCGATAAGCGGAAAAGAAAAACCGCTGTCCGGCCTTATTAGCACTTCTCTTTGCAGGTCTTCTTCTTTCCAGACAGAGATGGATATAATGTCACCCGGCTGTACTTTATAAATATAGTTAACATCGGTGCTGGCATTACTTGTTTTATCTTCCTCGGCTGCTGCAAAAGCAATAGTCGAAACCAGTGTTAGTAATAGTAAAAGGAAGATTTTGTGAACTGCTGTTTTCATTTAACCTCCATCCCGCTCAGGATGATGCGCTCTTTGTATCATTTTTTAACGAGCGGCAACTATAAGGGATGAATATGACAGTTTAATGAAAATATGCATTGCGCAATCAAATTGTACTACATGTGTAAACATCCTTTGTTTTCATAAGGATGTGATATTTACATCAAAAAGTGTTAAATAAATGTTACAAAGAAAAAAATATTACAATGATCTAAAACCACCAAGCCCTTTGGTTTAGCCCAGAAACATCCAAGGTAGAAGGTTGAGAAGAGAGATATTAATTTATTAATGTCCTCATTCTTGGTATGTGCTGAGCTAAACCAAAGGGCTTAGCTGTTGTACTAACTTATTT
>QZLE01000182.1 GCA_004796365.1 Gammaproteobacteria bacterium | reverse complement strand
TCTCAAGAGCTATCCCTTTTGCTTCAACTAAACGAACAAGTGATACATCTTCCTTGATTCGTTCCAGCTCTTCATCCGTTATTCTTACCATACCCTGGTTTCTCCTAAATGTTGTCAAGACCATTTATATGTATTATTATCGTACACACTTATGTATTTCTGTCAAACACTAAAATTTTTATAGGTTAGGATTATGAGCAAGTTACTAATGATTATTATTCCTATGAGCTTACCTAAAAGATTATTAAAACTACGTAAAGGCCAAGGTCTTACACAGCAGGCAATGGCTGAAGCCATTGGCATTCATGTTAATAGCCTTAAAAAATATGAAGCAGGTCAGGCGCAGCCCTCCCTTGAAGCACTAAAGAAGATAGCCGTTGCTATGAACGTAAGTACCGACTATTTGCTATTTGAAGAACATGAGCGTGGACCTAGCGAGGATTTAGTTCTGCAGTTTGAGGCTATAAGCCAGTTTGATGAAGAAGACAAAGAACTTGCCCATGGATTGCTTGAAGGTCTGATTCTTAAACACCAAGCCAAGCAGTCAATGCTTAGACAGAGGAAGTAATACAACTAAATAAAAAGGGATTTGATAAATAAATGGACAAGGATATTTTTAAAAAACGACTGGTTAATAAAAAAACTTCGTCAACAATAAGCAACTTTCTTTTGAAGAAGCTAAAAGAAGCATCACTAATTGAATATATAACATTAATCTCATTTTGTTGTGTTGTTCTTGGTTGTGCGAATTTAATATTTTACTGCATTGGCAACAGAGTTCCTTTTCCATTCAGCTTACCTACAATTTCTTATTCAATAATCTTTGTTATTACCGTTTTTGTTGCAACCCTATTTTTGGCATTGATTTTTTTCTTAAGCCTTTTTTTGGGCAAACAGATTTGGGAGTTTATAACCCAGCTTTCAAAAAACAATTCTATAGGGTCACAAGCAAAAACCATCTCAATAATCATTTTGCCTTATACGTTAGCAACAATCGCAACAATCACCGTAGAAGCATTTGAAATATGCTCTTCAATTTACACTCTCATTCCAATCATCCCCATAATAATTGCAACTATATTTTATGTAATAAAGCGTTCACCAAGAGAACATATAAAAAAACAAGTAGGTTTCCTATTTTTTATAAATTTTGTCATATGCTTATGGGCTGCTTTTGCATTATGTTTTATCATCGTCATAACAATAAGTTTAACTGAAACTAATATCTACCTCATATACTCCATTTCTGTTGCAGCAACTATTGCCTTTATATATATAAATATAATTGATGCTAACAAGGCTATTATTCAAAAAGATAAATCTGCAAAACTAAGCCGCTATCCCATACAACATATCTTTTTTGCTGCATATACAGCTATCGCTGTTTTTGTTATGACATTTATCCCAAATGGCATTACGCTTACAGTTCTAGGGCATGGAGGAAATACAATCGCTAGATATGAACTCAACTCCCAAGCTTTACCTGAAAAGTTTTTTGATACTAAAGGCCCAACCTATACAACCAAGCCTATAAAATTGAAATCTGACTTAGCCAGTGATTTTGTCTACATAAAAAGCATTAATGACGATAAAAATGAAATTGTATATTCCTTCCCTAAATCTTCTGTCATTTCTTATGAGATTTTAAGCAGGTCTATTTTAAGAAAAGAAAATAGCAACAAAGAAAACCAAGACAACAAAAAGACTACAGACAAAAGCAAAGCGGCTGCAAATAAAACCAAATAAGGTGCATCAAAATACACCAAATGCATTGTATATAATGTATTGCAATAGATTTTTATCATCATAATATCTATTATATAAATATTATCTAACATATATGATGGATTTATATAATGAATAACTTTGCAGACAGATTAAAACAACTAAGGAAGCAGCAGGGATTATCTCAATCACAGCTTGGTGATTTAGTTGGTGTTCACTACAACCATATTGGTCGTTATGAGCGTGGGACTTCCCTACCCTCTGCCGATGTTTTGAGTAAGCTTGCAGATGTTTTGGACGTTTCCAGTGATTATTTATATGAAGGCGAAAGAGACTCTGCCGTTGTTGTCGATTTTGAAGATAGGGAGTTATTGCAGCACTTTTTGGATGTGCAGAATCTCGACGATGTAGACAAGCAGTTGGTTAAGGAGTTTCTTGGGGCTTTTCTTGTTAAGAAGAAGTTGCAGGAGCTTGTTAGCATTTAACAGCTAACCCATTATCGAGTGAGTTTATCCAAAGATTCTTTGTAGGAAGGTTTTTCTTGTTTTGTATGTCTTGGCTGCTGCTGCAATATTCACTGGCATTTCGTCATGATGTTCGTTTCCTATCATACGCAAGGTTCGCTTAACACTAATCCGAGTTAACCAGGGCATAACTTTTAAAGCATCGAATACATTTTCACCGTCTAAAAACAACATGCTTATCATAACTAATGTCTCAGGGTTATAGTCTTCATAATATCTTGTACTGCGACAACTAAAGATAATAAACCTTAGTAATTCCAGTTTGTTTTTTTGAAAGTGTTTTATCGCGTCTATCGCTTCCTGCGGCAATGCTTTCCAATCAATAACGCCACCTTCCCCTAAATCAGGGATATTCGGATATTCTAGCAGCGCAACAAGAAGGCCAGACAGAATATCCAACTTATGATAGCTATATAAACGATCTATAACGTTTTCCTGATTCAGACCCGTCATAAAATCTACTATATATTTATTATTCTTGTTGATATTCCTCACCCTATCTCTATCGTCTCTGACTCTAATTATTTTAGTACTTAACCGC
>QZLE01000172.1 GCA_004796365.1 Gammaproteobacteria bacterium | reverse complement strand
ATGCACCGTAATCTGTAAGGTTTTTAACAACACCCTTAGCGATATGACCTTCTTGCATATTCTCAAGCAGGGTTTCACGCTCTGCACTGTACTCTTCTTCAACTACAGCACGACGTGAAACAACAACGTTATTTCTTTGACGATCTAGCTTGATAACTTTAAATTCTAGTTCTTTGTTTTCTAAGTAGCTTGTATCACGTACAGGACGCACATCCACAAGCGAACCTGGTAGGAATGCTCTGATGTTTTTCAGCTCAACAGTAAAGCCACCTTTTACCTTACCGCTAATAATACCCATAACGGTTTCATTAGCTTCGCTTGCTTTCTCCAGCTCAATCCAGGCAGAAGCACGTTTCGCCTTTTCACGAGATAGCCTCGTTTCACCATAGCCATCTTCTAGTGAGTCAAGGGCAACATCTACTTCGTCACCAACATTAACTTCAACATTTCCGCCTTCATCAAGGAATTGATCAACTGGAATTACGCCTTCTGATTTTAGTCCGGCGTTAACGATTACAAAGTCACCTTGAATATCCATGACCACACCTTTAACGATGGAGCCTGGCGCCATTTGTGTTTCCTGAAGACTTTGTTCAAATAGTTCTGCAAAACTTTCGGTCATACTTTTATTTCCCGGATTCTTATGAATCCTAACTTATTCCGCATACTTCCAATCCATAATACGCGGGTCAATAGATACACTGGCTGCTCACATCCTTATGACCAACCTCTGATTTAAATTTTAATTAAAGCGCTGATTTTAAAACCTATTTTTGAAAGGCTTCCATTATTTTTTCTACGACCTCTTCTATGGTCATGCTGGAAGAATCAATTATCAAAGCATCATCAGCCGGCTTTAAAGGAGCAGAAGATCGGTTCATATCTCGTTCGTCCCGTTCCTCTATCTCTCTCAAAAGAGCGGCAAGGTTAACATCAAATCCGTTCTGCTTCAACTGCTTATATCTTCTTTTTGCTCTTTCTTCAGCTGTGGCGGTTAAAAAAATCTTGAGCCTGGCATCTGGAAATACAACTGTCCCCATATCGCGACCATCTGCGACCAATCCTGGTGCACGCGCAAAATCCCTTTGTTTTTCTAGCAAAGCCTTTCTAGCACTAGGGTTTGCGGCAACTTTTGATGCCGCATTTCCGGTGGTTTCGGTGCGCAACTCTTTAGTTACATCCTCCCCTTCCAAAAAAACCTTAATCTCCTGAGTTTCTTTACAATTTTTGAACTCGATCACCATTTCTCCTGCAGTTTTTGCAACTGCAGCTTCATTTTCCAAATCGATTGCATTTTTCAGACAATCCAGGGCAAGCAGACGATACATCGCTCCACTGTCCAGAAGTCCCCATCCCAATCTTTCGCTAATTAAACGCGAAACCGTACCTTTTCCCGATCCACTTGGACCATCTACAGCAATAACCAAAACCTCATTCATTTGCTACACCTCAACCTCTTGCAGCTGAATTCCAACCTGCTGCGCCAGATGCGCAAATCCCGGAAACGATGTATTCACATGAACGCAGTCATTAATCTCTATATCTGCTGTTGCCTTGAGGCTAGCTACAGCAAAAGACATAGCGATGCGGTGATCATGATGACTATGCACTGTTCCGCCAGCAAACGGTCTACCACCTTTGCCAACACCATTAATAATCATTCCATCTTCAGTTGGCTGTGCATCTACACCAAGTTCTACAAGGCCATCTGCCATAACTTGGATACGATCTGACTCTTTAACTCTTAACTCTTCCGCGCCAGATAATACAGTCTTGCCTTCAGCACATGCCGCTGCAATGAACAGCACTGGGAATTCATCAATTGCCAGCGGAACCAATTCTTCCGGAATATTTATTCCTTTAAGGCCAGAGCTCTTAACACGAATGTCTGCAATCGGCTCACCGCCAACGACCTTTTCTTTCTCGATAGAGATATTGGCATTCATTAGTTTTAGGATATCGATAATACCGGTACGAGTTGGGTTAATTCCAACATGCTGAATCACCACTTCAGAATCATCAGCAATAGCTGCTGCTACCATAAAGAACGCTGCAGAAGATATATCCGTGGGAATATCGATATCGGTTGCGGTTAACCTGCCACCACCCTCAACGGTTATGGTTGCGCCATTAACACCTACTTTATAACCAAAGCCAGTTAGCATTCTTTCCGTATGATCACGGGTTGGTGCTGGTTCGGTAACTACTGTTTTACCATCTGCATAAAGACCAGCAAGTAGCAAACATGATTTGACCTGAGCACTAGCCATTGGCATGTCATATGTAATACCTTTCAAGCCCGCACCACCATTTACCTTTAATGGAGCTGTTCCCTTTTCAGTGGTATCAATCTTGGCTCCCATTAGCGCTAATGGATTGGTCACCCTTTTCATTGGACGAGACGAAAGAGACTCATCACCTATTAGGGTTACATCAAACTTCTGCCCGGCAAGCAAACCACTCATAAGGCGCATAGATGTTCCGGAGTTACCCAGATCCAGCGGCATTGATGGCGCCTTAAGGCCATCAATCCCAACACCTTTGATAGTCACATTGCCATCAACCGGACCTTCTATATCGACGCCCATTGCCTGAAATGCTTTTAAAGTTGACAGGCTATCTTCACCACTAAGAAAACCAGTAACATTGGTGGTGCCATCGGCCAATGCACCGAGCATAATAGATCTATGTGAAATTGATTTGTCGCCCGGCACACGAAATTTACCGCTGATTGATTTACCTGGACTTACTATGTATTTGATGTTTTTCATTTATTAAACCTTATAACGGTCTCTTTACTAAAAACAAGTCGACTGAGCGCAGTCGAAGTCACCTTGTTTTAATAATTTTTTATTTCGCTTCGACTGCGCTCAGCGGGCTTAAAAAAATCTTAACCCTGGAGCATATCGTTGAACTTATCACGAATACCCTTAGCTCCTTCGAACAATTCACTAAGCGCCTCGCCATCTGACTGTTCAATCAGACTATAAAGCAACTCCATATCTTCAATGTAGTTACGCATTACCTTTAAGAGAGCGTCACGATTATTCACACAAATATCACGCCACATAACCGGGTCGCTGGATGCAATACGGGTAAAGTCACGAAAACCTCCAGCTGCATATTCAAAGATCTCTTGTTGCGAATCCATCTTCGCAAGGGTATCAACGATACCAAATGCCAAAACATGTGGTAGATGTGATGTTGCAGCCAGCACTTCATCATGATGTTGAACCGACATATGGCGCACTTCTGCACCAGTTTGCAGCCACATATTTTCTATCTTTTCCACTTGCTCAGGGTTATTGTTTTCCAGCGGAGTCAGAATAACCTTACGCCGCTGATACAGTTCGGCAAACGAGGCCTCTACTCCGCTTTTTTCAGTGCCTGCAATCGGATGCCCAGGTATTAAGCTAGCCGGGATCTCACCAAATGCCCTTTCAGCAGCATCAACCACACTCTGCTTGGAGCTGCCGACATCTGTAATAATAGTATCTGGAGTTATTACATCTTTGATCTTAGAGAACACCATCTCCATGGCTCCTAGCGGTACACACACTATTATTACATCAGCACCTTTGACCGCTTCCTGCATATCGGTTGAATATGAGTCAATCACTCCAAGATCAACTGCCTTTTGCAGATGGTCAGCACTTCTACTGCTACCCACAATCTGTTTGCAATATCCCTTTTCCTTAAGGGCGCGGGCCAATGACCCGCCAATTAGTCCTACACCAATTATGCAAAGTTTTTCGATCATCTATGATTTCCCTATGATCTCTGGCTTATTAAAGGTTCTTTTTAAAAAAGCTTAAAGATTCATTATCTTTTCAAGTGCTTTTAATAATCTGTCGTTTTCAGCTTTTGTTCCAACGGTTACACGCAGATACTCTGGCATTTTGTAATTTGCCACTGGTCGTACAATAATTCCGTTTCTTAGCAGCTGTTCATCGATCTCAGCAGCTCCTAGCTTTTCATTATTGGAGCCAACCTTGATGCAGATAAAATTACCAACTGATGGAATATACCCCACCCCTTTGGCATCACAAAACTCCATGATTTGCTTCAAACCAGCACTATTTGACGCTACCGATGCTGCGATATGCTCATCATCAGCAAGAGATGCAACTGCAGCTGCCTGTGCCATGGTATTAACATTAAATGGCTGCCTTACACGGTTTAAAAGATCTGCGATGTCTGGATGAGAGATACTAAAACCTACACGCACACCGGCTAAACCATGCGCCTTAGAGAAGGTGCGAGTTACGATAAGATTTGGGTATTTGACTATAAGTTTAGAACAATCAGGATACCCCGCTTCCTGTACATATTCAAAATATGCCTCATCTACTACAACGATGATGTTTTGCGGAACTGCTGCAATAAATGCCTCAAGATCAGCTGCTTTTAGCCATGTACCAGTTGGGTTATTAGGGTTGGCAACAAAGATCACCTTGGTCTTATCGGAAATAGCTGCCTGCATTGCAGCCAAATCATGCCCTAGAGGCATTTCATTATCTTCCGGCAAGGCAGAAACAATATTCATGCTTGCACCAACCGCCTGTGTAGCAAGAGGATAAACAGCAAAAGAGTATTGCGAAAAAAGGGATTCATCAGCAGGTGTTAGAAATACTCTTGCAATCAGCTCCAGAATATCATTTGAACCATTACCCAAAGTTATCTGGTTAAGATCAAAACCAAATTTTTCAGCGATAGCTTTCTTAAGTTCAAAGCCATTTCCATCAGGGTAAAGCTGGATCTCCTGCATTGCTTCCTGCATAGCCTGCATCGCCTTTTTACTAGGGCCAAGAGGGTTCTCATTTGATGCCAGTTTGATAATGTCAGTTACACCGTATTCACGTTCCAACTCACTGATAGGTTTACCTGGCTGATAAGGGTTCAGACCTTTAACGCCGTCACAGGCAAGATCAATAAATTTATTCTGGCTCATTATTTACTCCGCAAAATTTAAAAACATAAGCAATATTCCACAAGCAATGCAATATTAGCGAATAATTGCTTTTTTTGACAGATATTAACAATTGTTACTAATGTTACCAGAGATTCTTTAGAGCCGGTTATTTATTATCTAGCAGCTTTTTATTTTCTTTTTTTGCTACAACGCTGATAGCCTTCAGAAGTTTATCTTTATATGGTGCATTGTTGGCAAGGATTAGATAAAAATCTATGCTTTTGAGTCTGTCGATTGCAAAATCCGTAAGGTAGTACTTTTTCAGGTCATCTCGGACAATCCGCTCATAAACAACCGTATATGCTGCCCGACAATAAGCTTATCCTTTGCAAACACCGCGACCGGAAATAACATCAACAAAGTTCATCGTAGTTTTTATTCGTTCTTTTTAATATTAATGGACAATCCCTATACAGTCCTGCCAAGTTCATAGAAAAAATAGCCGGCAATATAAACTACAACTTTCTCAAAAATTTATATGCTTCTTGAATATCATCGAATATTTCTATAGTATGAAACTGATCGCTACTAAAGGAATCAAACTTTTCTGTAAGCTCTCTTGCAAGATCATCTGAAGCAATTATTACTGAAGCAAAACCATCGCATTCACCTTCTGTATAACTTCTAACTAGCTTAAAAAGGGCAAATAAGCCGTCATCAGTCACAGAGTTCAACACCGCAGTTCTTAGGTCAACTATGCTTGAAAAACCCGGTTCCCACTGCTCATCTTCAAAATGCTTTTGATATGACTCTACAAGATCGGCATCTGTTATTTCTCCAACCCAAGTACTTAAAACAATACCTTTTTCAGAGTCTATTGTATGCAATATCGGCATATAAATTCCATCTAAGACTTAAAAACATCACCCTTTAAGATAAATCTAGCACCAATACCCCTATTTACAACCAACAAAATCACTTATAAAAAACAAGGAATACAATAAAAGACCTTTCTGCTAAATTGCAAAAACCCACTTTCGACCATAAGAATTAATTATAGAATTGCTATGGGATACGACCCTAGTACTCTGAATAGGCTTGCCTTTTCTGATATTTCCGCCAAAGCCAGCTTCAGGTTTTCATCCTGGCTGTGACCAATAACATCAATAAAGAAGACATAATCCCAAACCTTTTCCTGGGATGGCCTGGATTCGATTCTTGTCATATCGACATTATATTTTGCCAGTGGCTCTAGCAACTTATGCAGCCCTCCCGGAACATTGGTGCTCGCTAAAAGGATAGATGTTTTATCATTACCACTTGGTTCATTGTGATTCTTACCCACAACCAAAAACCTAGTGGTGTTATTTGGTAGATCTTCAATGCATGGTGCGAAAACAGGTACATCATAGATCTCCGCCGCTGTAGCCGAGGAAATGGCAGCAACAGCTTCATCCTCAGATGCCATGCGTGCAGCTTCGGAAGTACTACTGGTGGCAATTCGCTCAATATTCGGCAAGTTGGTATCAAGCCATGAACGCACTTGTGCTAAACCTTGCTGGTGAGAGTATACAACTTTTATATCGGATAAAGACTTGGCCTTTGTGAGCAGATTTTGGTTGATCTTAACCTCAACCTCGCCATTAATCACCAAGTTGGTATTCATAACACAGTCAAGGGTATTACTTACTATCCCCTCGGTTGAGTTTTCCACCGGCACAACCCCAAAATCAGCAGTTCCAGCCTCAACCTCACGCAATATCAGTTCGGTTGTAGCCATTGGTATTTCATCAGTGCCATGCCCAAAGTGTTTACGTGCCGCTGCCTGGGTGAATGTTCCTGCAGGCCCCAAAAAGGCAACCTTAAGCGGTTGTTGCAGGTTAAGGCAGGCAGACATAATCTCACGAAAGATCACAGCAACATGAGAATCATCTAGATGGCTTTTATTATTCTGCATTACCTTCTGTAATACCTGAGCCTCACGTTCCGGACGATAGAAATTACTGGTTTCACCAGCCTCTCTTTTTACGCGCGCAACTTCTGTAGCACACTCTGCCCTTTGCTCAATCAGCGCAAGAATCTGGTCATCAATACTATCGATCTTGGTTCGCACTGATTCTAAATTGGTCTTTTCTATCTGACTCATATTTACCCGGCTTAAATGTAGATTCCCAGGCAAGGCCTGGGAACTATAGTTTTTCTGGATCTCGGGTCAAACCCGGGATGGCAGATTTTGGCAATAGCAAAAAGCCTAAAAGCGTTATGAGCTTAGTAGCTCAATATTTAAAAGCGTCGCGAGCGCAATTTAATCATGGCGCGAGCTATTAAAAATATGTTGAGCGCACTTATAGTGCGTGACTCATTTTTTAACAGCTCGCAACAAAGAGTAAATAAGCGCAGCAGCTTTTTTATAAAACGCGTACTTTTACCACACCTTCAATTGCTTCAATTTTAGCAACAGTATCATCGCTAATCTCTGACTCAACATCAACGATTGTGTAAGCAATATCACCTCGCGACTTATTAGTCATGTCTGCAATATTAAGGCCTGCATCCGCAATTGCAGTTGATATCTGACCAACCATGTTAGGGATATTCTTGTTAACAACGGTTAAACGCGCTACTCCTGCTCTTGGAACAACTAGCTCAGGGAAGTTAACAGAGTTAATGATATTTCCGTTCTCTAGGAAATCTTTAACCTGATCTGCAACCATAATTGCACAGTTATCTTCAGCTTCACCGGTTGAAGCACCAAGGTGCGGAAGACCAATAACTTTCGGGTGATTCTTCAGCTCTTTGGTTGGGAAGTCTGTTACATAAGCGTGAACTTTACCGCTATCAAGCGCTTCGATCATCGCTTCGTCATCCACAACTTCACCACGCGAGAAGTTAAGAACAACAACACCTTCTTTCATCATCGCAATACGATCACGGTTAATAAGACCTCTGGTGTGATCATTTAGCGGTACGTGGAAAGTAATGAAATCTGATCTTGATACCAGATCATCAATTCCGCTTGCCTGCATTACTGCAGAAGATAGCTGCCATGCAGAACGGACGGTTAGCTGCGGATCAAAACCAACTACGTTCATGCCAAGCGCTTTCGCGCTATTTGCTACCATTACACCAATAGCACCAAGGCCGATTACACCAAGAGTTCTTCCTGGAAGCTCGAAACCTCCATAGGTTTTCTTGCCCGCTTCAACGTCTTTAGAGATCTTATCGTTCTCGCCTTCAAGCTTGCAAACGTAGTCCCATGCTGGGCAAATGTTTCTGGCAGCCAAAAGCATACCAGCAAGAGTTAGCTCTTTTACCGCATTTGCGTTAGCGCCTGGTGCGTTGAATACAGGAATACCTTCACCGGTCATCTTGTCTACAGGGATATTATTGGTACCAGCACCTGCACGGCCAACAGCTTTTAGAGACGCAGGAATTTCCATATCGTGCATTTTGAATGAACGAAGAAGAATTGCGTCAGGAGCAGAAGATTCTGATGAGATCTCGTATTGGTCTAACGGAAGACGTTCAAGTCCAATAGAAGAGATATTATTTAGGGTTAAAATCTTTTTCATGGTTTTTTACCTTTTAAATTTTTCTGTTTTCCGGACTATGCTCTTCGCGCTATCCGGAATGACGACTGTTGATTAACCGTTAGTTCTTTCAAACTCTTTCATAAACGCGATTAGTGCATCAATGCCTTCTTCTGGCATTGCATTGTAGATACTTGCACGCATACCACCAATTGAGCGGTGACCTTTGAGAGTTACCAGACCTTCTTTCTTCGCGCCATCAAGGAATGCCGCATCTAGACTGTCATCAGCAAGAGTGAAAGGAACGTTCATTACAGAGCGATATTTTGGGTCAACTGGGTTCGCATAGAAATCAGATGCATCAATGCAATCGTACAGTTTAGCCGCCTTACGATCGTTGATTTCAGCAATTGCTTCCAGACCACCGATCTTTTTCAAGTTTTGGAATGCCAGACCAGCCATATACCATGTGTAAGTAGGTGGTGTATTTAGCATTGAGTCGTTATCAGCCTGCTTTTGATAATCAAGAACACTTGGAGTGGTCGGTAGTGCATCACCGATCAGATCTTCGCGTACGATTGCAATCGCCATACCTGCAGGGCCGATGTTTTTCTGGGTTCCTGCATAGATAATACCGAATTTGCTAACATCGATCGGACGACTCAGGATATTTGAGGACATATCAGCTACTAGAGGAACTTCACCGCACTCTGGTAGTTCTTTGAACTCAACACCTTCGATAGTTTCATTTGAGCAGATGTGTAGGTACGCAGCATCAGCACTTAGATTCCACTCAGATACCTCAGGAATAGTATTGAACTTTTCTGGCTGAGATACAACATTTACATCACAGTATTTCTTGCCTTCAGCAATTGCCTTTTTCGACCATGAACCTGTGCATACGTAATCAGCAGCTTTTTTACCACGCAGGATATTCATTGGAATAGCAGCGAACTGACCTGTAGCTCCACCCTGTAGGAATAGAACTTTATAGCCAGCAGGAATATTCATAAGTTCACGTAGGTCTGCCTCTGCCTTTTCAGCGATAGAAACATAGTCTTTACCACGGTGACTCATTTCCATTACTGACATTCCGGTTCCATTCCAGTCCAATAGCTCTTCCTGGGCTTTTTTCAGAACATCTTCTGCTATGGTCGCAGGTCCTGCACTAAAGTTAAATACACGGGCCATTTATATACCTCCGGGTTAATATTAAAAATAAAAACTAAATTATAAACCTTTACTTTGAATAGCTTTTAAAAAGCTATTCCTCACCTTCTGCGCTGCCTTCTTCTGCAACACCTTCCACATCACCTTCTTCAGATTCATCTTCATCATCGCCACTGATAACTCTATCAATTGCTACCAGATGATCTTCTTTGCTTATCGAGATCAAGGTTACACCCTGAGTATTTCTGCCAACAACAGAAATACCATCAACCTTAGTTCTAACAAGTGTACCAGCCCTACTAACAAGCATAATCTCGTCTTCATCTGCGACCTGAATCGCACCTACAACCTTACCGTTACGGGCAGATACCTGAATGCCAATAACACCGCGTCCGCCACGCCCTTGAGGCGAGAACTCGGCAACATTGGTTCGTTTACCATAGCCGTTTTCAGTTGCAGCAAGAATCTTTCCTTCCTCATTGATAATGATAAGAGAAATTACTTTCTGACCATCATCAAGCTTTATGCCACGCACCCCAGAAGCTGTTCTTCCCATAGCACGCACATCGCCTTCATTAAACCTAATCGCCTTACCAGCAGAACTGAATAACATTACATCTTTAGTACCGTCGGTAATCTCAACGTTAATCAGATAATCATCCTCCCGCAGTTCCAGCGCAATAATCCCGCTGGCGCGAGGACGAGAGAATTGTGACAGCGGAGTCTTTTTAACTGTACCATTGGCAGTTGCCATAAATACAAACTGTCCGTCTTCAAACTTACGCACCGGCAACACTGCATTAACCCGTTCACCTTCTTCCAAAGGAAGCATGTTAACAATTGGTTTACCTCTGGCATTTCTTCCGGCCTGCGGCAACTCGTATACCTTCAGCCAGTAAACCTTACCGTTACTGGTGAAACACAGCAGCCAATCGTGGGTATTGGCAACAAAAAGCTTATCGACAAAATCATCATCTTTGATATCGGTTGCGCTCTTACCTTTACCGCCACGTTTTTGTGCCTTGTATATATCAAGCGGCTGCACCTTGGCATAACCTGCATGCGACAAGGTAACCATAACTTCTTCTTCAGAAATTAGATCTTCCAGACTCAAATCAAGTTTTCTTTCAATAATTTGCGAGCGACGTTCATCACCAAACTGCTCTTTTAGCTCAATCAGTTCATCACGTATAACCTGCATCAGTTTGGTTACGCTGCTTAGAATCGATATTAGCTCAGCTATACGCTCCAGAAACTCTTTATATTCAGCAACGATCTTATCCTGCTCAAGGCCAGTAAGCCTGTGCAGCCTCATTTCCAGGATAGCCTGCACCTGAGCCTCTGACAGTCTGTATCTTCCATCAACCAGACCAAACCCTTCCGGCAGATCTTCAGGCCTTGAGGAATCAGAACCAGCCCTTTCCAGAAGCGCCATAACACCACCTGGTGCAAAATCTTTACCCAGAAGCTTCTCTTTGGCCTCGGCAGAATTGGCAGAGGTTTTAATCAATTCGATAATTTCATCGATATTGGCAAGTGCAACCGCCAAACCTTCCAGAATATGCGCACGCTCACGCGCCTTGCGCAGATCAAACACGGTTCTGCGGGTAACAACTTCACGTCTATGGCGAACGAACTCTTCCAAAATCTGCTTTAGATTTAGCAGTCGCGGCTGACCATCAACAATGGCAACCATATTGATTCCAAACACCGACTGCATCTGGGTTTGCTTGTAAAGATTATTCAGAACCACTTCGGCCACTTCGCCTTTGCGCAATTCAATTACGATACGCATGCCATCCTTATCGGACTCATCACGTAGTTCGGTAATCCCTTCGATCTTCTTATCGCGAACCAGCTCGGCAATTTTTTCTACCAGACGCGCCTTATTAACCATGTATGGAAGCTCAGTAACGATGATCGCCTGCTTGGTTGAGCCTTCCATATCTTCGATATCACAACGCGCACGCATAAACATACGACCGCGACCGGTTTTATAGGCCTGCCTGATCTCTTCAACGCCGTTGATAATTCCGTAAGTAGGCAAATCAGGACCAGGGATGTAATTGATAATTTCATCAATACTTAATTCAGGATTATCGATTAGTGCCGCACAAGCATCGATAACTTCGTTAAGATTATGTGGTGGGATATTGGTTGCCATACCAACAGCGATACCGGAAGATCCGTTCACCAGAAGCGATGGTAGGCGAGTTGGTAGAACTACAGGTTCGGACTCTGATTCATCATAGTTTGGAGCAAAGTCTACCGTTTCTTTTTCCAGATCCAGAAGCATCTGGTGGGCAATCTTTGCCATCCGAACTTCTGTATAACGCATGGCAGCAGGGGAATCACCATCAACAGATCCGAAGTTACCCTGGCCATCAACCAGCATATAGCGCAGTGAAAACGGTTGAGCCATACGCACGATGGTATCGTAAACTGCAGTATCACCATGAGGGTGGTATTTACCTATAACATCACCAACAACACGCGCGGATTTTTTATATGGCTTATTCCAGTCATTTCCCAAACTATTCATGGCGTAAAGAACACGCCTGTGAACCGGTTTTAATCCATCACGCACATCAGGCAATGCCCTGCCAATAATTACGCTCATCGCGTAATCCAGATAAGATTGTTTCATCTCATCTTCAAGGCTTACCTGGCTTATCTCTTTTGCAAATTCCATAAGTTACTATTTGTTCCTGATTTGTAGCTAATTATGCGCTTCACAAACCATGTTTCACGCATAAAAAATTTGGTACAAATAGTATCACAATCAGCACCCTACTAACAGCTTATAAGGGAATTATTTAGTGATTTATTTCGCGATTTTTTTTTGTGTTTTTTATCTTTCGAATACACATCAAAACACACAAAACAAGCTATTGATTTGATTAACAAATCCAACTTTATGAATAGCTCGTTTGCACAATCACCTTGTTTGCAGACACACAGCAAATACACCCATGCCGCAGGCGGTGTTTAAACGATGTGATCATGCTCCGCCTGCTGCCTACCTATTGCTTTATTCCTTAGAATCTTCCAACTCCGCCTTACCCACCAACTCTTCAGACAACTCCTTCTTGGTGGTAGCTCCCAGTTTTTTCAGGCTATTAATTCTATTTACCAAATTGCCACGCCCTTCAACCATCCGTTTTTTAGTCAAATCAAAAGCATTGCGTGCCTTATCAAGCTTATCCTCAATATCATCCAGAGACTCAACTACCAAGGCAAATTGGTCATATATCTTGCCCGCTTCTTCTGCCATCTTCTGTGCATTTTTATTCTGCTTTTCAAAACGCCATATCCGCTCTATGGTACGCAATGTCCCCATCAGATTAGTCGGACCAACAATCAGCACCCCTGAGTCAAATGCATCCTTGAACAGCTGAGGCTCCGATTCCAAAGCCAACATCATCGCCCCCTCTACCGGAATAAACATCAACACAAAATCAAGAGAACGCATGCCTTTAAGATCTCGATAGTCTTTATCCTTTAGGCCTCTAACATGGTTTTTCACCGATGCAATCAATCCCTTCAGCGCAGCATCCTTTTCTTCTTTATCGTCAGCACTGCAATAACCTACCCATGAGTCAAGAGTAACTTTAGAATCGATTACCACATCTTTACCTTCTGGAAGATGCACTACAAAATCCGGGCGTAGGTTAGCCCCTTCTTCATTTTTATAAACCGCCTGCTCTTCATACTCACGCCCTTTAACCAAACCAACATCCTCAAGAATGCGCTCCAACTGCATCTCCCCCCAATCGCCCATCGCCTTGTTATCTTTTGTAAGAGCATTTGTTAGGTTTTTTGCCTCCTGATTGATTTGCTGATTCAAGTCCCGTAGATTTTTTATCTCCTCTTTTAAAGAGATTCTGTCTTTTGTTTCTTTATCATAGGCATCCTCAACCTTTTTTTTAAAATCGCCCAATTGTTCACGAAGAGGATTTAACAACACACCTATATGCTCTTTGTTTTGCTCGGTAAATTTTTTTCCCTTTTCTTCAAAGATCTTATTGGCAAGATTTTGGAATTGCTCCGAAAGTTTTCCCTGTGCATCTTCCAGAAGCTTGATATTTTGCTTCGACTGTTTGCGTTCTTCTTCAATCCTCGTGGCAAACTCCTGGTTCAGCACTCGCAAATCTGCTAGCTCTACCTGTAATCCATTCACGGCTTTTTCTTTGTCTGTCGCAATATTTTTTTGCTCTTTGATCTGCTCGAGATACTGTAATTCTTTTTTCCCCAGCTCCATAATCTGCTGTTTACTTGTAGCAAGTTCAGAAATATTTTCCTGATACATTGGCCTTAGCTGCTCAAGCTCTTTCTCGAGAACTTTGCAGTTTTCTACTTTTTCCTTGGCCACTGCCAACTCCAGCCGAGCATCAGCCCAACTGCTTTGGGCAGATTCAAGCTCAGCCGCCTGCTGCCCCAGCTTTATTGCTACATCTTTTTTTACCAATCTATGAATGACAAAACCAATAACTAAAAAAAGGATTGAGCCAGCAAGAAACCCATAAACTGCAGACTGAATATCCATGCATCACAACTCCATAATTTATTTCAATAACCGATATTAACACAAAAAAAGCCCCAGAAACGGGGCTTTTAAAAATGATAAATAAAGATGGAACTAGCTAGTTAATTGCCATACTACCCTTAATTGCCGCTGCTTCCATCTCCGGAGTTGTCATATCATCATCATTTTTGAACAAAAAGACCTTGATCATTTCACCTAACTCATGCGGCTTTTCATTAATCACCGCATGACCGGTATCTTTCATTACTCTAAGCTCGGAATTAGGGATATTACGCGCCATGATTTCACTAAAACACGGAGGCTTAATTACGTCCTTTTCACCTGCAACTATCAAAGTCGGGGTTGATATTTCAGGCAACCTTGGCGTTAGCTTTTCATCTGTTCTTAATCTAAAAAACATATCACATAGATACACATGCCCTTTAAAGAAATCACGATGGCAGTTTTCCTGAAAAACCATATCTCGCTGCTCGACAACATCGTAATTTTCTTCAAGGAAAGAGTTGGCATACAACTCAGGAACAGCTCCTTGATAGAAATTATGCCCCCATTTTTTTAATGTAATCTTATCACCATGATTCTTATCGATATCCTGCACTGCCTCGAGCGCAATTGTTCTCCATCTGTTAACTTGACGCTGCAAAAGAGCCGTAACTTCAGATACTGAAGCAATCACTGATAGTGTTTTGACTTTCTGCGGATACATTAGTGCATACCACAACGCAATCTCACCACCAAGACTAGTCCCAACAAGATGCGCATTTTCAACATCCAGCGCCTCCATCAGAGCATCAAGATCTTCGGCCATATCGTGGAATGAATATGGTTTATCACTGGTAACCTCAGAAAACCACTGCCCGCGCAGGTCATACGTAATAGTTTTAAAATTGCTTGCTAAATGCTCTTTAACTTGATTCCAGGTTTCCAGAGAATTAGCAATACCGTTAATAAATATGACCGTATTCTTGGCTTCAAGATTTCCTGACACCTCATACCTACACTCGAAACCGTTAATCTTTATAGTTGACATTTTGACCTCAACACAACACTTGTATGATTTGTTTTATATTAGTGAGTATATTTCATCACAACTTTACACATATAAACATAGCTCATTAACCATAAATGGTGTTTTTTTTGTTGACTAAAAGTAAACACAAAAAGGCATTCTAACGACACATCATGTGCGCATCATTAATTCCTGCGCCGCAACCAAGAAATATAGCCTAATCCAGATATAAAAAAAGCCCCGGAAACGGGGCTTGGGACACAAAATAATACAAAATCAAATCAACTCGCTTCCATGCGCATTTCTGCAGATTCAGAATCTGTTTGCAATAAAAAATCTTTTACCATCTTTCCTAGTTCTTGCGGCCTTTCATTTATCAAGGCATGTCCTGCATCCTTAAGAACTCGCATCTGTGACCCCGGAATATTTCTCACCATAAGTTCGCTAAAGCTCGGAGGTTTAATTACATCCTTTTCTCCGGCAATTAACAGAGTAGGACAATCAATTTCTTTAAGTCGGTGAGTAAATTTTTCATCGGTTCTCAACCTGAAAAACATATCACTTAGATATACCTGCCCTCTGAAAAAATCAGGGTGGCACATATCCTGAAACACTTTATCTCTTTGCTCAACCACTTCATAATTCGCCTCTAGAAACGAATTTGCATACAACTCAGGCACAACACCCTGATAAAAATTATGTCCCCACTTCTTTAATATCTCTTTCTTCTCATCCTCGCACTCCAATAACTCTAGGATCTGGTTAATTTCGTTAACTGCTTCAAGAGCTATTGATCTCCAGCGATTAACCTGGGTTTGCAGCAAGGCCGTAACTTCAGAGACTGCAGCGATTGAACAAATTGATTTTGCCTTTTCTGGATACATCAAAGCAAACCAGAATGCAATCTCTCCACCCAGACTTGTTCCAACAAAATGCGCTGCATCAATATTCATTGCCTGCATTAACGCGTACAGATCCTCAGCCATACCTTTAAATGAGTAGGGCTCATCGTCTGTTACTTCGGAAAACCATTGACCCCGTAAATCATAAGTCAATATTCTAAAATTGCTTTCAATCGGTTTCTTAATCAAGGTCCAACTTTCAAGTGAATTTGCAATACCGTTAATAAAAATCACCGTATCTTCTGCATCCAAATTACCGGAAACTTCATATCTACACTCAAAACCGTTTATATTTTTTGTAGGCATAAGCACCTCGACACCAATTTGTTGTTCTTTTTATACGCCTAACTCTTATTCAAACATACCATCAGGTATTTATATATATAAGATCGACTAATTATGCAGCAATTTTAGTTGACCCACGGTCAACACTGCTCAATATTACCTGCCTAAAGACACATAAAACGGTGTTTTCAAATGCTTTTTGAAAAAACGAGACTAGTCTTCTTCATCAGGAAGAAGAGGGATTTGGTGTTTCTTTAATTCTACTGAAGGGCTTTTTTCTATTGATTCCAGAAGCTCACGAAAACTATCTGAATCTTTAAAGTCTAAATATACTGAAGCGAACCTGATATAGGCAACAACATCGAGATTGTTTAGCTCTTCCAGAACAAGCTTACCTATTTTGTTGCTTTTTACTTCTCTTTCACCGGCCACTATAAGCTGGTGTTTAATACGATTGATCGCTTCTTCGATCATCTCGGTCTTTACCGGTCTTTTTTCCAGCGCCCTGGTTATTCCGGTTCTTAGCTTTTCTTCACTGAACTGCTCCCTGCTACCACTGCCTTTTACTACACGCGGCAGTATCAGTTCAGGGTATTCATACGTAGTAAAACGATCACTACAGGAAGTGCACTCACGACGGCGACGCACCTGATCACCATCGTGAGCTAATCTTGAATCGATTACTTTGGTTTCACTTTCACCACAAAATGGGCAACGCATGAATTGAAGGCTCCGTTATTTATTCGGTAACTTCTATTGTATACCAGATCCTTTCAAAATGGATCTTAGTTACCATAAACAGGAAACTTGCCGCATAGCTGAAGAACTTTTGATTTAACTGCTGCAATAGAGTCCTGATTTTCAATGTCGTCAAGCACATCACAAATCCAGTTAGCAAGATCTTTGCACTCCGCCTCTTTAAAACCTCTAGTTGTTACAGCTGGTGTACCTACACGCAGGCCACTAGTTACAAATGGTGACTGAGGATCATTTGGAACAGTATTCTTATTAACGGTAATATTTGCTGCACCAAGCGCCGCATCTGCCGCCTTTCCGGTGATACCTTTATTAATTAGGTCGATAAGGAATAGGTGATTGTCAGTACCATTTGATACAACGTTATAACCACGCTCAATTACCACTTCGACCATTGCCTTGGCGTTTTTTACCACCTGCTTTTGGTATTCATTGAATTCAGGGCTCAATGCCTCTTTAAATGCAACTGCCTTAGCTGCAATAACGTGCATTAATGGTCCACCTTGTGTTCCAGGAAATACAATTGAGTTTAGTTTCTTTTCAATCTCAGGGTTTGCCTTTGCCAGGATCAAACCACCACGTGGACCACGTAGGGTCTTGTGGGTAGTTGTAGTTGTTACGTCCGCAATCTGTACTGGAGATGGATATTCGCCTGCAGCAACAAGGCCAGCAACGTGAGCCATGTCAACCACAAAATATGCACCAACCTTATCTGCAATATCTCTAAATTTCTGCCAATCCAAAACCTTTGAGTACGCAGAAAATCCAGCAATAATCAGCTTAGGCTTGTGCTCTACGGCAAGGCGCTCGATCTCAGCATAATCAACCTCACCAGTTTCCGGGTTCAGGCCGTATTGTACCGCGTTAAAGATCTTACCAGAAAAGTTTACCTTAGCACCGTGGGTAAGGTGGCCACCATGGTCAAGACTCATTCCCAAAATGGTATCACCCGCTTCGATCAGGGCAAGATATGCAGCTGCATTTGCCTGCGAACCTGAGTGCGGCTGCACGTTTGCATAATCAGCACCAAAAAGCTCTTTAGCCCTTTCAATTGCCGCTGCTTCAACAATATCAACATACTCACAACCGCCATAGTATCTTTTACCAGGATAGCCTTCTGCATACTTATTGGTTAAGACGCTGCCTTGAGCTTCCATCACTCTTGGGCTGGTATAGTTCTCAGATGCAATTAGCTCGATGTGATCTTCTTGACGACGAGCCTCTTGTTGCATCGCTTCCCAAACTTCTGAATCAAAGCTTTCAATATTCATATCTTTTGAAAACATAGGAAACTCCT
>QZLE01000154.1 GCA_004796365.1 Gammaproteobacteria bacterium | reverse complement strand
GATTTTTTAAATAATGGCAAAAGAAGATAACATTCAGATGAGCGGCACCGTTGTGGAAACTCTTCCCAACACCCTATTTAGAGTAGAACTGGAAAACGGCCACGTTGTAACTGCCCACATCTCCGGCAGAATGCGCAAAAACTACATTAGAATTTTGACTGGCGACGTTGTTAATGTTGAACTGACACCTTATGATCTTTCAAAGGGCAGAATCATCTACCGCGGCAAGTAAGCTATTTTCTACACAATACTATTCAATTTCATTCCATTGACATTAAAATTCTCGAGATTCCCGCGGCTGCGGGAATAACGTGGTTTTAGCATATTCTATAAATTCCAGAACATTTTCAAATATTCAATGTCCAAAGAAATGATATTGATTGCTTAACGCATTTATCTTGCTATAGTAACCGCTAGTAGTTAAAGATATTTATTAACGGGAGAGAAACAATGAACTACGACGCTTATCAGGATCAAGTAGTACAAAGAGCTGGGGAGTCAGTACTTGCAACCAACAAAGTACTAAGAAACACCTACCTGCTGCTATCAATGACATTAGCATTCAGTGCGGTAATGACATTTGTAGGCACTCAACTTCAATTGACCGGCATCCATGGAATCATTTGCTGGGCTGTTGGCTTTGGCCTTTTATTCCTAACCAGATACCTTAGAAACAGTCCATTAGGCCTAGTTTCTGTTTTCGGATTTGTAGGTGCAATGGGACTATCAATTGCCCCAACAATCTCAGCTTATCTAGCTATTTACGCAAATGCCACAGAATTGATTATGACTAGTCTGGCACTGACATCTGGGATATTTATCTCACTTTCAGCAATTGCAATCGTTACTAAAAAAGACTTTGGCTTTTTAGGCAAGTTTCTGTTTATCGGCTTAATCGTTGGAATTATCGCAGCAGTAGCCAACATCTTTTTTCAGATTCCGGCACTATCACTGGCAATCTCAGGTATGTTTGTATTTATCTTCTCTGCATACATCCTGTATGACACCAGCAGAATCATTAATGGTGGAGAAACAAACTACATCATGGCTACGATCAGCCTGTATTTAGATATTCTAAATCTGTTCCTGAGCCTGTTGCATCTTCTAATGGCTCTTGCTGGAGACGATTAATAGATTGTAGTCAATCAACTTTATGTTAAGGCGGGTTTTCCCGCCTTTTTTGTTATTAAGAGAACACCTCAGAGTTAATAAGCTCACCATACCTATCTTCAAGCTTGACAACCATCGCCTGCGACTCCCACTCTTTGTACAGCGCATGAGCAGCCTGCATATGCACCTCAGCCATTCTTGTTTTACCGGTTTGCATATAAAATCTTGCCGCAATTTCATTTGCCATGGCCTGCTCATTTATAAATCCATTTTTTTTGGCATTTTCAATACTTTGACCATAAAGATTGATTGCCTTTAACTCATTACCAAGCACCCTATTTAGCTCAGCCTCAACCAGGTCATATTTGTGCTGATTATTCTCCGGTGAAAACTTGCACCATTTCGCCAATCGCTTTTGATTTCTCCGCACCTTTTTAATGATTGCCTTTTGTTCGGAACGAGAAACATTTACTGCTGCATATACAGACAATCTTATTAAAGAATCGAACTGGTCATAAAATACAGTTTCATAAAATCCAGAAACATAGCCTAAGTGCTTTTCCAACTCGTCCACCTCTTCCAAAGCAGCTATAAAATCCTGCTCCATATACAGCAAAGTCACCTTGTGCAGGTGATAGAAGAATAGCCCTGCTCGATCCCCGGACATAATAAGTGCTGGCTTTTGCACCTGCTCATTAAATTCTTTGCCAATTAGTTGTGATAGTTTTGGCTCTGTACCCAATAGATTATGCACCACTTGCAAGATCATTTGATAGATACGAATATGATTTGCGATACCAAACCGTTTTACTAGATGAAGTTGCCGCTCAATCTTCTCTTTAAGAGCATTAAGTGTCGTTCCCTGGATTAGCGCTGTGGATGCATAACCCACAAGTGCCAGTGATCCAAATTCAAAATCACCAATTTCTTTGGATTCATTAAATATGCTTTCAAGGTGTGGCAGTGACTCCTTTATATGGAGCTTGCTGCGCATAATAAAAAATATATTAAGATATCTGGCCCTTAACTCAACATCTCTTCTACCCAACTTCTTTGCCAAAGACAAAGATACCTTTCCGAGCTGATAGCCAATATCATCATTTGACATGGTAAAAAACAAAGTTGCCAAACCGGTCAAAACCAGCGGCGATTCTTGGGTCAATCCATGTTTCAGTATTGCTGATCCGCCTTTTAAAACTGTATATGCATAGGTTTCCGGCTTAGTGAAATACAGTGCAACACTACCACGCACTGCAATACGCAAACACTCTGCAAAGGCAGGGTCATCCATTGGAGGTAAATTTTCAATAAAACTAATATCCTTACGATTTAGCTTTCTCTTTATTAGCATATATAGCATGAACGTTCTAAACTTGTTCGGCTTATCATTAACTTCCATCCCAAACTGGTTTATTGCAGTTAATAGATAGTCAGATGCCTTGACCAGATCCTGTTTTTTGATATAGGCATCCATAATTACTTCATAGATTTTTGCCCTGTCAATTGGCAGCGATACCTTACTTATTATCTGATCTGAAAGCATTATCATTTCGGAATGACTGTTATTTAGATACAGACAGCGCAATAACTTCAGGTGAAGATTTACTGTAAGCTGATACGATTGGGACCACCCATTTATCCCCAACACTTTTATTGCAAAGGCGAGGTACTCCTGAGCGAACCTGTAGGCATTAATCTTTATAGCTCTCTCTGCCGCACGAATATTTAAATCGATAAGCTTTTTGCTTTCCTCAACATTTAGCGTAGAAATCACAGCCCCTGCATTTAGCTGATTGGTGATTTCAAATAGCAGACTGTGATCCACATCCTCTTCCAGCAATTCAACCCCTATTTCATTATGCAACTTGCTCATTGCTTGAGGGCTTAATAGAGTTTGTACTGAATATCTAACCATGTCATGAGAAAAACGATAGTTAACTGCGATATTTACCGCTTCAGCACCATCAACGACATCCTGCTTTTCACCGTCAATTTCATAAATCAGGCCAGATGTCTTTAGGTCATTAAGCAAGCCGTATACATCAATTAGCGGATTTTTTAACACTTTTGACAATAGATTAATATCAAAGTTACTGCCAATGACTGCTGCCACGGTTAAGAGCCGTTGAAATTGCTCTCCCATACGAACTATTCTTCCGGCCACAAAATCTATAACATTATCAAATGAATCTCTGGACTGTATCTCTTTCAGGTCCCAGTGCCATTTCCCCTGGTTTGAGTCGAAGTAGATCATCTGTTCTGAAAAAAGGGTCTTTAAGAACTCGTCAATAAAAAGCGGATTGCCTTTGGTCTTTGTTTCTACAAGGCGGGCAAGAGCAGCTACCTCCCCCTTATCACTGTAAAGCGCATCAACTATAAGCTGGGAGATATTCTGTAACGAAAGGTGATTTAGCTCTAGCTCTTTCACTTTCTCACCCTGGGATTCAAGATCCAGGCAAAAATCCTTCAGGTATTCGCGCTGCTGCAGTTCTTTTTTACGATATGCAAGAACAACCATCAAATAGTTTGTTTCGCAATTGGTCAGCAGATCAAAGATAAAGTCGGCTGTTGCTGAGCCTGCCAGGTGAAAATTATCCAAGAACAGAACCAGAGGCGTTCTCTCGCTGCTGATAACCTGTATCAAAGTCTGCAGCATAAAATTAAACCGGTTCTTTGCCTCTAGAGGCTCCAGCTCTTCCGGCTCACCGTGGTAGCCTATAACTCGCTCTAATTCAGGAATAACTTCTATCAAGACTTTAGCATTATGTCCTAAGACATCAACCAACAGATCATGCCAATAATCAATCTGACTAGCATCAGCTAAGACAACATCTTTGATAAAACTTCGTATCGCATTAATAATGGCCCCGTCTGAAATATCATTAAGATTGCTATCAAAATTGCCAGAAATAAATGTGCCATTTCTTCTTTCTATCGTCCCCTTAATTTCAGCAACAATAGATGTCTTGCCAATTCCCGGATCCCCAGAGATGGCGATAACCTCCTTCGTACCTTTTGATACTCTGCTATAAGTATCCATAAGCTGGCGCACTTCTGTTTCACGCCCATATAGCTTTTCCGGTATTGCAAACTGACTGGAAACATCATGACGAGCAAGCGGAAAGTGATAAATCTTTCCCCGGGCACGCAGTTGATCTACACACTGTTCCAAGTCCGCATTGATACCCCAGACACTTTGATATCTGTCCAATGGTTCCAGCGCAAGTAACTTTCTGACAATATCAGCAATTACATTAGGAATTTGTACTTTAGCTGGTCTATTTTGCGCTGAAAACAAGGATTCTGCTAGAATATTCTGAGATGTATATTCATCAATACAATCATCATAAAACGGAAGAAAACCTGCGAGTAACTCGTGAACAATCACACCAAAAGAATAATAATCGGTCCGGTAATCAGGCCTATGATTTGTCAGCTGCTTTACTTCAGGGGATACATATAAATATTGTTTTTTCCACTCAGGATCTTTTTCCCAAAAAAAGGAAGTATCAAATATACCAGCACCAAACAGCATGACATTTTTAGTTTCAGGATCATAGAGAATATCACGAGGACAGATTTTGCCGTGAACTATTTGCCATGAATGCAACTCCCCAATAGCAACAATAAGGTTATTAGCAATTACCAATGCTTCTTCAATATTGATCTCAGTATCGAGCATTGCCTCATTCAAAAAGGCAAAGCCATGATCTTCAAAGACCATAACCTTATATTCCCCGATACTTTCCATAGCCAATGGTTTAATAACGCCTTCAAAATCAAAATCTGAAAGGCGTTTAAACTCATTATTAAATTGATTTGCTATCTCAATAGTTACGCGACCAGCATCTAACACCTTTATAAAAACATTTAGATTATCACTTTCTCTTTGAGCCCGAAAAACTGAAAACCCATTCGATAGCATTATCTCTTTTAAATTGGTATAACCTGATAGCTCAACCATTTCAGATGCATCCGCAATAACTAGCAGCAGCAAATACTGCTTTAAATAAGTGCTTAATTATTAATAATTAAATATATATGATGCGGCTAGGATATTACTGCTTAGATGTTTTGTAAATGGAAAAGGATAATTAAAGAAAATTATCCTTTATTCCCGCTAATGCGGGTATGGACGTGTTAATCTTTTTTTTATATTACTAAGCTATATACACCAGCTCTTTTAAACTGGAATTTTCTATCTTTGCAGAAACCTCTTTCGGGCAATTTTCCAACCTAATTGACTCATGTTTAATCTCAGCCAAATGCAGAATTGCACCAAGCCCGGAGTCATGAACGTTTGTCTGCTTGTCAAAATTGATAATAAACGTTGTCTCATCAGATGCATAATCATTCGCCGTTCCAAATAGTGGACGGACGATACTAAAATCCATATTTCCTGAAACCTGAAACGTAAGCTTCTTTTTGTCATCTGATACTAAAGTTGAGATTCCCATGTGTCCTCTCCTGTGTCCTTATTTTTTATCCTGCTCATTCATCTTTGTGTGGGGGAAGCGCAAATCACACCATTTTTATTCAATACACCACTATTGATACTGATGCCTTTGTTAAGTTCCCTCTGTATAGTTATCTTTATAATTATTTACATCTTATTATTTTACTTCTCTTTGTTATACCCCATTATACGGATGGATTAAATATAAAATAGCGGACAAATCTTAAGTGGGTGTAATCAATATCTTACAGGCTAACATGCAATTGCAGTCAGCATTAATTCAGGGTTATATGGTGATATTTTGATAGGCAGGATCAGAGGCTTTGCTTCTATTGATCTTGAAGTCGCGGGATGCAGCACTTCTTATTGCTGGCTGGCTGGATTGCAGACACAAACCCAGCCTACCACAAAAGAATTATAACTTTATAACATCTTCGGTTATGTAACGTTTCAGCGCTTCAGGCACCTTGATGCTACCATCCGCCTGCTGGTAGTTTTCCATAACTGCGATCAGGGTACGCCCAACTGCTAGCCCGGAACCATTCAAGGTGTGCACCAGTTCAGGCTTGCCGGTTTCAGGGTTTCTCCAGCGTGCCTGTAATCTGCGCGCCTGGAAATCCTGAAAATTACTGCAGGATGAAATCTCACGATAGGCATTTGCACCTGGCAGCCATACCTCTATGTCATAAGTCTTAGAGGATGAGAACCCAGTATCCCCAGCACAAAGAATCACGGTTCTGTATGGCAGGTCCAGCTTCTGCAGAATTTTTTCTGCACATGCGGTCAGGTCTTCAAGCGCTTGATCCGATTCATCCGGGTGGACTACATTCACAAGCTCAACCTTTTCAAACTGGTGCTGGCGTATCATACCGCGCACATCTTTTCCAGCTGAACCGGCCTCCGATCTAAAACATGGTGTGTGGCAAACATACTTTATCGGCAAATGCTTTGGCGATATGATTTCATCACGAACCATATTGGTTACCGGCACCTCTGCCGTTGGGATCAAGTAGTATTTTTTGTCACCACTAAGGGCAAACAAGTCTTCCTCAAACTTAGGCAGCTGCCCTGTTCCGTATAGAGAATCCGCATTAACCATATACGGGACATATATTTCCTCATACCCATGATCTTCTACGTGGGTATCAAGCATAAACTGGGTCAGGGCTCTATGTAGTTTGGCAATACCAGACTTCATTACCACAAACCTGGAGCCAGTAATCTTCGCAGATGACTCAAAGTCTATCATGCCACTGTCAACACCAAGATCTGCATGATCTTTAGGGTCGAAGTCAAATTGGCGCGGAGTGCCCCAGCTACGCACCTCTACATTGTCTTCCTCATCATTTCCATCAGGTACCTCATCACTGAGAATATTAGGTATACCAAGCTGAATATCGTTTATCTTGTCCTGAAGGTCATTTAACTGCTGCGAAGACTCGTCCAGCCTTAGGGCAATCTGTGCCACTTCATCCAGTAATGGCTGGGCATCACCTCCAGATCCTTTTACCTTGCCAATTTCTTTGGAAATAGTCTTGCGTTTATTCTGTAACTCCTGAGTTTCAACCTGAATACCTTTTCTTTGATCTTCCAAATCAGCAAGCTCAGCAACATCAAGTACAAACCCACGACGCCCAACTTTTTGCGCCACCTCTTCAATATTATTTCTTAAAAATTTTGCATCTAACATACGTAGTCATCTTCAAATAAAGAAAAAAGATAAAAGGTTGCATTCAACCCTGAACAACAACCCGTGAACAAACTATTCCAAACCATGTTGCAGCAATACTTGCGACAACATTAATCGCAATATTGACTCCCGCCTTGGAAAATGCAGCTGTTTCAATCAGCTTAAAGGTATCCAAAGAAAATGTAGAGAACGTTGTAAATGCTCCCAACATACCAACTAAAACAGAAATTTTGAGTAATTCTGGAATCGTATCATTAGTCGCGAAAATGACAAACAATACTCCCACAACAAAGCTACCAATCACATTTACACTCAGGGTACCGTACGGAAAATCCTTTCCCATAAAGGTATGCACGCCACCGGAAACCAGATAACGCAAGATCGCGCCGATAGCGCCACCAATACCAATAGAGATTAATTGCTGCATTTTAGTAAACTAACCGGTTAAAGAGGCCATAGAATACACTATTTACGTGATTTTTAGCAAAAACCAATTAACATTTTACTATATTGAGTTAGTATCTAATATAATTGTTTTCCATTAATCTTTTATCAGGATCTATTCACGAAATAGATGTAACTCAATAACTAAAATTCAATCGACAAAATTCAGGCGTTTTACTTATGTTATTTTCAAAGTTCAAAAAACCTAAATGGCAACACCGCAATGCCGAAGTTCGTAAACAGGCATTACTTGCTCTTGACCCCAAAGATTCCGATTTTGACAATATAATTACGGAATTGATTAATGACAACGAAATAGAGATCCGCAAACTTGCAATCAAGCGCCTGAACAATATCGACAAACTGGAAACAGTAATTGGCAATGAAACAAACATTGATGCTAAAAAACTGGCAAAAGAACGCATGATTCAGATGATTTCCGGAATAATTGACTGCGGCTTAACCCATGAAAATAGAATAGATCGCGCGAACAGCTTTGAAGATATAACAGATATCGAAACCATCTTGAAAAAAACCGATGATTCAAAAATCAAAATGGCATTGCTACCACGCATTACACGGTTATCCATCCTGGAGTCACTGGTAATTGACAATAGCAACCTGGATTTACAACTTGCCGCACTTGAGAAGATAACAGAGCAAGCTGCACTGGAGCGCATAATAAAAAAGTGCCGTACAAAAAACAAAAGGGTTACAAAAACCGCAAAAGAAAAACTTGAAACCATTATCGCTGAGCTTGAAAAACCCAAAGAGATAGAGAAAGCACGAAAGGCTATCTGCCTTTCACTGGAAACACTTGAGCAGCAAGGGTATAACAAAAAGTTCAACTCAGAGCTACAACGCCTGACCCAGCAATGGAATGAAATTGACTATGAGCAAGACACCGAATTGGAGCAAAAATACCAAACGGCAAATCAAAGCTGCCAACATATCCTGCAAAAGCATAAAGAGATTGAAGAAAAGCGTCAGGTAGAACTTAAACAGCAGGAACAGTTTCGTGAAGAGAAACAAAAAATTCTGGCAAAACTGAAAGAAAATCTGCAAAAACTACAAACCGAAGCATCGGCAGCTGAAGATTTTCAAAAAGATAGTAACAAAATCCTTAGCGATAGCGAAACAGCGTGGAAACTTATCGGCCAACTTCCAACAAAAGAGGAAGACAAGCTTTGCAACGAATTTTACAGTATTAGAAAACAGACCATCAGGCTAACAGATGGGCTTACAAAAGCTTTAGAGACCAAAGACGAATCTCTTGAACTCATCAAGCGCATTGATACCTTTATGGAGGAGAACTTTATCCCGGCAGGGAAATTCAAGGAGATTCAGCGCAAAGGCAAAGCATTTCAGATTGACCCTCTTTGGGCCAAACCTCCGCAGCACCTACAGGACGTTAATAACAAACTGGAAGCTCTGAAGAAAAAATTTGACCTGCAAGAAAAGAACTTGGAATCACAGCGCAAAGAGCTTCCATCAATCCTTAATTCTCTGGAAAAAGAACTGGATGCAGGGTCAGTAAGTGATGCCAATAACCTACTGAAAAAAGCGCGTAAACTTATCAACAATATCCCATCTATTGATGGCAAAACCAAAAACAGGTTTAACGCCTTGTCTGCTAGGGTTTCACAGTTACAAGACTGGAAAGGATGGGCAACCACCCCTAAAAAAGAAGAACTGTGCAAAGAGATGGAGGCGCTAGCTGAATCCAGCGCAGATACTGATCCGGAACAACTGGCAGAAAATATTAAATTATTGCAGGAGCAGTGGAAAAAACTAGGGGCATCAGAACCAAATTCATCCCAGGAGCTATGGGAAAGATTCAGCGGTGCCGCCGACAAAGCATTCGCGCCTTGCAAAACATTTTATGAACAGCAGTCCCAATTGCGCCAAATAAATCAGCAGCAGCGCGAAGGTGTATGCCGCGATATGGAACAGTTCTTTGCAGATACTGATTGGGGAAATCCGGACTGGAAAAAAGTAGACAGCTTCCTTTCCAGCAAGATTGACGCCTGGAAAAAATGCGGCCCGACCGACCGCAAGATTACCAGAACAATTACCGACAGATACCGCACCGCACAGGACGCCATCAAAACAAAACTTAATGATTACCGCAACGACAACAAAGCTAAAAAGCTCGAGATCATTGAACAAGCACAAGAAATACTAAATATTGAAGATGTATTTCAGGCAGCTGATCGCATTAAGATGTTACAAAAGGACTGGAAAGAAGTAGGAGCAACCTTTAGAAAAGACGAGCAAAAGATATGGTCTGATTTTCGTACAGTTTGCGACCAGGTGTTTTCCAAGCGCCAGGAAATCTATGATGCCAACAACTCTGAACGTAATGAAAACCTGCATAAAAAAAATCAGGTCACCGAACAGATTGAACAAATTGCATCAGCAAGTGATGAAGAGTTCGCGACTTCTAAGCATGACCTTGAAGAATTAAAGCAACAATGGAAAGAAATCACCAACATCCCGAAATCTGCTGACAAAGAGTGCTATGAAAGATTCAAAAAAGCCTGCCAGACAGTGATTGATAAAGAAAAATCGATCAAAGATGCTGCATTAAAACAAAAAGATGATGCTTTCCAACAAAAACTGGATATATGTCTCAAGATAGAATCTGCACTGCTGGATACGAAAGAAATCAATAATGAAGAATATGAATCTGACTGGCAACAAGCTACAGCAACACACAAACAGCAAGATAATATCCTAAACAAACGCTTCAGAGAAAACCTGACCCTTGCAACCACTCTAGACAAAGAAAAACTTGCCGCGATATCAGAGCAAAACACCAAAGCTGCTGAGCTACTGTGCATCAAGGCAGAAATAGCGGCAGGCATTGAAACTCCTGCAGAATATTCCTCACAGAGACGAGAGTATCAGGTCAATAATTTGGCTGATGGCATGAAAAACTCGACACCGGATCCAAAGGCTGAGGTCAATGCGCTAAATAATGAACTATTGGCCCTGAATCTTATACCTGCAGAAAAAACAAAGGGTTTTGGCAACAGGATGGATAAAGCAAAGAGCTAAGGAAGCAAATAATGGATAATGAACAAGGAAAGTACGTAGGCTCCTGCCTTTGTGGCGCAATCGAATACGAAGTTGAAAAACCGTTCCTTTTCTTTAAATACTGCCATTGCAGCAGATGCCGCAAAATCACTGGCTCTGCATTTTCCCCGAATATAATGGTAAAAGCGCCGCAATTCAGATGGAGCAAAGGTAAAGATTGTGTAAAAAGATTTGAACCAGAAACTGCCAAACTATTCAGCAGTGGCTTTTGTCCTACTTGTGGTTCCAACATGCCATGGTATTCACGCAATGAAAGATATGTAATTATTCCTGCGGGAACTCTGGATAAAGACCCTGAATATGCACCGCAGAAAAATATATTCTGGAATTCCAGAGCACCGTGGTTTACCGATGCTTGTGATCTGGAAAAGTTTGCTGAAGATGGTTAAACATTGCAGGAATGGGTAGCAACAACTATCACCATTCCCTGCTACACTTATATCCATATCTAAACAAAACGGAATCTAAATGGCGGTACAAGAAAATCAGGTAATCACCGTAGAAGACACCGAAGGGCGCATCGAGGTCTATAAAACCATTATCGAAAATGCCCGGCATGAAATTGACATACTTGATTTGGATCTGGATAAAAGGGTTTTCGACTGCCAAGACATTTACTCCGGCATCAAGCAAACAATTTTGGAAAGCAGTCACTCCCGTGTGCGTATTCTTGTTCACAGCGCACATAACATCATTAAAGATGGAAGACACCTGGTTTATCTAATGGAGAAACTAAGCAGCTATATTGAACTTAGAGAACTACACACGGACGACAAGCAGTTTTCCAAAGAAAACCTTATCGTCACAGACAAATCAGCATTTTGTCGCACCAGAAATGAAAAACCATATGAAGGACGGGCAGAACTGCATAACGTCACCTCAGCAGAAGAGCTATCTATCCTATTTGATCGTTTATGGGAAAACTCAACCAGGCCAACTGACCTTCTAAGACTCCACTTATAAGGCATTTACATATACTAGCACTTAAACTTACTGACTAGTAATTTAAACTTATCAGTAACCTGATCCACGCCTCTCACTGCTGTCTTTGTTTCCTCAAGGCTAGCCTTGGTGTTATTTGTTATCTCCTCAATATCATTAACGTGACGACTAATCTCTTGAGATGTTAAGCTTTGTTCTTCTGCTGCACTCGCAATTTGATTATTCATGCCGCTTATCAATGATACTGCGTCAGAAATTCCGTGAAGCGCCTCATTAGCCTTAATTGAATCCTCTGCTGTTTTAGATGCTTTTTGTTCAATTTCTCCAAGGCTATTTATTGTTCCTTCTGCGCCATCTTCCAACCTCTCAATAATATCCATAATCTGCGTGGTTGAATCTTGAGTGCGCTGGGCCAACACCCTAACCTCGTCTGCCACCACAGAGAAACCTCGCCCTTGGTCACCAGCTCTTGCTGCTTCAATCGCTGCATTTAACGCCAGTAGATTTGTTTGTTCAGCCACACCATTTATCACGTCAAGAACAGTGCCAATATCCTTAGTTCCTTCAGCCAATAGCTTTGCTTTCTCCATCGATTGCTCAACCAGCTCAAGCAAATCTTTACTTGACTGCTGAGTAACTTCAACAATATCCCTTCCAACCTTAGTCTCTTCATTCGCCCTAGTTGCAGACTCTGCTGTCCTTGTTGCGTTATTAGCAACATTATTAACTGTATCAAGCATCTCATTCATGGCTCTCACCAGATACTCTACAGCATGAAGCTGCCTATTCATTTCCTGATCGGTTTTGTCAGAGGCCGAGGTTAAGGATAATGATGTATCTCCTAACTGGGTGCATGAGGCATTAACTTCGTTTATTACATCTCCTACCGTTCCCAGCAGATTATTTAGATTTACATTTACCTGCGAAATTTCATCGTTGCCAAATTCATCAAGGCGATAAGTTAAGTCAATTTGGCCATGGGATATTTTATCAATGGATTTAACTGCATTGCCAAGTGGAAGAGAAATGCTACGAATAATAACCCATGAAAGGAAAATAATAACGACTAACAACCCCCCATTTACTAAACCGGCCCCATATAATTGTTCACTGATAGCTGAATCTATATCATCTGTATAAGACCCAGTACCAATAACCCAATCCCAATCTTTGAAATACTTTACATAAACGATTTTATTATATGATTCTTCACTATCAGGCTTTGGAACAGCATATGTGACTGTGCCTCCACCTTTTTTCTGAGCCACATCAATGATCTCAAGCATGTGCTTCTTACCATTAGCGTCCTTTGATTGAGAGATATCAATACCATTTAATTCTGGATTTATTGGGTGCATAACCAACACCCCTTTTATGTTATTTACCCAAAAGTAGCCATCTTTTCCAAACCTCATATTAGCTATAGCATCAAGTGACTTTTTCTTAGCTTCTTCTTCAGTTAAGTCGACCCCAATTTGACTATGATTATGCTTTACAATGGCAAATGCAGACTCTACCAACTGCTTAATCAGATCACGTTTCCCTGATTCAAGCGGATCTCTAACAGACATTGCAACAGTCACAGCCCCAACAAGCATTGAAACAGCTGTAATAATCACAATTAACCAAATACGATATTTTATCCAAAAATTTCTTAGCAAAGATGACATAAATCGTAATCCTTATGATTTATCAACAGTATAATTATTCGTATAACGATAAACTGTATTATAGTACTAAAGAGAAATTCTACCCCGCAAAATATCAGAAAAAAGAGATATCACCAGAATACCGATAAAACCAACGGCAACCCAAAGGCCGTTAAAACCCCGGTAACACCGAGGCCAAGGCCAGCAAAGGCACCAGCAACAGCACTTATCTGCAGTGCCTGCGCTGTTCCGAACCCATGAGAGCTCACCCCTAAAGCAAACCCTTTGGCGCCATCATCTCGGATTTTGAGAATCTTAAAGATAACCGGGGAAACTATACAACCGATGGTACCTGTTATAAGGACAACCCCTGCTGTCAAGGACTGGATTCCTCCAATTTGCTCAGATATACCCATCGCAATTGGAGTGGTTACACTTTTAGGGGCTATAGATAAAATAGTCTTAAAATCTCCTCCCAAACCCCATACCACCGCACAAGCTGATGTCGCAGCAATGGTAGAGCCTATGATGCATGCCAGCATTAATGGTAAAAATACCTGGCGCACCCTGGCAAAGTTTTCATATAACGGCACTGCAAGCGCAACTGTCGCCGGCCCCAACAAAAAATGGATAATACTTGCACCATTAAAATAAGTTTCATATGGAATTCCGGTCCATAACAACAAGGGGATAATTATTGCCATTGATAACATTACTGGGTGCAGCAAAGGGGTCCCCTTAAAGAACTTATTTATCTCCAGGCTCAGAAAAAACACACCTACCGTTAGCAATACTCCAAATAGTGGTGATTCGATTATTGCTATAATTTCAAGACTCATACACTTTTCCCATTGTTGTATGAATCAGCAGCTGAATCAGAGCACTCATTTTTACTGCTTTTTATATTTATAATACTTGTGATTTTATCCATTATCATTGCAACAACAATAATTGTGATCACCGAGCTAACCAAGAGTGCTACCAGAATCTTGCTCCAATCTGCAGCCAAAAGATCAAGATATGCAACCAGCCCGACCCCAGCAGGAACATAAAACAGAGCTAGGTATTTTAGCAAGCCATCACTTACCAGCTTCAGGCTGTGTGGAACCTTCTTAATTATGGCTAGGCATACCAATACCAATAGAATACCAAAAACCGTACCCGGAACAGGCAGGCCTGAATAGCTAGATATAATATTGCCTAAAAAGGCACCTAAAAGTAGAATAATGAACCCTAAAAGCATAAATTAGCGTACCTTGATTAAGTTATGGATTTCTTATAAAGGTATTTGCTGAATACCTGAAAAATAATTTTGAAACTTTCTAACTAAAAAAGACTTTCACCACATTAATTCGGGAAACTATTCACAAATATTGCATCTAATTCCCACAAACGTCAAAAAAAATGGCAAAATCTACTAGAATTTCATAAGAACAGCTGTATGGAATACCTATAAAGATACCCCAATCATTTGCCCCCGTAATAAAACAGCTGCTTTCTTTGTCAAAAAGTAATTACAAAGGAACCATATCTTGCGAATAAGCACAGATAATTACAAATAGAATGGAAATCAAGTCGCGCCAGTTACTACCTAAATCTTATCGCTCGCCAATATGGTCTGCTGTTTTCGGAACAATAATATCCATACTCGGTTTTTTTATGGCTCAGGGATGGAAACAAGACTTTGCCGAAAGCAGCTTTAATGATGCGGCAAAACAATACTCAAATGTAATTAGAAATGAGATTCAGTCACACCTGGAACAGATATATGATATTGGCAATCTTTACGAAGCATCAGACGTAGTGCGAAGAAGGGAATTTAACAGCTTCGTAGGGCGCGGATTAAGAAACAACACTGGCACAGTAAATATTCAATGGCTACCGCATGTCCCCTACCACCTTTATAAAAGCTTTGAAATGGAAACCCGCCATTTCGAATTTCCGGATTTTCGCATTACAGAGATTGATAACCAGGGAGATTTGATAAAAGTTGGCAAGCGCACCAGTTATTTTCCAATCTACTACACTGAATCATATGTTGATGATTTCAATAATATTCTGGGACTAGACCCAACTACAGACTTTGTTCGCGACCGAGTTGACCTACAAAAATACGACCAAAAACAAAACCTGATTACCCAAACATACAAAAAAAACCGGTCCATGCCCAATGGTTTTATTGAAGCCTATCTACCCGTATATCGTTTTATTTCTGCTGATTCGAATGAAAAGAAATTATTAGGGTTAATCAGATCTACATTTAATATCAAAACACTTTTAGCAAATACCGCCCATAGCATTGGAAGCAGAGCAGATAACATTAATGCAATAATCTTCGATCAATCCTCCGATACCAGCAGTTTTGCTCAGCATGCTAGCGAGAGAGATCTGGACAAAACTTACAATAAGCTTACCCAAGAAAGACACACATTTTATTTAATCAAGTTTGCCGACAGAAAGTGGAGCCTAGTACTTACCCCACGCGACATGGAGTATTTTTCTAGAAGAGGAGAATACGTACCTTTTGTAATATTATTTGTTGGAATTACTATTACTCTATTGCTCACGATATACCTGCTTTTTATTGTACGCAGACAAGATAAAGAACTGGAAGCCAATAAAGAAGAAAATATAACTATACAACTGGATTCCGGTGAAATTGACAAGCCAGAAAACCAAGAAGGGATGTGGGCAATCGATAAATCGGGTATTACTACATTTGCCAACACATACATGATAAACCTTCTGGAATACGGTAACCTTGATGAGCTTACTGACAGATACATCTATTCACTAATGGATAGAGAAAGTAAAAGTAAATGTATTGCTGCGATTAAAAAGCAAAAGATGGGGATTCATGAAGAGTTTGAAATCACCCTTATATCCAAAAACAATGTAAACGTTCCGGTAAGAATCAATATTACTCCATTTTTCGATGCTGATGGTCGCTATGACGGAGCCCTGGCCAATATCTCCCGCATTGTCAAGAACAATGGCAACAGGGCATTCGCAATTGACCAGGAAAAGCTACATGCAATTACAGCTTACGCCAGCGACCTCACATCAATTGTTGATGTCCAGGCCAATTTTCAATATATCAGCACCTCATTAGAAAAGGTCAGTGGCTATATTGCTTCTGAAATGGTTGGCAAGTGCGCACACGACTTTATCCACAAAGATGACTTAAAAGCAGTTATTAGTGTATCCAAAGGCGTTTCAGAGACAACAGGAAGCCAAAGAAGCATTCCTGAATTCCGCTTTAGAAAAAAAGATGGTGCCTACCTGTATTTTGAAGCAACCGCAACGAACATGCTCAACATTCATGGTGTTCAGGGAATCGTGGTCAACGCCAAGGATGTTACCGAAAAGCACCACCAGAAAATTCTTGCCGATGCTCAAGCAAAAGCACTTGAGGCCATTTCTGAAGATGCATCTCTGCAGGATATTTTTTCCATCATAACCAATGCTATAGAAAGTGTTATTCCCCAATCTCGTGCCGCAATTTATACCTATGACGCAAAAGAAGACAGTGTTTCGTTATCGACTGCTCCCAATCTCGACCCGTCTTTCTGCAGATCAATGCAGTCCCTGAAAATAAGCGATCATCATGGGTGTACTACAACCGCATTGTATGAAGACAAAATTAATATCACCGGGGATATTCTGATCCACCCTCACCATTTAAGCTGGCGCGAAAAATTATCAAAGGCTAACCTGCGTGCGGCATGGTCATGCCCGGTAAATTCTGTAAAAAATAAAAAGCTTGGGGCAATCACCTGCTATTTTGAAACTCCAAGCACAGCAAATGATCTTGATAAAGAGATCTTAGGGGCAGCAGCTGCTAGCGTCGGACATGTTCTGGAGAGAATTCAGGCAGAAAATGCCCTTCGTGATTCAGAAATCAAATGGCGCTCCCTGATTGCTCATATGCCAGACTATGTTGCTCTTTTAGACCTAGAGGGAAATATCATCTTTGCAAACCGTGTAGGTCATGGCTTTACTTTAGAACAGGTAATCGGCACCAACCTACTAAATTATATTGCAGAAGACCACCGAGAAGGGTTCCGGGAAACCATGGAAAAGGTTCGCGAAACAGACAGGCCGCATACCTATATTTTACCGTTACCAACACCAAGGGGTAATCTATGGTGGTCCAATAGAATTGGCATGATGAAAAAAGGCGGAGAACCGATCGGTTTTGTAACCATTGGAAGTGATATAACCGAAACCAAACAAAATGAACAGTCGCTACTAAAACTATCCAGCGCAGTCGACCAAAGCGCAAGCTCAGTAATGATAACCAGTATTGAAGGCGACATTGAATATGTAAATAAGCGCTTTACCGAAATCACCGGTTATTCCTATGATGAAGTCCTTGGCAATAAGGCAGACCTATTCAAATCAGAATCTACCCCTGCTAATAGCCATCAGTTATCAGAAACAATAACTTCAGGAAAGTCATGGCACGGTGAAGTTGAAAGCACCAGAAAGAACGGAGAAAAGTACTGGGAGCTGGTTTCGATCTCACCTATCCATGATGATGCAGGTGAGCTAACCCACTACGTTACTGTTAGTGAAGATCTTACTGAATTGAAAAATACTCAGTTTGAGATCGAAAGGCTTTCCTACTATGACACCCTTACCGGACTGGAAAACCGCAGATTATTCCGTGAACGCCTTGAGCAGCACATTGAAAAATGTATAAAAGAAGAAAAAAAGATCGCGGTTCTCTATCTAGACCTTGACCAATTCAAACGTATCAATGATACCCTGGGGCATGATGCAGGGGATGTCCTGCTCAAATCCGCAGCAAAACTGCTGCGTGAAGCGGTATCTGCTGATGATTTCGTAGCACGACTAGGTGGTGATGAATTTGCCATTTTGCTTACTGATATCCCTAACTCTTCAGCAGCTGGTTCTATGGCACGCAAGATCATTCAGGAATTTGAAAAGCCGATGCTGATCAACGACCAGGAGATCATTTCAACGACTAGTATCGGAATCACCGTTGCACCGGCAGATACCACTGACCCAACAACCATGATCAAAAATGCTGACCTGGCTATGTATCGCGCCAAAGAGCTTGGCAGAAACAACTACCAATTCTTTACCAGTGAAATGAATATTGAGGCTCTAGGCCGACTATTTTTGGAGAACGAACTAAGGCAGGCAATCGAAAAACAACAATTTGAAATCCACTATCAGCCAATTATCAATATGAACACTCAAACCATTGCCGGATTTGAATCACTAGTGCGCTGGAATCACCCATCAAAAGGGCTGATATCGCCAGAACAGTTCATCTATATAGCTGAAGAAACCGGGCTTATCGTCCCACTTGGAGAAATGATAATAAAAGAGGCGTGTAGACAGATAAACAAAATCCACGAGTCCGGAATATCTAAACCCAAAGTTGCAGTCAACCTTTCGGTGCGCCAGTTCCAGGATCCGAACCTGCCGCAGATAATTGAAAGCGCTCTAAGCGAAAGTGGTCTGCCAGCTAAATTTCTGCAGCTGGAAATCACGGAAAGTATGCTTCTGGAAGATATTGACGAAACAATTGAGCTACTACACGTGATGAAACAGTTTGGTGTTTCTATATCTATTGACGACTTTGGAACCGGATACTCCTCTCTAAGTTATCTGAAGAAATTACCGATTGATGTTATTAAGGTAGATAAATCATTTGTGCGTGACATACCGGAAGACAGCAATGACATGGCAATTACCGCTGCTGTTATTGCCATGGCGCACAAGCTGCAACTACAGGTTGTAGCAGAAGGTGTGGAAACTCACGAGCAGCTTAACTTCCTTAAGAACAACAGCTGCGACTTTATTCAAGGGTTTCTTTACAGCAAGCCAGTACCAAGAAAAAAATTGGAAGAGCTGCTAAACGAAGGGGTTAAGCCATCTTAGTTTGATTTTAGCCCCACATATGGGAAAATATGCGCACATTAAACAAGCGCAACAAACTAACATATAGCCCCAATGCCTGATTATCTATCCCTGTTCGAGCCAACTGCTCCACAAAACCAAGCCAACGCCACAGCTCACAGACTTTACGGCAGCAGCCCTGCCCTACTGATCAAATCGCTACGCGAACAAAAATCCAAACAACTGCTACTAATAATAACTCCGGATACTACATCTGCATACAGGCTCAAGACCCAGATCGAATTCTTCAATAACAATGAAGAGTGCGTAGATATCTTCCCAGACTGGGAAACCTTACCATACGACAAATTCTCACCGCACCAGGATATAATTTCTCAGCGCCTTGCAACTCTTTATCGTCTTAAAACATACGTCCTAAAAAAAAGCAGTTGCGCAACGATAATTATCCCAGCTCCAACCCTAATTCAAAAGTTACCACCAACCGACTATGTCAGCAACCATAGTCTGATAGTTAAACTTGGTGATACACTAAATATCGGCCAGATCAGAAGCAATATGGAACAAAGCGGCTATATTTGCGTACCGGAAGTTATCGAGCACGGCGAATTTGCAGTGCGTGGCTCCATTATTGACATCTTCCCCATGGGCAGCCACCTGCCTTTCCGCATAGATTTGTTCGATGATGAAGTGGAAACTATCCGTACATTCGACCCAGAAACCCAGCTCACGATTGAAAAAGTTGAAGACATCAGCCTACTGCCGGCACGTGAATTTCCATTCAATGAAAATGCAATAAAAAAATTCCGCCAGGAGTTTCGCGCTAGATTTGAAGGCGACCCTCAGCGTTGCACAATTTACCGAGATATCAGCAATGGTCTAGCGCCAAATGGTATTGAATACTACATGCCGCTGTTTCATGACAAGGTTGCGACAATATTTGACTACCTACCACAAGACACATCAGTAATTTCATTTGAAGATACTCCCGGTGCAATCGATCATTATTGGGAACAAATCAATCATCGTCATGAACAGCTAAGACATGACATCGAAAATCCAATCCTGATACCGGATGAATTGTTTATCTCCAGTAACGATATAAAAACCAACCTACAGAATTTTTCGCTTCTAACTTTAAACAGTTTTGAAACCGAAAAGGTAACTACAAGCATCAATAACTATGCTACCACTGCCCCTCCGGCATTAAAAGTTCAGGCACGACTGGAAAAACCAACAGCGCAGCTACAAAGCTTTATCGACAGTTTTGATGGCAAAATTCTTATCTGCGCGGAAACGATCGGCCGCAGAGAGTCGTTAATTGAACTCCTAAAAGCCAATAAGATCTACCCAAAAAAAACCGAAAACTGGGCAGCATTCCTGAAGCACGATAAAAAACTAGCTATTACCGTTGGTGATATCGATGAAGGCTTTGTGCACACCAAACCTAATATTGCGCTGATTGCCGAATCACAATTGCTTGCTGAGCGCGCCGCCCAAAAACGACGCCGCAAACATAGCTATAAAGACAATGAATCCAGAATCAATAACCTTACCGATTTGACAGAAGGCACACCGGTGGTACATATTGACCACGGAGTCGGGCGCTACATTGGTTTGCAAACACTTGATGTCAACGGCACAACAACAGAGTTTTTAACCCTTGAATATGCCAACAGCGACAAGCTATATGTACCAGTCGCATCACTGCACCTTATCAGCCGATATAACGGTTCGGTTGAAGAAAAGGCACCATTGCACCGCCTGGGCACTGACCAGTGGGAAAAGGCGAAAAAGCGCGCATCAGAAAGGATTAGAGACGTGGCCGCCGAACTTCTAGAGGTATATGCCCAGCGCGCAACAAAGCAGGGACATTCCTACAGTTTTGAGACTATGGAATACTCTCTATTTGCCGAATCATTCCCGTTTGAAGAAACACCGGACCAAGAAACAGCCATAGATGCGGTATTAACCGATATGCAGGCAGCAACACCTATGGATCGTGTGGTATGTGGTGACGTTGGCTTCGGTAAAACTGAAGTTGCTATGCGCGCTGCCTTTATCGGTGTCCACAATAATCGCCAGGTAGCTCTACTGGTTCCAACCACCCTGCTGGCAACCCAGCATTATCAGAATTTCTGCGACCGCTTTGCCGATTGGCCGGTTAAGATCGAATGTCTATCGCGATTCAATACCAAAAAGCAGCAAGACACAATCCTTGCTGACCTGAAAGAAGGCAAGATTGACATCATTATCGGCACTCATAAACTTATTCAGGATGACATTAAATTTGAAAACCTAGGGCTTGTCATTATCGATGAAGAACATCGCTTTGGTGTTCGCCAAAAGGAACAATTTAAAAAGCTACGCAGCGAGGTCGATATCCTCACACTTACCGCAACACCTATTCCAAGAACCCTAAATATGGCGATGTCCGGCCTGCGTGATCTATCAATTATCGCCACACCTCCGGCAAAACGGATGGCGATAAAGACCTTTGTATCCGAATGGAACAACGCCCTGTTTCAGGAGGCGTGCCTACGTGAACTCAAGCGTGGCGGGCAAGTATACTTCCTGCACAACGATGTAAAGACCATGGAAAAGATCTCCGCTGATCTTCAGGAGTTGATTCCCGAAGCAACAGTGCGCTTTGCCCACGGCCAGATGCGTGAAAGCGAGCTGGAACAGGTTATGCTCGACTTCTACCATCAACGTTTCAACTTATTGGTGTGTAGCACCATTATCGAAAGCGGAATCGACGTCCCCACCGCCAATACCATCATCATCAACCGCGCTGACAAACTTGGTCTGGCACAACTGCACCAACTGCGCGGCCGTGTTGGCCGCTCACACCACCGCGCCTACGCCTATATGATTACCCCTCCAAAAGGAGTGATGACCAGTGACGCGGTAAAGCGCCTAGAGGCAATAGAATCGTTGGAAGACCTTGGTTCTGGACTTATGCTAGCCAACCACGACTTAGAGATTCGTGGTGCCGGTGAACTGTTAGGTGACGAACAGAGCGGGCAAATTCAGGAGATCGGTTTTACCCTGTATACCGACTTGTTACAGCGCGCTATTGATGCACTCAAGGCAGGTAAGATTCCAGACATGGATGCCTCAAAGGTATCTGGTACCGAAATCGACCTACGCATTCCGGCAATCATCCCCGAAGACTATATTCCAGACGTACATATGCGCCTGGTACTCTACAAACGCATCGCCAGCGTATCTGATTCCGAACAAATAAAAGATCTGCAGATTGAAATGATAGACCGCTTTGGCCTGCTACCGGAACACACCAAAAAGCTATTCGACTTAGCACAACTGCGCCTGACCGCCGAAGAAATGGGAATCTCAAAAATAGACTTTGGTCCAGCTGGTGGTATAGTGATCTTTGACAACGACACCAGCGTTGATCCGGTTAAAATTATCAAACTGATACAATTTCAGCCTGATAGATATAAACTAGAAGGTGAAAACAAACTTAAGGTCAAACGCGACCTTAAATGCAACGAAGAAAGGTACAAGGCTGTAACCGACCTGATAAATGGATTAAATAATGCTTAATAAGACTTCAACTGCAATAGCGCTTTCATTCCTCATTATCACAAGCGCACATGCTGAAACAGATATTCAATGGTATGAGGTAGAACTAATCTTCTACCGTCAGCTATCCAGCACAGGAATCGACAGCGAAACCTGGAAGCCGGAACTTATCCAGCCAGACACTGGCGCATGCATAAATCTTCATACCGGCACTAACACAGATGAATTGGGCCAGCTCATCCCCTATTCCACAATCCCTAAATCAGAACTCAGATTAATAAATGAAGCTGCAGCAATAGCCAGATCAAAAGGGCAAAGGCTAATGGCACATACCGGCTGGCGTCAACCGGGTTTTGACCAGAATAATTCAGCACCAATTCGTATCACTGCTGGGCCTCTGCTACTGGCAAAGCCGCTAAAACACGAAGAGGGCCAAGAAGAGTCAATGTGGTCTATACCAGTAAAAGAAGATTCTGTTGCTTCAGGAAATCAGACCAGCGCTAAACTCTATACAACAACTACACCAAAAGAATTTAAGCAAAACACAGCAAACACTAACTCATATACTCAAAACGCTATCGTAACACCTCTTACTGATAACCAACAGATTATTGATATTGAAATAGCTGACTCAGAACAACCCTTGAATCAACCACAACAACAGGTTATTGCCACAACAAAATTAAATGGCTGTGTAACTATCTATCGCGAACGTTATCTGCACATCCTAACCGATCTTATCTACTACCACGAAGATAACGAAGATATCTACGCAGATGAGGAAGAATCATACTCATTTGGCAAACAGATAAATGCCACCGCTATCCCAGTGAAATCACGCCGCAGAATGCGCAGTAGAGAACTGCACTATCTTGACAACCCAGCAGTTGGAATTGTGGTTTTGGTTACGCCATATGATTTTGCAGAAAGCACTGACGAAGTGCAGGAATGACAAAAAAACCCCGGGTATTTTCACACCCAGGGCTTTTAAAGACAAATCTAAGTAATATCTTACTTTCTTCTTCTGGTAAAACCACCTAGACCGATAAGACCAAAACCAAGAAGAGCTAAAGCAGCAGGCTCAGGAACTTCGCCACCAATGACATCTGTACCTGTAAGAGCAATCTCTGTTCCCAAACCAAGGGTCATAGAACCGCCACCACCATAAACGTTGTTGGTTACGTACATAGCAACTTCGTAAACACCGTTACCAATGATATCGTCAAATGTGAATGACAGATCAATAACACCAGCACCAGCATATGCAGCCCAAGACCAGTTACCAACAAGCACGTCATTTACAAAAACGTCCCAATAAATATCGGTACGCAAACTGCTAAATGCAATATTCAGATCAATATCAAGCTGGTTTAGAGCAGCAACTCCAGTATCAGCAAATGTCTCTGCAACCATATCGCCGCGAGACTGCGACCAAAAATAGCCATAACCACGCTCAGCGTTAATATAACCATTAGAGCCAATAACAGTTGAATCTTCAGAAGGAAACTCATCTGTATATGTTATAACGCCAGCCTGAGCAACACTTGCAATAAGCGATATAGCTAGTGCAGCAATGATCGACTTAAGCCCCTTATTTTTCATATTCATCTCCATAATTTACATTAACATAATATTAGGCGATATTAATGCAATAAGCATACCACCTGGTTTTTAAGGTTGTTTTTCAGTATGTTACAATTTTATGGCAAAATAAGAATGTCAAAAGTGTAAAAATACCTGACAATTAGTACGTATTCGAGTGTATAAGGGATTTGGGAATAAAGACAAGAAAGTGGCGGAGAGGGAGGGATTCGAACCCCCGGAAGGTCACCCTTCAACGGTTTTCAAGACCGCCGCTTTCGACCACTCAGCCACCTCTCCGCGATTTGAGAAGCGTATTTTCCAGATTTTAGAGTTAATTTACAAGTGAAAAATTAACTTTTTTGTAAAAAAATTACTAATTTGTTAAAAATTTGTGGGTCCACAGTCATTTATGTTGGCGATTTATCGAAAATTAGCATAGTTTGACTGCTTTTCTAAAAACATTATGCTTGGTTTTGGATTATAATTGGTTAGGTGCATGGACTGTGAAACTAATACCTATGACCAAAGATGAACTTGAAAATAAGATCAGGGAGCTGGAATTTGAAAATTCTAAGCTTAAGTCTGAACTGGATGAGGCGCGCTCTGGTCATAATCTGCTTTATGCCAATCTGGCACATGAATTAAAGACCCCTTTGACCGCTATTATTGGTTTTGCTGAGGATATTGTTGCTGGCCATAACAACAATCATATCATAGAAAGAATTAAGACAATTGCTACCAATGGTTATTACCTGCTGAATGTTCTTAATGGAATTATGGATCTGAGTAAGATTGAGACAGAAAGGTTCTCCATTGACCTTTCGACCTTTTCTTTACACGATCTATTGTTTGATATTGAAGATATAATGCTGCAGCAAGCTAAATCTGCTGGCAATAATTTCTCACTGACGTGCACTTACCCCCTTCCAACTACAATAATTAGCGATAGAACCAAGCTCAAACAGATTTTGGTTAATCTTTGCAGTAATGCGATAAAGTTTACCAAAGGTGGCGATATTGAATTGCGGGTTTGTTATCGTCGCGACAAGCACAGAATTGAGTTTACTATTACCGATAACGGAATTGGCATTGATAGCAATCACCTTTCCCGAATCTTCCGCCCTTTTGAGCAGGCCGACAGCTCTATTTCGAAAAAATACGGTGGAACCGGCCTGGGTTTATTTATTTCTAATCAAATTGCAATGCTCTTAGGAAATGAGATAAAGGTTGAGAGCACCCCTGGCGAAGGAAGTACCTTTACGGTTGAAGTTAACCCCGGGCATATCGAAGAAAGCCAATTTATCTGGAGTGAATTTGAGCTGCGCCGCACTTCTTTTATCAGCCACGATACATTGCCGCCTCAACTTGATGGTAGCATTCTTATTGCTGAAGACAATCCTGATAACCAAAAGCTACTGGAATTGATGCTTTCGCAGACCGGGGCTGATGCAACTTATGTCATCAATGGCCAAGAGGCAATTGAGAAAGCAATTGCAAATCATTTTGACCTGATTCTGCTTGATGTACAAATGCCGGTTGTGAATGGAATAGAGGCTGCTTCGAAGATGAGAGAGGTAGGAGTCAGTTATCCAATTGTTGCAGTTACGGCCAATAATGAAAAGAAGGACATGGATCATCTGCTGCAAATAGGGTTTGACGATGTAATATGTAAGCCTATTAATCGTAAGGAATTTTTTGATCTGCTTTCCAATAGCCTACGCCTTGCTCCAGAGCAAAAACAGACCGAATCGATATCCGATATTGAAAAGGCATTGATAGATGACCCTGAATTTCAGCAGCTAAGCGAATCGTTTGCAGATAAACTCAAGTATTATGCAACCAGGCTTGAGGATGCAAAGAACACAAATAATTGGAAAGAGATGCAATCACTGGCACACAAACTTAAAGGAACAGCTGGCAGTTTTGGTTTCCCGAAGATTGGTACAATTGCAGCTGCCCTTGAAAAACAGCTGAAGATTGATAAAAAAGATGCGGCCATGCCTTTGGCAAATGAGCTCCTGGAACTGTGCACCCGAGAAAAAACATAATTTTTAATATTTAGTCATAGATTATTGTCTATACTAATTAGATAATACTAAAACTGACCTCAATACTTAGGTGAAATCATTGAGCCAAAACACTCCATCACAACTTAAAGAACTTATTGAAGCATCGATTCAGCTTGAACTAAATGTAAGCGAACTGTATACAATCTTTTATAAGGTATTTTCTCAAGATAGTGAGTTCTGGTGGCGCCTGGTACTTGAAGAAAAAAACCACGCAGCACTTTTTAAAAGTGGCATTGAAAGTGGTGAAGTATTCAGCAAGTTTCCAGAAAATTTGGTCATTCAAGAGCTTGACATACTTAACTCTGAAAATGCCAACCTAAGAAAATTGATTGATGATTATAATTTAATGCCGCCAACTAGAGATTACGCTTTTAATCTTGCCCTTGAAATTGAAAACTCCGCAGTGGAGATCCATTTTCAGCAATTCATGGAAGAAGAGAATAATTCTGTCATTGATAAGATCTTTCAGGAATTAAATAAGGCTGATAAGGACCATGTGCAACGAATATTCAACTATATGCAGGAAAATGGCATTCCTGTAACTGAAGAAAACATGATGCTTATGTCCGCCTATTAGATCCGGTATGATTTTGACTCTCTTAGTTACTTCATTTATTGCCGAATACCTTGCGCAATAAATCCGTTGTATGCCTTACAGGATCTTTGCGTATCTCCGCCTCTTCCTTCGCCAAATAATAAAAAATCCCTTCCATCCCTTTATTTACTACATGCTTGGTTAGATCAGCTTTTACATCCGGTACAAACGGTATATCTTTATATTCCTTTATCAATCCATCATAAGCCTGCACCACGCCCACCTCTGACATAGCCTTATTGACAACCGGGCGCATCTCTCCAGCCAGCTGTGGAGACATTTTTTTCTGAAAATAGCGGGTAGCCGAGTCTTTCGGCCCATTATAGATCGTTTGAACATCCTTAAATGTCATCTGTTTGATTGCGTCCAGAAATAGTTTTTTCGCCTTTGGAGTTGCAGCCTCGGCAGCCCGGTTAAGCTTAAGCTCCAAATCATCTGCATAGCGTTCCAGACCAACTTTTTTCAAGATTTTCCTTATTCTTTTCAGGTCATCTGGCAACGGTATATGGATTAGCGAGTCTGCATTAAACCCATCTTTTCTACCCAGCTGTTTAACAACATTCTCTGAACCAATCTGCAATGCCTGCTTAAATGCCTTACTTATATCGGTATTTGATAGTTCTCCGACAACGGAAGAAGTAGAACTTTGGTCTTTATCAAAAGATTGCACAGTATCGACTATCTTCTCCCACCAGTTTCCAGCATATACCGTAGATACTCCCGATAAGCACATAGCAATTAAGATACTAGTAATCAGTTTTTTCATCTATCATTCCTTGTTTATATTCAGTTCCATCTTTTACAAAATATGGTCGGGCAAAGCTCAAAAAACAAGCTGTGGTAATCCCAGATGTTCCATAGATCATACACATAATCATAATCTGGTAACGCGCTGCAATAAGCGGGGAAACTCCAGACAGGATCTGACCTGTCATCATCCCCGGAATAGCTACTAGACCAACAGCAAAAAGCTGATTGGTAGATGGAATAAGTGCGGCGCGAAATGCGTGGTTCCTAGCAAACTCATAGGAACCCCCTCGCTGAAGTTCTCCACTCAAACGATCTGCTGCAAGACTGATACAATTCATCGAATTGGCAAATACCATCCCAGCAAGAGGTACAAAAAAACGTGGGTTATACCATGGGTCAAGCTGTAGAACTCCCAGGGATATAAGAGCCAGAGCCGACCCTCCACCAATCAACAAAGAACCTAAGGCCTGTAGATATATCTGCCGACGTTTATCAGGAACTGTGCGTAATGAGATCCATGCCGACACAAATAGCATGAATGATGCAACACCCAATACTATTAAGGCGCTGTCCGACTCAAATATAAATGCCAGAAAATAACCAATAATTAATAACTGCCCTAACATTCTGCAAACTGCATATATCCCATTTTTATAGTCATGAGACCATTTGTATAGAATGATAATTGTAATAACTACAGGAATAGCAGCTATTGAAAGGTTTATAATGGGTATCGTTTGCATAAAGCTAATCTATTTATCTTGTTCTCTTAAGGACACACAAAAGCACTGAGATACCATTTTGTTCTTTGTCGAGTCGGTTGTAAAACAAAATCAGCATTAAATCCATTATTATCCAATACTTTTTCAGACATATCTTTTAACGCATTTGCCTGCCTTAGCTCACTCTTACCCATTCGAATTGAATACCCAGATACTTTATAGTTCGACTTTGCATTAACAGAGTTAGGCAGTTCCCGAACTCGAACCCTTCCCTTGGCTCCATCTGCCTTCATTTGATTAGCAATAATCCCTGCTTGCTCTTTGGCAATACGCCCAGATCTCTCACACCAAAAAATATCGTAATCAAAATCTTCCCAGTCAAATGCCTCTTTAACTACCTTAGGCTTAGAGAATATTATCTGCTGCTGGACATTGAACTGCTCCTCCTTTCTAAGAAGCAGCGCGGTTTGCTGTTTAATTGCATCGGTACCACCGGCCTCTAGGACTCCAAGCAACCTATTTCTTAGCTCTCCGTCAACCATCACAATCACAAACTGTTTAGCAACTTCCTGCTTTTTTTCGTTCCCCTCTTCTATTGACTGCTGTACAAGATCGTAAATCTTAAAATTAAACTCCCTTTCAGCATTTAATTTTTCCCGTTCATTTTGAGCCTCCTTAATAGCCAAATCAACCGAGGCAATCTGCTGTTTAAGATCTTGATCTACTTTTGAAACTGAGAAGTTCAATATTGCAACCATGGTTGCAGTACCAACTGTAACTACTGGAATAAATACATTCTGTAAAAACCAAACGATTCTTTTCATATTGATGTCCATATTACCTGATTGCATAATGTATGGTCTGCTAGCAGTAAAGCCTATGCTTCATTTGTAGAAAACAATCTACCACTTTCAGTAGCAAGCCTAATAATACTTTCAGCCTCCAGCCCAGTATCAGGCCATCTAGCAGATAGAAATCGATCCTTAGCTACCCTGGTTACGCTTACTGAATTTGACTGGTTGCCCCCAAGAATATGATATGCGCTATCATCTTCTGCCCAGTAAAATCCAACGTGCCCCTTCCAGCCATCACGACTACCACGCCAAAAAACCATTACCGAACCTAAACAAGGTGATACTTCATTTCCAAATTTTTCCCATTGCCGCGCTCCTAGCGGATTATTTGGTAGAACTTCTTCTGGCATCTGTGAACCAACACAATGTGCAACAAACAGACCACACCAAGGGATGTCATCATCGTTATACGATGTAATTTCAAGATCCTCTGCCCAACCGAGTATTGCTTCATTGGATCCAGCACCTGGCTGCTCTTGAGTGCCAATAAGATTGTAAGCTGTTTCAAGCCATGGCAATGTTAAGGGAATGGCAAACTCTTCCTCTTCAACTTGTGGCTCCTCTCCTTGCAACAGAGCAGCTTGAGTTATTGGTCCAACTAACCCATCCACAGCCAATCCGTTAGCTGCCTGAAAATCTTTTATTGCCTTTATCGTCCTTCTACCCCTTACTCCATCTATCGGGCCAGGATCAAAACCGGCGTCTTTTAAAGCTTGCTGGATCTGTTTTGTATTCATTGTTATTTCCTTGCGATATACGTAGTTACTTATAGCTATGTAATTAGAATTATTGCACAACTAGTTTGAAAAGTATTATGAAAATGCACTTAGGATAAAAATATAAAGCATGGGCTTATTCAAAGAATTATTCGTACTTTTATGTTATAAGACTTGCATATGCATTTAACACCGACATAAAACTGACAAATGAAATTCTTACGCTTACTATTACTTACTATTGGCTGCATTTTTTGCAACACTGCCACTGCTAATGAAACCGTTTCCAAGACTACCCAAGCCCCAAAAGAAAGGGAAAAAATAATCTTTGGCTTAGCCGGAGTTACCCAAAAAGACAGACCATTTAGATTAGGAGCAAAGGTATTAAAAGAAATCTCCAAAAAAACGGGCTATAAAATGGACCTTATTACACTGCCACATAAAAGAGCAAAAGTAATGTTGAAAAAAGGAGAAATTGATGCTGATCTGGCAAGAATAAAGGAATTTTCGGATAATTATAATTCTTTTGTAATGGTGGATGAGCCTATAGTTAAACTTCCTTTCTACGCCTACTCGAAAAATAAAGATGTCAGCATTGAAGATATCAAAAGTTCAAAGACTTTAAGGATAGCTGCTTTAAGGGGGCAAGTATTCTCACCAACTTTTTTTAAAAGTTCACAGATAACTTTTGTAAACTCAATAAAATCAGGTTTTTGGTTTTTACATAAAAAACGTGCTGATATCTTTGTTACAGATGAAATATCAGCGCAGACTACTACAGACATTCTCAAGTTAGAAGAGCTAGGTATCTATAAATTAAACCAACCGCTAGCAGTTGTAGATGCTTACACTTTCTTTTCTGCTGAAAATGCTGATATAGCTATAGAATATAAAAAAGCTCTAATTGAAATCAAGAAAGAAGGTATATACGATAAAATATTCGAAGAGACAAAGTAATCTAGAATGAAACGTTAGATTTAATGTATACTACCTATAATCCGTAAAATAATAGTTTAAATAACATTATTTTATTTATGACTTTTTAGTCTTATGTAACAAAATTACCACAATATTAAAAAGATAAAAACTGGACACATGAATATAATAAGATTTTTAATGCTTGCTTTGGCAGGCATCTATTGCAGTTTAATTTTTGCAAATGATAAAACCACAAAAATCACTCCCGCGGAGGACGGCAAAATTATATTTAGCATCCCCGCCGGAAGTAAGGACGATCTTTCATTTAAATTAAGCGCCAAACTATTAAATGAGATTTCTAAAAAAACAGGCGAAGAAATTGAGTTAACCATACTCCCACCTGATAAAGCTAAACTAATGCTTGAGGCAGGACGTATTGATGCTGAGATTGCAAGAATAAAAGAGTACGCAAACCCTTCAGACGGCCTGATAATGGCTAATGAACCTGTTGCCACCATCCCTTTTTATGCCTATTCCACGAATAAAGAAATAGATGCAACAAATATCGATGGGTTAAAAAAACTTAGGGTTGTAAGCGTAAAAGGACAAGTATATTCAAATGTTCTTTTTAAAGATCACATATTATTCCATGTAGATTCAGTAAAGTCTGGATTGCTTCATCTATACCAAGATAAGGCAGATATTTTCGTTACAGATGGTTTAACTGCACATAGAATTTCTCAAGCTATTCATACCAATGAACTCGGGATTTATAGACTAGAACCACCAATTGCTGTAACCAATGTATATACATTCTTCAATTCAAAGCATTCTGAATTTGCTAAAAAATATGAAAAGGCTCTAATCGAGATTAAAAATGAAGGAATTTACAACAAGATATATAAAACACTAGTGATTAATAAGCCATAAGGGCATGCTGAATACCCCTATGGTTTTATTTAGCTATAGCTATTAAAACTTCTTATTAGCCAGCTCTTCCTTAGCTTCATAGCGGGCTTGCTTTTCTTCGCGAGCCTTCTCTTTTGCCTCTGCAGATTTTTGTGAGATCTTAACCTTTTGGCGTTTTACCACAACCTCCTGATTCAAGCGCTGCCTTTTCTTAGGAGCACGATTCCCCATCTCTTTAACGCGCAGTTCAACTCTATCGGCAATACGGTCAACTACACCGTTTATGTACTTGTGACTGTCCTCAGCTCCATACGCCTTTGCAAGTTCGACTGCTTCGTTAATCACTGCTCGATAAGGTATATCGATTCTGAAAATCAATTCATAAGCAGCCATACGCAGGATATTGATCTCAATGGGGTCAAGCTGGTCTATAGGTCGGTCTAATAGCGGCCCTATCTTAGAATCAAGACTACTCTTGTTTTTTGGAATCTCGTGTAATAGCTCCTTGAAATACTCAATATCTACACGACGCATATCCTGATCTTCATGAAAAAATGTCTCTATGTCATGCAAATCGCTATGCGTCATCTCCCATTGGTACAAAGCCTGCAAAATTCTGTGGCGAGCCCTGGTACGATGGACAGTCGGAACTTTCTTTTCTGTGGTCATTAATGCTGCTCTACAGGTTATTAAAACTACAAATTGCGGAGTAGGCTTACCATTTCGATAGCAGTCATTGCAGCCTCTGCTCCCTTATTTCCTGCCTTCGTCCCTGCTCTTTCGATTGCCTGCTCGATTGTATCGGTAGTTATAACTCCGTTACTAACAGTAATATCTGACTCAAGTGATACAGAAGCCAACCCCTTGGTACATTCTGCAGCAACAAAATCAAAGTGAGGTGTAGAACCACGAATCACGGCACCAAGTGCAATTACAGCATCTGTCCTTTTTGATGCCACAATCTTTTTTGCAGCCAATGGAAGCTCAAATGCCCCCGGCACCTTTACCAGCTCGATATTTTCTTCGTTAATTCCATGACGCTTCAGGGCATCAATTGCCCCTTCAACCAAACGATCAACAATAAAACTATTGAAACGTGATGCAATCAGGGTGAACTTGGCACCTTCAACACGAAAGTCGCCTTCAATCAATTTAATAGGGCTCATAGCATCTCCTTTTATTTTGTATTTAAACTTTCCTGACCCTTTAACGGAGTCACATAATCTTCTACCTCTATTCCAAAACCGGAAAGGGCATGCATTCTGCGCTTATTCCCTAGCACACGTAATTTCTTAACTCCCAGATCAGATAATATCTGAGCGCCAAGGCCAAAATTACGCAGCTTTACACTTTGCCCCCCTTCACCTTTGGCAACCTCGGGAACAGAGCGCTGATATTCATGTATAGAACGCAGCATATCTTCATTGTGATCACTTTTACGAAGCACAAGTACCACACCATTTTCTTCCTGCGAAACATATTTCATCGCCTGACGCAGCGGCAACCTCTCTTCACGGCGTACTCCATAAAGCAAATCACAAAGAGGGTTTTCCATATGCACACGAACCAGAGTTGGCTCATCAGGGGTAACATGACCTTTGATCAAAGCAAGATGAATCGCCTTATCGATACTATCCTGATAAGTAATCAGTTGAAACATGCCATACTCAGTTGGGAACTCGCACTGACCAATTCTTTCGATCTGCTTTTCATTGGCAATTCGATAATTAATCAGATCAGCCACGGTACCCATCTTCAAACTATGCTCTTTGGCAAACTTGATTAGGTCATCGCAACGCGCCATAGTGCCATCTTCATTCAGAATTTCAACAATAACCGCAGAAGGCTCCAACCCTGCCAACTTTGCAAAATCACAACCGGCCTCTGTATGTCCGGCGCGAGTTAGAACACCGCCAGGCTGCGCCATAAGTGGAAAAATATGGCCTGGCTGTACAATATCATCAGCACAGGCATCAGGTGCCACTGCTGCCTGCACAGTCTTGGCACGATCTTCCGCAGATATACCAGTAGTTACGCCTTCGGCTGCTTCTATAGAAACCGTAAAATTGGTGCCATGCTTGCAATCGCTCTTCTCAACCATCAATGACAGCTTAAGCTTTTCACAACGCTCCTGGGTAAGGGTAAGGCAGATCAAACCACGGCCGTAGCGAGCCATAAAATTTATATCCTCAGGTCTAACCTTTGATGCTGCCATAAGCAGATCACCTTCATTCTCTCTGTCTTCATCATCCATGATAATGACCATTTTACCCTGGCGGATGTCTTCAACTATTTCTTCAACTGTATTTAATGCCATTATCTCATCTCAAATAAACTATTGCGCTTGCTTATGCTGTGTTTAAAACCTTTGTTAAAAAACTCATTTAGCAACAAGTAAGCTCCGTTTCAAAAAATTCTTGCCTTGCCTATGCCGCGCTTATTACGTTTATATACTCCAATCATTATTAATCGTCATCCTGCGCAAGCTGGAATCCATTCTTTTACTTTACAAATCCATTTTCAGCCAGGAAACCCAGCGATAACTTTTCAGCCTCGCCGTCATAACTCTCCTGACTCACACCACCATGCAGCAATCGCTCCAGATAGCGCGCAATTATATCCACTTCAAGATTAACCTTTCTACCAGGATTCGCGTTATTCAAGGTAGTTTCCTTGAGGGTTTGTGGAATTATATTCAGCGAAAACAGATCACCATCAACCTCGTTGATCGTAAGGCTGATACCATCAACAGTGATCGAACCCTTGGCCGCGATATATTTTGCAATCTGTGCCGGAGCCTTAATTTTAAACTTAACCGAACGCGCATCATTATTACGGCTGACAACCTCACCCAGGCCATCCACGTGACCACTTACAATATGGCCACCCATGCGACTGGTTGGCATCAAAGCTTTTTCCAGATTAACCTCGGTACCTGCTCTGGCTATAGCCAGCGAGGTTTTATTTAAACTCTCTTTGGAAACATCAGCCCAAAAGCTGGTTGCGCTCAAATCAGTAACAGTCAAGCAAACACCATTCACAGCAATACTGTCACCAAGATTCACATCGGTAAGAGGCATCTTACCAACAGCAACCTCAAGGCGCACATCACCACCACTGTCTTGCAGCTGAGCAATCTTACCTATGTCTTCAACTATTCCTGTGAACAATTTTTTACCTTACTAACAATCCGCCAATCATCGCCAATTGCCCTAATGTCCTGAATATCCAGCTCAATCTTGTCTGCCATCTTTTCCAACTCCGGCAACGCAAATAAACCTTTGGCATCGCTACCCATGATATGTGGTGCCAAGTAAACCACCAACTCATCAACCAAACCTGCCTGCAAAAACGCACCGGATAAAATAGCACCGGCCTCTACCATCAACTCATTAATGCCTTCGTCAGCTAGATATTTCACAACCCACTTCAAATCTACCCGATCCGCATCCAACATATTGGCTACCACCACTTTGGCTCCAACCTGATGTAATCGCTCTACCTTTTGCACGTCTACACTTATGGTTTCAGTACTGGCAAATAAAAGCACCCCGTTTTCAGCATTTGGGACATCCAAAATCCGTGTCGTTTCGGCAATCTGTAAATTAGGGTCCACAACCACTCTAAGTGGTTGTTTGACATCCATATCTACAAGTCTAGCATCCATTTGCGGATCGTCATGTAATATCGAGCCAATACCGGTAATTATTGCGCTACTGCGAGCACGGAGACGGTGAACATCTGCCCGCGCCTGCTCACCGGTAATCCACTTACTTTCACCAGACGCCATTGCAGTTCTGCCATCAAGACTCATTGCCATCTTACAGCGAACAAATGGCAGACCTGTTTGCATTCTTTTGATAAACCCAGGATTTAAGGCTTCAGCCTCTGCCTGCATAAGACCAACTTGAACCTGAAGACCTGCATCTTCCAGTTTTTTAATACCATTACCAGCCACCTGTGGGTTTGGGTCCTGCATTGCAATAACCACTCGTTTAACCTTGGATTTAATCAGGAGATCAGCACAAGGTGGGGTTCTGCCATAATGGGAACATGGTTCAAGGGTTACATAAACGGTAGAGCCATCAGCGAATGAAGAGCCCTCAGCGAATGAAGAGCCCTCAGCGGATAAAAAGCCATCAGCGAATGAAAAGCCCCCAGAGGGAAAAAAAAGTTCGGATGATTCAGCACATGAATTAAGCGCTTTAACTTCGGCATGAGGTTCACCGGCTCTTTGATGCCAGCCTTCACCAATTATCTTCTCGCTCCCTTTACAACCATTCACAACAACACAGCCAACTCGCGGATTGGGATCCGTGGTATAGATACCTTTTTGCGCTAGCGTGATTGCTCTGCGCATATATTCAAAGTCAGCAGTTGTAAAAGAACTCATATTCAGTAAAGAATCTGTCAGGGGTAAAAACTGGGGAAATGTTACTACAATTTATCTTATCTTTCTATTTTTTATGCCATTTTATGCCCTACTTCATACTTTCGTGACCCAACCATTGACCCTGGAGTTAACTCCATAGTTTATAATTATGGTATGAACTCAATTTGGATAGAAAAATGAAACACCTTAGGATTGGCGAACTAGCAACACAATCCAATACCCCTATCGAAACAATTCGCTATTACGAAAAGATTGGATTATTGGAAAAACCGCAACGTACAGCCTCAGGCTATCGTATGTATTACAATGAATACATTGAGGGGCTCAAATTTATAAAACGTGCAAAGCATGTTGGGTTTTCTATAAAAGAGATCCAAGAACTACTGTATCTGCGCCATGAAAAACACTCTAAGACCTGCCGTGACGTAAAGGAGTTCGCCAGCAAAAAGCTTATCGATATTGAAGGCAAGATTTCTGAACTAACCAAAATTAAGGCAGCTTTGCAGAACATCGTAAACAGCTGCGATGGAGGATCCAATAGCGCAGATCACTGTAACATTCTAAACGCATTAGATTCTTGCAAAGAGCTAGAATAACAGGGGCGTCATTATGTTAACAAATACCTTGAATATACTTTTAGAAGTCGCACCATTCCTGCTGCTAGGTCTGATTATTTCAGGATTAATAAAATCATATGCATCTGATGCGCTTATTAAAAAACACCTTTCCGGAACCGGTATTAAACCAGTGGTAAAGGCATCATTTATAGGAGCCCCGCTTCCACTGTGCTCCTGCGGTGTTATTCCCGTTGCCCTTGGGCTACGCAAACAAGGCGCATCTAAAGGCGCAACTGCATCGTTTATGATTGCAACGCCAGAAACCGGAGTGGATTCGATATCGGTTTCTTTTGCTCTTTTAGGCCCATTTATGGCAATTGTCAGGCCAATCGCCGCACTTATATCTTCGATTACTGCCGGTGTTCTGGTAGACACCTTTGCCGATGTAGATAATAACGATCCATCAAATACCCAAAGCAAACCTAGTGAGGCCCCAAAATCAAGCTGCAGCAGTAATCTAAAATCTATCCCGGAATCATCAGGACTAGAACGCTTTTGGGATGGACAGAAATACTCTTTCACCACTTTGTATGACAACACCTTTAAATGGCTGTTTATTGGTATCATTGCTGCTGGAGCGATCTTAACTTACGTTCCACCTGACTATTTTTCCGAGCTCGGGCACAGCTATCTGGGTATGCTGCTGGTAATGGCGATAAGCATACCGATGTACACCTGCGCCACTGCATCTACACCAATAGCAGCAGGGTTAATTGCCATGGGGGTCTCCCCCGGAGCAGCATTGGTATTTTTACTGGCAGGCCCTGCCACCAATATTGCCACACTGGGAGTAATTAACAGTCAGCTTGGTAAGCGCGCAATGGTAGCCTATCTTTCTGCAATCGGATTTTGCGCCCTGGGATTTGGAATACTAACCGACTTTATTTCTAGCGAATTTGGTATCAGCGTAATAAACGACCCGCATGATCATGAGCACCTAGTTCCCCACTTTATAGCCTGGGCAACTCTGACAGTTTTGATTATTTCGCAAAAGCATATTCGCCAAATCTGGCTTGCTCCATTTTCACTAAAACCAAAAGGTGCTGCTAAACCTGCAACCAAAAACTGCTGTGACCAAAAACCACAGAGCGAGCAATCAAAAACCAGCTGTTGTTCAAGCAAAAAGGAAGAAGAAAGACCGAAGTCTTGCTGTTGCGGATCAAAAAGGAGTAACTAATATTTTTCACTTCACTTAATACAAAAAAGCGTTATGAGCATTGTAGCTTTTTACTCGTGCTGCATCGTGCGTCCTATCATAAACTCCCCACTCTCATCCACGCAATCAAGTTTAACTCGGTGGATCTGCCCGGCAAGCTCTTCTAGACCATCCGGCACGTCAACGGCAACTCGGATATAGTTATCTGTATACCCGAAAAAGCGTTTTTCATGTGAATAAAGCTCGATACTGTATGACTCAAATAACACATTAAATACCAAGCCTTGATTTGCTCGCATCAACTGCTCGCGCATGTTTTCATTAATATGTTCCAGTTCTTTGCAGCGTTGCTTGATCACGTCGGGCTCGATCTTGTTATCCATCTTTGCCGCTGGTGTTCCTTCCCGCGATGAAAACGAGAATATGTGGATATGGCTGAAACCCATCTCCTGAATAAACTCTTTGGAGTGTTCCCAATCTTCATCGGTTTCACCAGGAAAGCCAACGATAATGTCAGTAGTTACTACAAGGTTAGGAATTGCATCGCGTGCGCTTTGCACAATCCGACGGTATGAGTCACGATCACACTTTCTACCCATACGCATTAATACCCCGTCGCTACCACTTTGCAAAGGCAGGTGTAGATGTGGCATAAGCCGCTTGTCTTTAAACTTTGCAATTATCTCTTCATTAAGATCCCAAGGTTCTAGCGATGAAATCCTTATGCGCGGAATATCAGTTTCATTCAGAATAACCTCAATTAGTTTTGCTAATGAGCTATCATTATCACTGCCGTAACCGCCAACATGCACACCGGTTAGCACGATTTCATTGATTTCTTGTGTATGCAGAGAATTAATTTCGGCAATTATTTTTTCCGGGGTTCTGCTTCTTTCTTCTCCGCGAGCCACAGTGACGATGCAATAGGCACAGCTATTTCTGCATCCATCCTGTATCTTCACAAACGCACGATCTTTTCCCCGAGCAAACAGTACCGATTCATTTGCTTCTGCAGCATGTACCGAGCTGGTCGGGATCTCGAATTTCTCTTTAACAATCTTAGCTAGATTATCTTTTTGAGTATTATCTATTACCAGGTCTACACCAAGCTTGTTCGCAACATCCTCAGGACTTAAGGTTGCATAACAACCGGTAACAACCAGTTTTATTCCGGGATTATCACGATAATACTTTCTAATGGCCCGGCGCGATTTTCTTTCTGCTTCTTGAGTAACAGCGCAGCTGTTAAATACAACGATACCAGCTTCTTGAAGACTGTTTACAATTTCGTAACCATAACTTTGTAGTTCATTCGCACAGGTTTGCAGTTCCGCTTCATTCAGTCTGCAACCTAAGGCCTTAAGAAAAATCTTCAATGCATCCACCAATTATCAAACATTTACATCAGCCGCTGATGATAGTGACTGACTAACAGGATGTACAGATTATTATCAATATTTTCCCAGTTTTTTGGTACACTGCGTAAAAAATCCAACTTTTGGCACCAATAACGCTAAACATCAATAAAAATAAGACGTTAAACTCAGAAAAACGAACTAATACAGTGTATAATTATGCAAATAATGATGGATTATCAATTCGCCAGGAGAAGTAACATGGATCAAGAAATATGCAATCGTTCTGAGCCCAGTGAACCACTCAATGTTCCCAACTCTGTTATCAACAAATGGCAAAATACTGTTAATACGATGGCAAAGCTAATGGATGTGCCGACAGGACTGATTATGCGGCTCAACAAGCATGATATTGAGGTTTATGTATCAAGCCAAACTGAAGGCAACCCTTATAATCCAGGGGATCATGAGCATTTTTGTGGTTCTGGCCTTTATTGCGAAACCGTAATAAGAACAAACAAGATGTTACTTGTGCCTAATGCGCTGACAGACGAACATTGGTGTAATAATCCTGACGTTAAGCTCAATATGATTTCTTACTTAGGGTTTCCGCTTACCTTCCCTGACGGAGAACCATTTGGAACTATGTGCGTTCTGGATAACAAAGAAAATACCTATAACGATAACTTTATTGAGTTAATCAAAAACTTTTTATTATTAATTGAAAGTGATCTAGAGCTACTTCATTACAATAAAATATTGGGTGAAGAAAATAAGCTTTTAAGCGATTACATAGATGAAATACAAGATCTTCGCGAAATAGTTCCTATATGTTCCTGCTGCAAGAAAGTTAGAGATGAAAAAGGGTTCTGGCAACACGTTGAGCATTACCTGGAAAAGCGCACCAGTGCACAATGTTCTCACGGTCTATGCGATGAGTGTGCCGAAAAGTTATATGGCAAAGAAACTGTCATGAGGATTAAAAAACGGGCAGAAGAAAGAGAGAAGGAAAGGAAAAAAGAAAGCAAAGCTCAAAATTAAATAGCTTGAGCTAATATCTGCCCTATAGTTATACCCTAGTCTTTAGGGGTTAAAAACTGCTGTAGCTTACCACAATTTGCACTAATCTCATTCCAGGTATGGATATCGAGCTGAATCTGCACATATCCGCAAGTTGGTAAATTCTCCAGATGCATTTCCCCCAAAAGATTGGTCAATTCGGTAAGTGCAGGATTATGGCCAACCAATACCAACTCATCAATCGCATCTTCCACCTTATCCAGCCAATCCAGCAAATCCTGAGAGTCAAATGTGTAAAGTTCATAATCAATTTCCCAGGTTATATCTCTTGGCGCCAGTGCTTCTGCAATGCCTTTAATGGTCTGCTGCGCTCTTTCAGCCGGACTGCAAAACACTTTTTCCAGATTGCATCCGGCATCAATGATTCGCTGCGCCATTATCTTACACGCCTTACGTCCCCGCTTATTCAGCGGTCTGTCTATATCTCTTTGATTCTCTGCATCCCAGTCAGATTTTGCATGGCGTATCAGATGTAGCGTTTTCATTTTTTATTCCTTGGTAATTTGCTGTAAAATGCGCTGTTTTATATTCAAAGCTATAGCAGGTAAAACCCATGGTTTCCAAGAATATGGTAAAAAACTTTAAATACTTACTAATCCCTGTATTTCTGGGACTGGTTTATCTGTATCAAACGCAGGACAGTTTAGTATTCTCCCCAAAAAAGATGAATTTCCCTGATCGCGCCACCTATAACGACTATGAAATTGGGATTTTTCGCGACAACCAAGTTCTGCACGGCTGGTTTATTAATAACCTTTCCGAACAAAACAAAAAACTGCTGGTGATATACGGTGATGGCGACCAAGAACTTTCAAGCCTGTTCCCTGTTGCTGACAAGTTTGGCGACCTATCTGTTTTGATGGTCAATTACCGCGGCTATGGTGAAAGCACCGGCGAACCAACACAGAACAACCTGATTGGCGATTCTCTGGATATTCTCGACCAGATTTGCGCGGATCATAAAATTGATTACCAAGATGTTATTGTTTATGGCCATGGTCTGGGTTCCGGAGTCGCCACAGTTATTGCGCATTACCGTAACGTAAATAGCTTAATCTTATCTTCCCCGTTCGATAGTATGACCAGCGTTATTGATAGCAATGGTCTGTATCTTCCGGTTAAATTTTTTCTCACAAACCACTTTTCGTCCATATCTCTAGCACCTCTTATGGAATTACCTACCTTTATTGCTATTGCAGACACTGACGACCGGTATCTTGCAAAGCATGCGCAAAAATTACTCTCTCGCTGGAAAGGTGAGGTTGTTGAAAAGTCTTTTCCCAACAATCGCTATACAATTTTGCAGGATAAAAAGTACTGGAAGGATATTAAAGGCTTTATTTATACTCAGCCGAAAAAGACAACTGCAAAACCCATAGAAAAACAAGAGTTTCAAAAGCCGATACAGATTATTTATGCATCTGACCTTGAAGACCAGAAATAATAATTGAACTTTTGCGACTCATGCATCATAACTATTCACAAGTTGAATACAAACTATTTAGTTTGCTGCATTGCAACAAAGAACTCCTTTTCATATAATTAGATCATAGAGAACATTATTTCTTTATGGTTCAACAGCTATTTGTAAGGAGGTCGCTATGATGAACTACACGACAAATAGGTATAGGGAACATAACTATAAAACTGCAACTATCCAGGGCGAGGCACTAGACATTAGGCCACATCCAGCCACTACCAGAGGCGCAAAAGTGTTTGCAGATCTTCAAAAGGAAAATTTATTCAAAAATATCTTCAGTAATATGAGGAGAACAGAGGAAAGATAATATGGAAATTGCTTCTTGCCTTTAAGACCCCAGCACCTGCTGGGGTTTTTTATTTTGTTTTTTTGTCCAACTCTCTCAGCTGCACCAATTTCTCCCCAATCTTAATCTCCAGCCCTCGCGGTACTGGGTGGTAATATTGGGTATCCTGAGCAATATCTTCTGGAAAGTACTCTTCTCCTGCCGCATAAGCACCAGGCTCATCATGAGCATACCGGTATTCCTTACCATATCCCAGTTCCTTCATCAGCTTGGTTGGCGCATTGCGCAGATGTATCGGAACCTCAGAAGTACACCCATTTTTGATATCGCCCATTACCGCCTTGTGCGCCATGTACACTGCATTACTCTTTGGAGCAGCAGCCAGATACACAATTGCTTGGCTAAGCGCTAGTTCCCCTTCCGGGCTACCAAGGCGCTCGTATGCATCCCAGGCATTAAGGGTAATCTGCAATGCTCGAGGATCTGCATTACCAATATCTTCTGTTGCCATACGCACTATACGGCGCGCAAGATAAATTGGATCACAACCACCATCCAGCATTCTGTGTAACCAATAAAGAGCGGCATCCGGGGATGAACCACGCACCGACTTATGCAAGGCAGAAATCTGGTCATAAAAATACTCTCCACCTTTATCAAACCTGCGCCCGCCACCGGCGACAATCTCGCTAATGGTATCTGCAGATATCTTTGCAGATGCCCCACCAACGTCATCGACATGCTCGGCAAAATCCGCGGCAATCTCTAACACTGTTAGTGCGCGCCTCGCATCACCGTCAGCACTATCAATCATCAATTCCAACACGGTGGGTTCAATATCTAACTGATGTCTTCCCAACCCTCTGTCGCCATCTGCCAGGGCAGCTTCCAGTACCTTGCGGATCTCTGCCCGATCAAGCGGCTTAAGCACGTAGATTCTCAATCTGGATAGCAATGCATTATTCAGCTCAAAAGATGGGTTTTCGGTAGTTGCACCGACAAAGGTTATCGTGCCGTCTTCAATAAATGGCAAAAATGCATCCTGCTGCGATTTATTAAAGCGATGTACCTCATCAATAAACAAGATGGTTTTCTTGCCATATACTTGCTGATTTTGCTTGGCAGAATCAATCGCGGCACGAATATCTTTTACGCCGGACATCACAGCAGATATTGAAACAAAATCGGCATCACAACAGGTTGCAAGAATGCGCGCCAGAGTGGTTTTTCCGGTTCCTGGAGGCCCCCAGAACACCATAGAATGCACCTGCCCTGCATCAATAATATCCCGCAACGGCCTTCCTTCCGCCAGTAGGTGAGCCTGCCCGATATATTCGGTAATATCACGTGGGCGCATCCGGTCAGCTAAGGGTTTGTGTTGTATCACATTACTTCCCAATTACATCCACACCTTGAGGTGGTGTAAACACAAATACTCCATCCGCAAGTCCAGCATCCAACTGCATATTAGAAAACTCCATCAAAGTCATCTGGTCAAACTTATCCCTGATCTGCACAATTTCCAGATTCTCCCCCTTAAAGCCAAACATAATATCGCTATACTGGCTATCCTTATCTTTCGGAGTAAGTACAATCCATTTTATACCCTGAGTTTCTCCAGCACCGGAGGTCACAAAGGCTTTTTCAACTGCAGAAAACCCTTCAGTTAAAATACTGGCCGGTGTTGAATCAACAGCATCTTTTTGCTCACGAACAGTTACCTGGTCAAGGTCAATATCAAATACCCACAGCTTTTTACCATCTGCCAGAATCATCTGCTCATAGGGTGATTTATAATCCCAACGAAACTGATTGGGTCGCCGCATATAGAGCACACCATCGGTTTGCTGTGTTACCTTACCCCCAGCATCAAAAGAGGTTTGCCTGAAATCAGATTTAATATCTCCGATCCGCTCAAAAAAATCTCTGGCCATTTTGATGGCTACATTGTTCGCAAGATCTTTAGCTACTTCATTTTTATTACTTTCTTTGTCACTAGTAGCAACATTGGCCATATTACTGGCAATGGCACTGAAAGAAAAAAACGAAGACAGGACAAGTATCAGGTATAGATATTTTTTCATTGTTTTATAGCCTTGAAATTTCGCAACGTTATCTTTTTGCCGGAAAAAGATTAAAGAAGTTATTGGTAGTATAGGCAGCAACCTTCTCCAAAGGTTCATCGCGAAGCTGAGCAATATACTGGGCTACGTAACGCACATAGGCTGGAACATTCGGTTTACCACGATGAGGAACCGGCGCTAAAAACGGGGAGTCTGTTTCTATTAACAAGCGGTGTTCCGGGATAGTGGCTGCAACCTCTTTTATGTCCGCAGCAGAATTAAAGGTAACAATGCCGGATATGCCTATATGAAAATTAAGGTCGATCACCTGCTTTGCATCTTCAACATTACCGGTAAAACAATGTACCACTCCACCAATATCAGCCGCATTTTCCTGCTCCATAACCTTGATCGCATCATCATAAGCATCGCGAATATGGATAATCAAAGGCTTCTTTGCCTCACGAGCAGCTGCAATATGCGTACGAAAGCGCTCGCGCTGCCATTCCAAGTCACCAGAGCTTCTGAAATAATCCAAACCGGTTTCACCAATTGCTATCACGTTTTCATCTGCAGCGCACTTAACCAATTCTTCCTGAGTAACTTCAGGCTCAATGCGATCATTAGGGTGCACACCAACCGAGGCAAACACATTATCAAAGCGATTAGCAATATCCAGAATCTTAGGAAAATCCTGCATATTAATCGAAACACACTGCATATAAGCAACATCATTCGCTTTAGCCTGTTCTACGTATGCAGCAACAGCCTCCAGACTATATTGTTTGTCCATAATATCAAGATGGCAATGGGAATCGACCAGCATAAGAAACCTCTGGGTAATAGATAAGATATATTGATTTTTATGAGGACGTATTTTAACTTATATCAGAAGTGTTAGCGATCAAAGATATATTATTTTAACCTAAAGGCTTATTTGTTATTGCTGTCTTTGAGCCAATTCCTTCCGCAAACCCTTCAAGGCCAATACTATTTAGCCAACTGATTCCATCTTCAATTGAACTAGAATATCTAAATTGCTGGGTCTCATTAAAGAACTCATCAAATCCAGATAAAAATGCTTGATATATAGTAGATTCTGGATCATCCACTCTAGTAGTAGCAATGTGTTTCCTTTTGTTCCACTCATCAATTGCCTTCAGCCATACGTTATAACCTTCAGGTGTAACTCCTTCAAGATTTGTTGAATCCACTACAATCCCAAAGCTCTTACCATCAAATCCGTCGATTATTTTCTTAATTTCAATTATACAAATGTTCGATGCCTGTTCATTCCATGAGCCTTCTGCAACAAATACGATAATTGCTTCGTCAAAATATAAAGTAAAGAAACCGTGAGAATCGAACATAAAAAACCTTTTTAACTACAAAGTCATTTAATGAAAATAGTCGATGGATAAACAACTTACCACTTAAGACATCAAAACTAAGTACTTTCCAAACTGATATTGAGAAGCAGTCGTACTTATGTTGAGCCCTTCGACTATGCTCAGAAGAACCGCACGAATAAGTGCGTGGCTCATTTTTAATTATTTACAACAAAGAGTAAGCAAGCGGGTAGCTTTTTAATTTCACAGAGTATTTGTTCAAGATCAAGGCACAATAGATAAAAAAGATGTTGAGCCTACACACAAGTAGGCGACTCATTTTTTTAGCGATTGTAACGCAGAAATTGGGAAAATAGCCCCGAATTACATAGTGTGGGTTGGACGTTCTGAGGTTGTGGTTCCTGCAAGGTAGGTCTCAATCTTTGCCCTTGCCGGACCGCCATCCTTATCGGTAAATTGCAGCCCGATTCCTGCGGTTCTGTTACCCTGGGCACCTCTTGGAGTTATCCACACTACCTTACCAACTACTGGTATCTTTTCATTTTCTTCCATCAGGGTAAGCAGAATAAATACCTCATCTCCAAGGTTATAGGCGTTATTAGTTGGAACGAATAAGCCGCCGTTTTTAATGTACGACAGATAGGCTGCATACAGGGCGTTTTTATCTTTTATAGTTAGTGACAATATCCCTTGTCTTGCTCCGGCTGAACCCATACTTCGCTATTTCTCCAAATATATCCAACTAACAAATAAATCTTCTAACACTAATTGTAGATTTGCCTGGCGATCTATCAACCCCAGTGATGTAGAAACTTTGTCATAATACCCATATAAACCTGAAATTGATATGTTTTTTGAGATATCTGTCAGCCTTTTGGCTATATCAAAGTTTGTTATTGAAGTGGTGTTATCCACCATTTTCAGCTTTATCATGTCCTGGATCCAACTGATCATCCACCCCAGAGCCCTACGATTTAGGCTTTTGCTTAACTTTTCCGCTGCCTTGGTTGGTGATACTTTTCCAGTTTTCAGCTCAGCAAACATTTCAAACTGTTCTTGCCTGTGCTGCAAATAATCACATTTAAGGTAATCCAGAGCCTCTAGCGGCCCATAATCGGCAAGGCTTAACGCGAGATCGATATTTTGCGATGCCCCGGATGCAAATTGTAACCATGAAATAGCCTCTGCCTTATCCGGCACAGCAAACTCCAATACCTGGCAGCGACTTTTAATAGTTGCAGGTAGACTGGTTGTTGATTCTGCCACCAATATTATCAAACTGTTTTTGGTTGGTTCTTCCAGGGTCTTTAGCAGGCTGTTTGCTGCATTGCGGTTCATTCTATCTGCAGGGTGAATAATTCCTGCCTTATAGGAAGATAGCTGGCTGCTGTATATAAAAAAGTCACAAAAATCACGAATCTGATCAACCAGAATACTTTTACCTTCATCTGCTGGAGCAGCTTCTTTATAATCCGGGTGTGTATCTGCCCTTAATAGTTTACAGGTATGGCATTCTCCACAGGCTGAGTTTTCACCTTTTTTGCTGCACAAGACAAACGCACTCAGCGCCTTGGCAAAGTCCAGTTTTCCTAAACCTTTGGCACCTTGTAGCAAAACTGCATGCGGCATCCTGCCACTATTAAATGCAGTGGTAATCTGTTGCCATTGCTGTTGATTCCAGGGATAAATTTGATGTTGCAAAACCTTCCTGCCTCGTGTCTATTTAACCTATATACCTAATTCTGAGAACTTTGCTTCAAATATCGATTTTATCTGCTCATGAACCTCGGTGATAACTTTTGACGCATCAACCACCCTGAATCTTTGTGGTTCTGCTTGTGCCCGCTGGCGATAAATCGCGGCAACCCGCTCAAAGAAGCTCATCTGCTCCACTTCAAAGCGATCCAGCTCACCACGTTTAGTGGCACGTTCCATACCAACCTCAACCGGAAGATCCAGTAATAACGTCATATCCGGACGCAGCTCCCCCTGCACCCAATCTTCAATTAACGCCACCCGCTCAGGGCCAATTTCTCGCCCAGCCCCTTGGTAGGCATAGGTTGCATCTGTAAACCGATCAGATATCACCCACTTGCCATCACTAAGATTAGGTAAGATCTTTTTGTCTATATGCTCTGCTCGCGCTGCAAACATCAACAGAAGTTCTGTATCCGCTGACATACCAAGGTATTTCTTATTAAGTAAGATGCTGCGCACATCTTCACCAATTTCGGTTCCTCCCGGCTCGCGGGTAAATACCGCATTAATCCCTTTTTGCTCTAATAACTGCTTAACATAATCCAGACAGGTTGACTTCCCCGCGCCCTCGCCACCCTCGACAGTTACAAACAATCCCTTCTTCAAAACAACCCCTTTTTCCACTTACTTTCTATTCCTTTTCCTTTGATACTTATCTACCGCGCGATTATGCTTTTTCAGTGTATCAGAAAACACATGAGTCCCATCATTTCTGGCAACAAAATACAGCTCATTACCCTTTGCCGGATGCAATGCAGCATAGATTGCCGCTTCCCCAGCCATTGCAATTGGAGTTGGTGGCAACCCCTTTCTGGTATAAGTGTTATAAGGCGTATCTCTTTTCAAATCTCTAAAACGGATATCACCGTTGTAAGAATCACCCATGCCATAGATTACAGTAGGGTCTGTCTGCAAGCGCATTCCTTTTTTAAGCCTGCGGATAAACACACCAGCGATTTTCTGACGCTCAGCAGCCACTGCTGTCTCTTTTTCTATTATTGAGGCTAGAATAAGTGCCTCATACGGGGTTTTTAATACAGAGCTTTTCTCCCTCTGGTCCCACAACTTAGCAAGCTTGTTTTGCATAACCCAATAGGCACGTTTTAAAAACTGCGATTCGCTAGTTCCTCTGGGAAAATAATAGGTATCCGGATAAAACATCCCTTCAGGATGCTGCCCTTTTGCCCCGATCTTCTCCATAATCTGTTGATTTGTCAATTCAGGAAGGTCGTGCTGAAGAATATCGTTATTGTGCAGATCTGCAAGCAGCTGTTTGAAGGTTCGTCCCTCTACAATAGTCAGGCTGTACTGTTTAACCTTTCCTTTTACAAAAAGCTGCATCAAATCGCGAGGATTCATCCCTGGAAGGATGTCATATTCTCCAGCCTTAATTTGATTTGCAGTACCATCAAACCGAGCCATGATGCCGAAATAGTGGCGATTTGAAATTATTCCATCATCCTCAAGCCGCTTTGATAAAGATGTCATAGAGCTACCGACAGGAACGATATATTTCACCGAATGCATTCCAATACCAAGCGAGGATCCGGTAAACGCGGTATAGTCGTAAACCAGCCAGGCCGCTACTCCGACAGTAAAGACGCAAATTGCTGAAAACAGATAGATTATTCTTTTCATGCCATATCCTCGGCAAGTAGCTGCTGTAACTTTTTGGCACAAGTAAATTGAGAAAAAACTCTTTCATTAAGAGTATAAACCGGCCAAATGCCAATAATACTATTGGTTACAAAAACCTCTTTGACATCCAATAAATCATCAAGATTGATATTTGCCTCAACGACCTCATATCCAGCTACAGGCGCCACATCAATTACCCGACGCCGCATAATTCCAGCCACACCATATTCATCTAGTCTTGGTGTCTTGATCTGATTTTCAAAGACAAAGAATACATTTGACTTTCCACCCTCAACTACCTGACCGTCTTCCGAAAGCACTAGCGCTTCATCAACCCCTTTTTTTGCGGCTTCATTTGCAACCAACACCTGGGTTAAACGGTTAAGGTGTTTGACACCTGCAAGGTAAGATTCCTTATCAAGCAATACACTTGAAAAAACCGCAGTTATTCCGGAACTGCGTTTATCATGGATGTATTCCGGAAATGGGGATATTGAAATAACTACATTAGCTTCTGCAGATAACGAAGCATAACCCCGATCGCCAGAACCTCTGGTGACTGTAATACGAACTACCGCATTATGCAGACCGCTTTTAGAGACAATCAGGTCAATATCTTTGGCTATTGCTTCGGTATCGAACCCTTGAATTGATAACCTTGTTGCAGAATCTTTAAGGCGCTGAAAATGCATTTCCAGCAATTTGGGCTGTGAATCTTTGACTGCAACAGTCTCGAAAAGACCGTCACCATATAATAACCCACGGTCATCTGCTTTTATATAATCGGTTTCAACTCCGTTTACAAGGATCATGATCTCACCTTGCAAACGCAGTTGAATATCTTTGCTTATCAGTTAAGCATCGAGAATCGATTAGGTCTGGAGAATCAATCCAGCTTTGAGAAAAGCAGTGACCCATTTGTTCCACCAAAGCCAAATGAGTTGGATAGCGCGTGCCTGATGACGCTCTCACGTGCTGTATCCGGGACGTAATCCAGGTCGCACCCTTCGCTTGGATTATCAAGGTTAATGGTTGGAGAGATTATCTGATCCCTTATCGATAAGATAGAGAAAATCGCCTCAATCCCGCCAGCTGCACCAAGCAAATGACCTGTCATAGATTTTGTAGAGCTAACTGCCAACTTATTAGCATGACCACCAAATGCAAGCTTGATAGCATTAGTTTCCGCAATATCACCAGCCGGTGTCGAAGTGCCGTGAGCATTGATATAATCAATATCATCCGGATTCAAGCCAGCATCTTTCAACGTCAGCTCCATACACTTGCGTGCACCACTTCCATCTTGAGAGGGCTGGGTCATATGGTATGCATCACCATTTGAGCCAAATCCGGTAAGTTCCGCATAGATTGTCGCGCCACGCCTTTTCGCAGCCTCGTACTCTTCCAGCACTACTACACCTGCACCTTCACTCAAGACAAAACCATCACGGCCCTGGTCCCATGGGCGGCTTGCGCCTTCAGGGTCATCATTACGGGAAGAAAGAGCCTTAGCCGCAGCAAAACCACCTAAACCTGTTGGCGTAATCGCCATCTCAGCGCCACCGACCAGCATCGCATCAGCATCACCGTACTGAATCATGCGCGCCCCCATTCCAATACTATGGGTTGCTGTCGCACATGCAGAAACAACTGCAACATTTGCACCTTTAAGTCCATACTTTATAGATAGATTTCCAGAGATCATATTAATGATGCTGCTGGGAACAAAGAATGGGGATATTCTGCGAGGACCACTTTTATTGATAAGCTCATTGGCCTTTTCAATGGTATGCAAACCACCAATACCAGAACTTACAATCACACCAAACCTGTCTGCGTTTTCTTCAGTAACCTCAATGCTAGAATCCTGCATGGCCTGCATACCAGCAGCTATGCCATACTGAATAAACGGATCCATCTTTTTAAGATCTTTCGGAGCAATGTACTCCTTAGGATCAAAATCACTGACTACGCCGCCAAACTGGGTTGAATAAGCAGATACATCAAATGAGGTTATAGGCTGGATACCACTTTTTCCCTCAACGATATTCTTCCATGCTGCTTGTATAGTACTTCCTACCGGCGATACTATGCCAAGCCCTGTAACAACTACACGCCGTTTTTCCAAAACCAAACCTCTTTGATTTTATTCAGACAAAAAAAAGCTGCAATAAGGGTATTTATATCAACCCGTTACTGCAGCCTGTATTAATTAGCTATCTAGATTAGCGTTGATGTAATCAATAGCGTTTTGTACTGTAGCGATTTTCTCAGCTTCTTCATCTGGAATTTCGCACTCGAATTCTTCTTCAAGAGCCATTACAAGCTCTACAGTATCAAGAGAGTCAGCACCAAGATCGTCAACGAAAGATGCTTCACTTGTTACTTCCTCTTCCTGAACACCAAGTTGTTCAACGACAATCTTCTTTACGCGCTCTTCAATATTGCTCATTTCAAAATTTCCTTTATTTCAGTTCAACATAGATCAAATTATCTAAATCCTGGATCGGTATTGTAAGAAAAACATAATAACCATTCCAGTTTTTTTAAATAATTTGAGTTATTTGTTAAGCCAATAAACCTTGCAGACCACCCACAAAGCTTTATGACATGTACATACCACCATTTACACTGATTGTTTCACCAGTGATAAAACCTGCTCCGTCAGACACCAAAAATGCAACTGTCTTGGCAATATCTTCTACTTCGCCAAGCCTTCCCAGAGGTATTTTTGATGCCAATGCTTCGCGCTGCTCATCTGATAGAGCCTTAGTCATTTCTGTGTCGATAAACCCAGGGGCAACCACATTAACAGTGATCCCTCTGGATGCAACCTCCTGTGCCATAGACTTAGAGAAGCCAACTACGCCTGCTTTGGTTGCGCAATAGTTTGCCTGCCCAGGGTTACCAGAAAGACCAACAACCGATCCAATATTAACGATGCGACCTTTTTTGGCCTTCATCATGCCACGCAATACTGCACGAGACATACGGAAGATCGAGCTTAGATTGGTGTTTACAACCATATCCCACTCCTCATCCTTCATTCTCATCAATAGATTATCTTTAGTAATACCTGCATTGTTAACCAATACTGTAGGTGCACCAAAATCCTTAGAGATGCTTTTGATGATCTCATCAATCGCTTCCTGGTCATTTACATTCAGAACACGACCTTCACCTTCAAAACCAGCCTCTTTGATATAGTCAGTGATTGACTGAGCCAGTTCGTCATTTAAATCTGTACCAATCACATAGTAGCCCTGCGCCGCAAGTTCTAAAACTACAGCCTTACCAATCCCTCTACTACATCCTGTAACCAATGCAATTTCTTTAGTCATCTTTCCTTACTCTCCTAATAGCCTTATTTTCCTAAAAGCATGGTTTCCGCCTTTTTCAGGCTGTTAACATCAAAAACAGGGAATGTTGTTACCCCTTTGATAATTCTTTTATTCAGGCCAAACAATACCTTACCCGGACCTGATTCCACAATCCCTTCAATACTGTAATCCGCAAATGATGAAACCAGATTAACCCACTGAACCGGGCAATAAAGCTGTTTCACCAGTTTATCTTTGATTTGCGCGGCATCTTCTGCCACTTGTACGTCAACATTGTGCAAAACAGGAATCTCTGGCTTTGCAATCTCAATTTTATCAAGTTCTGCTGCAAGTTTTTCCGATGCTTCTTTCATCAATTCACAATGTGAAGGAACGCTAACTGGCAGCACAACCGCCTTTTTGGCACCCTTTTCTTTCACAAGTTCACAAGCTCTATCAACTGCAGCTTTAGCTCCTGCAATTACAACCTGACTCGGCGCGTTAAAGTTTACAGCAGAAACCACCTGCCCTTGCTCTGCCTCTTTACATGCCTCGATAATTACTTCGTCATCAAGACCAAGGATAGCAGCCATCTGCCCTTCCCCTTCTGGAACTGCCTGCTGCATAAGTTTGCCACGGGTTTCTACCAGTTTGATAGCATCTTTAAATTTAATTGATCCAGATGCAACTAAAGCAGTGTATTCACCAAGACTGTGACCGGCCATAACAACTGGTATTACGTCTGGATTATTCTGTTTCCAGCATTCCCACACAGCAATGCCAGCAGCTAGCAACGCAGGCTGGGTCTTTTCTGTGCTGTTGAGGTCTTCTGCTGGACCGTTTTGTACTAAATCCCAAAGGTCATAACCCAAAACTTCTAAAGCTTCGGCATAAACTTCTTTTACTTTCGGATTAGATTCCGCAAGTTCTGCCAGCATTCCAACTGACTGCGAACCTTGCCCCGGAAATACAAATGCGATCTTTTTTGACATATTTTCTTCCTAAATAAATCCTTGTGATCTAACTCTTTTCGGTAATAATTTTTGTAACCTTGATTTTGTGGTCAAAGCCTAACCAGCGCCGCGCCCCAAGTCAAACCTCCGCCAAATGCTTCAAGAACAGCAAGATCACCTGACTTGATTTTTCCTGTTTCCAGTGCTCCATGCATAGCTAATGGAATTGATGCCGCGGAAGTATTGGCATGCTTATCAACCGACACAATAACCTTAGATTGATCAAGCTTCATCTTTTTCGCAGTTGATTTAAGAATCCTGATATTTGCCTGATGAGGAATCAACCAGTAATCTGTTGCGTGAGGGTCGAAACCATTTTCCTGCAGAACCTCCAGAGCAATAGCAGACATGGTCTTAACCGCATGCTTGAATACTTCATTACCCTTCATATCAAACCATTTGGAGCCTTCGGTAAGGGCGTCGTAACCTTGCGATACGCCCCATGGGATACCGAGAAGATCCTGGTGGTCACCATCGGCACCAATATTAACCGACATAACCCCCGGCTCATCTGAAGCCTTAAGCACAACAGCTCCGGCACCATCACCAAACAGCACACAGGTATTCCGATCTTTCCAGTTTAAAATACGGCTATAGGTTTCAGCACCGATAATCAAGACATTTTTCGCAACACCAGCACGAACATAGTTATCTGCAATTGACAATGCATATACAAATCCCGAACATGCGGCGGTAATATCAAATGCCGGGCATTTTGCACCAAGTTTGCTCTGGATAATACAAGCAGTGCTTGGGAACATGCGATCTGGGGTTGAGGTTGCCACAACTATCAGTTCAATATCTGCTACAGATATTCCTGCGTTATCTATCGCCTGCTGCGCTGCCTTCGAACCCAAATCAGAGCAAAGCTCATCATCAGCGCTGATATGTCTTTGCTCGATACCTGTACGCTCACGTACCCACTGATCGTTGGTATTAACGATCTTTTCCAGATCAGCATTGGTTAATATTTTTTCAGGCAGATAAGCACCTGTTCCCGATATCTTAGAATAAATCAATTTGCTTCACGCTTTGACAATATTGAATCAAGCTCTGAGTGAATCAGCGCAGGAACGTTTTTTTCAACCTCCAGCACTGCGCTGGTAATAGCGCAGGCAAAGGAGTCGACCCCTGCTCCACCGTGACTCTTTAGAACTATCCCTTTCAATCCAAGCAGGCTCGCGCCATTATATTTGCCCGGATCAATCCTATTTTTCAGCTGTTTTAAAACCGGTAATGCTACCAGCCCAGCCAATTTGGTAAAAATATTTCGCTTGAATTCCTGCTGCAGGAAAAGCGCAATCAACTTTGCCAGCCCCTCAATAACCTTCAACGAAACATTCCCGACAAAGCCATCACATACAATAACATCAGCCTCACCGAAGAAAATGCCATTACCTTCAACATAACCGGTGTAATTCAAAGGGCTTGCAGCGAAAATAGCAGAGGCTTTCTTGACCTCTTCGCTTCCTTTAATCTCTTCATGCCCTACATTCAGCAAAGCAACCCTTGGGCTGGGCATGTTTTCAATTGCCTGAGCATAAACTGAACCCATTACGCCAAACTCAAATAAATTTTCCGCAGAACAATCAACATTCGCCCCAAGATCAAGCAGACGCACAACCCCTTTATCTGTTGGCAGGGTCTTCATAATTGCAGGTCTATCAATTCCAGGCAGGGTCTTTAGAACAAATCGGGCAATTGCCATCAGCGCACCTGTATTACCAGCACTTACGCAGGCTGCGGCCTGATTTTCTTTAACAAGGTTAAGAGCAACTCGCATCGACGAGTCTTTTTTCGACCTCAACGCTGTGGCCGGAGACTCATCCATCTCAACTTTTTGCGAGGCATGACGCACAGAGATGCGATCTTTGAATCTATCGCCGCCATTTTTGACAAGATGGGCATTAACCTCATCTTCGTTTCCAACTAGGATAAGATGCAGATTTGGGTGCTGCTCCAGTGCTGAAAGTGCTCCAGGCACAACCACGCACGGGCCGTGATCACCACCCATAGCATCCAGAGCTATTTTTACTGGTTCACTCATTGATTTCAAAGATTCCGTTTTGCAGACGAACTAATCCACCCACCTTAACGATGACAACATATTGCTTTCCGTACTGGGCGGATGGAATAAAAAAGTGCTTAATCGAAATCTTTGTGGATTACTTTTTTACCACGATAGTAGCCATCAGCAGAGATGTGATGTCTTCTATGCTTTTCGCCAGTTGTACTTTCAACTGAAAGGGTTGGACCAGTAAGCGAATCATGTGAACGACGCATTCCACGCTTTGAAGGAGTTTTTCTGTTTTGTTGTACAGCCATGACTATTCCTTAAAAAATCTATTGTTTCTTTTTTAGCATTTCGCCAAGTTGCGCAAATGGGAAGACCCTGTCTTCCTCACTTTCAGACTCTTTATCCGAGTCATCTGCCAAATATTCAGATACATATGGCGAACAGTTTGTATCCTCATGCATCGACACTATAGGCAGTGCCAATATTAACTCATCCTCGATAAGCGCGGACAACGAGATTGTTTCCTCAGAAACAACCAACGGCTCATAATCTTCAGATAGCTCCTGAGCCAAATCCTCATCTACTACCATGCCGAGTTTAAATTCGACTTCAACCGAAACATTCATCGGCTGCATACAGCGCTGACATTCAACAGTTAGCTCAGCAGTAGCAGATCCACTTATAAACTTAATCCCTTCGCTGTCAATCCCAAATTCAAGCTTTGCTGCAACTTCACCTGCAGCATCAATAACAAGCTCTGACAAACGCTCCATTTTGGCCATAGAAAGCTTTATTTCAAGGGTTTCCCCTCTTTCGGCCATTGGGATTGGAGCTAGTTTATCTTTAGACTGATTCAGCATAGCGCGTGCATATTATATTTCTAAACGCTACATGTCAAAGTTTAAGTAGTATTTTTTTGATAAAATTCAACAAAAAAACCTATAAAATCATTAGCTTCAAAATTAAAACCAATACCAGCAACACCAAAACATTACAACTTTATTACATTTGCAATTTATATTTACATATAAAAGTATGGCAAAATAGCATTAAAAGCGCTTCACCCCCTGCTTTTGGTTGCTTTTTAAGTTTCGATTGACTTTCTATAGAGGTTTTCAGATGTCTGCAAAAATTATTCTTGCCTCAACATCTCCATTTCGCAAAGAGGTATTACATAAAATTCTCAGCAATTTTGACGTTGACTCCCCGAACATAGACGAATCCAGAATTAATGAAGAGGATATTGAAGATTACGTAAAAAGGCTTGCTATCAATAAAGCGCAAGCTATTGCGGCAAAGCATAAGGCTGGTTTGATCATCGGCTCCGACCAAGCAGCGGTAATATCCGGCAAACAAGAAATAATCGGCAAACCTGCAGACCATAATGCGGCTGTAGAGCAGCTTTTAAGCTTTTCAGAAAAAACCGTTACCTTTTATACATCGCTTTGCCTTTACGATGCCGCAGATGACAGCTACCAGGTTGATATCGACCCGTTTAATGTCGGTTTTCGTAAGCTTACCAAGCAACAGGTTGAAAGCTATCTACTAAAGGAAAAACCTTATAACTGCGCAGGCAGCTTCAAGTCTGAAAAACTAGGCATTGCCCTATTTTCAAAAATGGATGGTTCCGATCCCAATTCACTTATCGGGCTACCGCTAATTAAGCTGATTGATCTGCTGAAGAATAAAGGGGTGGAAGTTTTGTGAGGGCTAATAGTACCCAACAGAACTCATAGACTCCTGCAGCAAAATACCAAATTGCTGTTTTAGCGAATCAAGCAAACCTTTTTGCGGCGAATAAACCACTGTATTCTCCTGCTTGAGCTCATCCCTTACTAACTGCCTGAGACTGCCAAGCTTGTCAACCAACCCAAGCTCCAAGCTCTGCTCCCCGGTCCAGATAAGGCCGCTGAACATATCATATGTCTCTTTCAGGCGCTCACCCCTCCCCTTTCTTACCGCATCAATAAACTGCTTATGCACCCCAGCAACTAGTTTCTTCGAATGTTCAACCACCTCCGATGACTGCGGAGAAAACGGATCCCCAAACCCTTTGTTTTCACCTGCGGTTATCATTCTTCTTTCCACACCCAGCTTTTTCATCGCATCAACAAAACCAAAGCTACCCATGCGCACACCAATTGAACCAACTATACTGGCCTTATCCGCATAGATCTCGTCTGCTGCTGCGGCAATGTAGTAAGCGCCTGATGCACATACATCCTCAACCACTGCAAATACCTTTTTATCTGGATATTTCTGCCTCAGACGCATAATCTCATCATATACATATCCAGACTGTACAGGGCTTCCACCACCGCTATCGATCCTTAAAACAACCGCCTTGGATCGCTCATTTTTAAAGGCATCATTCAAAGAACTATTTATATCGTCAGCATTGGCATAAGACTTTGAAGAGATAAGCCCCTTTACATCTACGATTGCAACATGCTCTTTTTTGGCATTACCATTTATACCCGGCTTGGGTGGGAAAGCATAAACAACAAAGATAGCAACAAGATACGCAAGCATAGCCAGCTTGAAAAACACCCCCCAACGCCGCGCCTTTCTTTGCTCATCAATAACCGACATAGCCACATTAACCAAAGCGCGGCGCTCCCAGTGTTCATCAGCTACAAAATTCTCTTTTTCACCTTTGATTGAGCCGAATATGCTTTTTTCCCCTATCATTTCCTTCCCCTGCTATATATCATCATATCTACTGCTTTAACCATTCAACAATCTCAGGTGTATAACCTAAGATCACCTTTACCGGATACTTTTCCAACCTTTTACGCTCATGCACCCCGCAGCAGACAGCAACAGAATCAACCCCGGCATTAAGCGCCATCTCTAAGTCAAATTCCGTATCACCAATCATCAATGCACAGGATTTATCAACTCCAAGTCTGTCTATAACCTCAACCAACATATCCGGAGCAGGCTTAGAGACACTCTCATCCGCACAGATTGTATCATCAAAATATTTCGCCACGCCCAACTTCTGCATTGAGCTATCAAGCCCGGCGCGACTCATCCCCGTCGCAACAGCCAGCATGTATCCCTGTGAAGCCAGATTCTGCAACATATGCTCAACACCATCAAATAAATTCGTTTGCGGCAAAGTTTTGTAAAAATGCTCCCTATAAATCTTCACAAAACGCTCCAGATCAGCACTCGAGATACCAGGCACCAGTTTCTCAATTGCAGAAACCAAAGATAGGCCGATTATATCCTTAGCATCTTCGCGCCTTAGCTCCACACCCAGCTCTTTCGCTGCGATACAAAGTCCATCAACTATATGAGACTGGGAGTCCTTTAAGGTACCGTCCCAGTCAAAAACTATTAATTCATACTTCATTCTGATTCTGCCCTTTGTTTGAATTCAGCCGGTTTGAACTTAACCTATTTACAACTTCCTGAAGGTCCTGGGGCAAAGGGGCTTCGACAACATACTCTTTTCCAGAGGACGGCATTACAAAACGCAGCTTGGCAGCATGCAAAAACAAACGTTTCAACCCAAAATCACGAAACTCCTTGTTTTCCTCTCTATCACCATACTTATCATCACCAGCTATCGGGTTGCCGCAGTGTTTAGTATGCACCCTGATCTGATGCGTTCTACCCGTCTTAAGGTCCGCCTCCAAAAGCGTAGCATACTCAAACTCTTGCAATATCTTAAAAATCGTGAGCGATGACTTACCATCTTTAGAAACCTTAACCATCCGCTCCCCACCTTGAATAGTAAACTTTTCCAGGCTTGCATCCACCTTAATGTTACTCTTATCCCACTGGCCACAAACCAATAGCTGATAGTATTTATCAAGCTTTGACTCACGCATAAGTCCGTGAATCTCGCGCAACCTGCTCCTTTTTTTGGCCACCATCACACAACCACTGGTATCGCGATCAATACGGTGAACAAGTTCTAAAAAAGGGGCGTTTGGATAAACAGCTCTCAACGCCTCAATCAATCCGTAATTAAGACCACTTCCGCCGTGAACTGCTAGGCCAGAAGGTTTATTAACAACCATTATCGATTCGTCTTCAAAGATTATTGAGCGCTTTACAATTTCAATCACGCTCCCCCCTGGAGATGCCTGCCTTCCTTCAGAAACCCTAATAGGAGGAATCCTTACTACGTCTCCATCCTGCACTCGATAATCAGGTTTTTTCCGCCCCTTATTGACTCGAAATTCACCTTTTCGTAATAGCTTATAGATTCTGTTTTTAGGCACTCCTTTTAGGTGTCTTACAAGAAAATTATCAAGACGTTGCCCCTGATCTTCCTCAGAAACCTCGACTAAACGTACAGAACTATTACTCATTATCTACCAAACTTATTAAAATATATCTGCGCAAGAAACAGCATTCTATCCCAATTTACCCTTTATTACCTAAGCTTTACTCAACTTGATATTTTATATAGCTTTTAGTAAAAAAACTGTAAAAAAGAATGTACTATTTATTTGAAGCGAAGATTAATCACTGCTATAGTGTTGCAAAGCAGCGTAATATGCTGCAGATTTTGCGCAAAATAATGCAAACTCGAACACGCAAAGATTCTACCCAAAGGGGTGGCAGCTTCAGGGTGATAAATGTTAACTAAATAACTCTTCCTAGCAGTTTATTTAGTATCACAAAACAAAACGTACAGCTTTTTTATAAGCTGACCAGCATCCCAAAAGTAATGTGCCAAACCATGGATTGAATATTAGGGTTAAGTATTGCTCAACCCATACTTATAAATGAGCAATATAATCAAGCGCTCCCAAAGCTATATGTTCGGCAAAAGTACGGCATCAAGGCAATAAAGAAATTCGCGCGGCTTAGAAAACAAACTGCAAAAAACAGTTGCCGCCATTGATGATCAAGCCAGATGCAAGGAAAGGCCAAAGCAAGGTAGAGCGCTAAAAAACAAAGAGATTTACAAAATGAAAAGACTACTTGTCAACGCGACTCAGCAAGAAGAGTTGCGTGTTGCTATGGTTGACGGCCAAAAACTATATGATTTAGACGTTGAAAGACTGGCTGTTGTAAGAAAAAAAGCCAATATCTACAAAGGCAAAATCACCCGAGTTGAACCAAGCCTGGAAGCTGCATTTGTTGAATACGGTTCCAACAGACACGGTTTCCTTCCACTTAAAGAAATTTCCAAAACCTACTTTAAATCTGATGCGGATCTTTCTGGAAAAATCAGCATTAAGGAAGTTATTTCCGAAGGCCAAGAGGTCGTAGTTCAAGTTGAAAAAGAGGAGCGCGGCAACAAAGGCGCAGCACTTACAACTTTCATAAGTCTTGCAGGTCGATACCTTGTGCTTATGCCGAACAACCCTAGAGCTGGTGGCGTTTCGCGTCGCATCGAAGGGGATGACAGAGACCAAATTCGCAATATCTTGAAAACCCTTGAATATCCAAGCGGCATGGGAATGATCGTGCGCACAGCCGGTGTGGGCAAATCACTGGAAGAACTTCAGTGGGATCTGGACTACCTGCTGCAGATCTGGGGCGCAATTAACACCGCAGCTGAAGAACAGCCTGCTCCATTTCTCATCTACCAGGAAAGTAATGCAATCATTCGCGCACTTAGAGACAACTTCCGCAATGATGTAGGAGAGATCCAGATAGACGATGAGAACACCTACAATGAGGCATACAGCTTTATGAAGCAGGTAATGCCTCACAACCTGTCTAAACTTAAGTTATATCAAAGTGATATCCCTCTTTTTTCAAGATATCAAATAGAAAGCCAGATTGAATCCGCTTACCTGCGAGAGGTGCGCCTTCCATCAGGTGGAGCTATCGTAATCGATAGAACCGAAGCTTTGATTTCAATCGATATCAACTCAGCCCAGGCAACCAAAGGTAGTGACATTGAAGAAACTGCCCTAAACACCAACCTGGAAGCCGCTGACGAGATTGCCAGACAGCTTCGCATCCGTGACCTTGGCGGCCTTATTGTCATCGACTTTATCGATATGCTTAACTCCAAGAATCAGCGTGAGGTTGAAAACCGCCTCAAAGATTCTCTGCAAATGGACAGAGCCCGCGTTCAGATTGGACGCATATCTAGATTTGGCCTACTGGAGATGTCGCGTCAAAGGTTACGCTCAGCCCTTGGTGAAGCAACGCACTCAATCTGCCCACACTGTAATGGCCAAGGCACTATCCGTTCTACTGAGTCTATGGCCCTGTCAATTTTCCGCATCCTTGAAGAGCATGCGATAAAAGAAACTACTACACAAATTATTGTTCAGGTACCAGTTGAGATCGGCACCTATCTTCTGAATGAAAAGAGGTCAGCAATTGCAAGCCTGGAAACAGCACACAATATCGAAATAGTATTAATACCAAATAAATCATTTACCGCCCCTCACTTTGAAATTGACCGCGTTAAGGCCAACGAGACCGACAAAAAAGGTACTGCTAGTTACAATATGGCTACCGAATGGAAAGATGAAGAACTTGAAGAGATCACCTCACCGGCGCCTGTTAAAGCTGCACCAGCTGAAACACCAGCAGTAAGCGGCATAGAACCGGAAACTCCGCGCCCACCTCGCAAAGAGGATAGCGGCAAAGGACTTATCCAGAAAATAATTTCTATTTTCTCTAGCGATAGCACAAAAGCAGAGCCTGCTGTTGAAATTAAGCCAAGCAAGCCTAAATCAAAAGCCGGCCAGCAAAAAACCTCTCCAACAAAAGCACAAAACCGCAACAAACAAAATGTTGCTCGATCATCTGAAAGTTCTGAAGCTACAAAAACCAAGGCAAAAGGCCAGCAAAACAAGCAGCGCAAGAAGAGCTCTGATACAAAACAGCAGGAAACCAAAACTGCAAATAAGCCAGCAAGTAATCGCAGCAGACAAAATACCAAGCAAACCAAAACTGCTGGTGAAAACGGTAATGCAGCTGCAAAATCAGTAGCAGAAGCTCCAGAAACAAAAAGCGATGACGAGAGCAAAAGCTCATCAACCAGACGCAGTAGACGTGGTGGCAGACAGCGCAAGCGCAGAACTAATGAAAACACAGAGGTTGCAACCAATGATCAAGTAACTGCGCAGACAGAAACAGCAAAAGATTCACAGCAAGCTGTCGAGCCTTCAACAAAACAGGAGCCTTCAACAAAACAGGAGCCTTCAGCAAAACAGGAGCCTTCAGCGCACAAAGAGCCTTCAGCCAAACAAAAGCCTTCAGCACAGAAAGATCACTTGGAAAAGCAAGAACCACATGCAAAAGCTAAGCAAGGCCCTTCAACCAAGAAAGAAGTACCAGCAGCTGACAAAAAACCTGAAGGCGTTAAACCTGCAAAGACTGAAATTACTAAACCAGCTCAGATTGAGACCACAGCAGAAGCTAAGCCTGCAGAGCTGGCAAAAGCAGAAAGTGCACCAAAAGCGGAAGCTAAAATTGAGGAGAAGAGAGCGGAACCAGCAAAAACTGACACTGCCGACAAACCGCAAGAAAAAGCTGCTCCTAAAGCTGAACCAAAATCGCAGCAGGTTGAAACCAAACCAGCAGCCAAAACTAAGGCTGAAGCTGCACAAAAAACTGAGACCAAAAATGAACCACAGCCTGAATCAAAAGCTGAGCAACCTAAAGCCAAAGAGGCAGTGGAAAAACCTGCTGAACCAAAAATAGCAAACACAGCCGTTACGCCACAAGAAAAAAATGAAAACGCCAATAGTGGAGCAGCGCATGCTGATGCCGAAGACGCATACAAAAAGCTATTGCAGAAAGCCAATAGCAACATGCAGCAGGTTGAAACGAAAAAGGTTGATTCAAAAGCCAGTTAATCAGACTTCGTACAGCAGAGAATCAAAAACAAGGATGTTAGTTATTTCCGGACGCGATCTTTAACGCGTCCCGGTAGCTCAGCAGGATAGAGCAACAGATTCCTAATCTGTAGGTCAGAGGTTCGAATCCTCTTCGGGACGCCATTATTTGCTTGTTGTTGAAAGCACAAAGTAAAAAGGGAGGCAATTAGCCTCCCTTTTTTGATAGATTCTGTAAATATACACTAATCGCTATTAACCTCACTATTAAGGTAATTTAGGCCTTCGTTTGTAAGAATCATTGGATGACTCCCTGCATTAATCATGCGCGTAACAAAGTTATCACCTTCCAGTGCCGCAGCAATATCTTCCGGGGTTTTCCCTTCGATAAACCCATCAGATACCTTTAGCTGATATGAATTGACGCCTTTTTTAATGTGAAATGTGATAGCTGCATTATCAAAGTCCTCCTTAACATCTACCGAATACTCTGGCAGTAGATTATGTATGCAATCTTTGATATCAGAAATACTAGCCATAAACCATCCTTCTTTAAGCAATCCGCACCGTTCAAACCCTAGAAGCACCACGAATAAGATATTGAAATAATTATATTTTCTCCATTCACCTCCTGCAGAAAAACCGCAAGAGTTGCGAATTATAGCAAAAATGCACTACCAAACCAAACAGCTATAACAACCTTTACAAAATTATAATAATTCCATCTTGAGCATTAACTCTCATTTTAAGGAAATATTAATAACACATAAGATGAATTATCGTTAAAAACTGCTAGATTATATTATATAAAAACCAATACTTGAGCTTTGAAGGTAAAAAAGCAGATGACATTAATTTCAACCGGGGTTTCTCCAGAGATCATCGAAAACCTCTCGCTATTTAGCGACCTACCACCAGATTCCATCGAGAGTTTGGCCAAGGAGTGTACAATTGAAGAATATCCGGCAAAGACCGTGGTATTCCGAAAAGGTGGCGCTGACGAATATACACATTTTGTGCTTTCTGGAGTATTAGTTTTAGTAAGTCCTACTGGAGATCAAGAGTCCCTTGTTGGAATGGGAGACTCCGGCGTTGTTGACAAACCCCTTGGTTGGGAAGTGCCATATGAAAAGTCTGCCATTGCCCAAACAGACATCCGCCTGATTAATGTAAAAACAGATACAGTAAAACAGCTTTTAGAAGATACAAAACCACCTGCACCTGAAGTGGCTGAAGTTGACGAAGGTGGCGAAGATGTGGGAACCAGAATCTATTTCCGCCTTTTCCAGGATTTGATGGAGGACAAATTAGACCTTCCAAGCATGCCAGACATGGCAATAAGGGTACGTGAGGCTGTATCAAATCCAGATGCCAGCGCCCACGATGTTTCCCAGATCATTCAGACAGACCCGGTAGTTACTGCCAGAATTGTTCAGGCTGCAAACAGCGCGTTATATACTGGGCAACGCCAAGTTGATAATGTCTCTGCAGCTGTTGTGCGCCTTGGCCTATCCACAACCAGAGAACTGGTTATGGCGGTTACCATGCGCGATATCTTTAAGTCTAAGTCACCTCTTTTGAACAAACGCATGGTTGAACTATGGATGCACAGCACCATGGTAGCGGCTATTGCATCAGTTCTATCAAAAAAAATCCGTGGATTTTCACCTGACAAAGCGCTTTTAGCTGGCCTGGTGCACGATATCGGCGTCGTACCAATGCTAGTCCATGCCGGCAACTACCCTGAACTAACTCAGGACCCTATGCTTCTGGAAAAAACAATTTCAGAATACAAAGGGCAGATCGGCACCATGATTATGCGCAAGTGGAATTTCCCGGATGACCTTTCCAGTCTACCCGCAGATGCAGACGAGTGGATGCGCGATGAACATAACCAGCCAGACTATACGGATCTGATCGTTATCTCACAGTTGCATAATATTTCCACCGGAGACCACGCCAGTGAATATCCGGATGTTTCGGAAACACCTGCATTTGCCAAGCTTGGTTTGCAAAAAGATGATGAAGGGCACGCTGGCCTGCTTATTCGTGATGAAGCTAGGGAAGAGATCGCAGCGGTACAAAAATTACTGCTTGGAAATTAGTTTTTTGTGCCAAAGGTGGGAATTATAGGGCTCCCTCCATTTCCCCAATAAGTTCCAAAGCCTCCATCCACTGCTCTTCAAGTTCAACAACTTCAGATTTAAGCCTGCTTTGTTCAACTATGATCTTTTGCAATTTCCCTTTGTTGTCTTCTGCATAGATCTGTGGGTCAGCCATTTCTTCTTCAATATCACCCAATCTTTTTGTTATTTTATCGATTTTAGACTCGAGCGAATCAGCCTGCTTTTTTAAAGGATAAAGCTGTTTTCTCTTTTCTGCTTCAATCCTACGCATATCCTTGCGAGATAATGAGCTCACAGTTTCATCAAAGCATTCATCTCCATCTTTGGTTACCTGCAAATACTTATGCCGATCCACAAGCCATTTATAATAATCTTCCAGGTCACCATCAAACTCCTGCAATTTGCCGGAATCAACCAAGAAGAACCGGTCTGTAGTTGTGTTCAGCAGATATCTATCATGCGAAACAATAACCACAGCACCATCATATTCTTGTAGAGCAACCACTAATGCCTGACGCATCTCCAGATCAAGGTGATTTGTTGGCTCATCCAACAGCAAAAGATTAGGCCGCTGCCATACAATCATCGCCAAAACCAGCCTTGCCTTTTCCCCACCGGAAAACGGAGCAACAGCAACTTCTACCTTATCTCCTGCAAATCCAAATCCACCCAGATAATTCAGCAGTTCCTGATCCGTTGCCTTTGGATCAATGCGGCGCATGTGCAATAACGCAGATGCAGATAGGTCAAGCTGCTCTAACTGGTGCTGAGCAAAATAGCCAATCTCCACCCCATCACTACATAACATATCACCTATAGACAACTGCAAATCACAGGCAAAAATCTTAATTAATGTTGACTTACCTGCTCCGTTTACACCTAGCAATCCTATACGATCACCAGGCATTATCGAAAGATCAAGACCATCAACTATAGGTATCGCTGGATCGTATGAAAACCCTGCATTTTCAAACTTAAGCATAGGCTTTGGTGACTTTGGCGCCGGGCGAAAATGAAATGAAAACCCTGAGTCGATATGAGCAGGCAGTATCTTTTCCATTCTGGCTAGGGCCTTAACCCTGCTCTGAGCCTGCCTAGCCTTGGTTGCCTTTGCCTTAAAGCGGGTTATATAGCTTTGCATATGCTCAATTTCCCGCTGCTGCTTTTCAAACAAAGCCTGCTGCTGTGCCAGCTTTTCAGCTCGCACTAATTCGAACTCGGTGTAGTTCCCCGAATATAAAGTCAGCTTTTGCTGCTCCAAACAGGCGATTCCATTAACTACAGAATCAAGAAAATCACGATCATGAGAAATCAACAGCACCATTCCCTGATAGGAGCGTAACCATCCTTCCAACCAAACCACAGCTTCAAGATCAAGATGGTTAGTCGGTTCATCCAGTAATAAAAGTGTAGAACGACAAAACAGGGCCTGAGCCAAGTTGAGACGCATTCTCCAGCCACCGGAGAATTCAGCAACCATCTTTTCCATATCTTGCGCAGAAAATCCAAGCCCGTCTAGCAGTTCTGCTGCACGATTACGACAAGTATATCCATCTATAGCATCAATCTGAGAGTGCAAGGTTGCGATCTGATCTCCATCCCCCTGAGCTTCTTCATGCGCCAGTTCCGCCTGCAGCCTGCGCAGCTCATTGTCACCATCGATGACATAGTCTAAAGCAGTTCTTTCAACTGCCGGTGTTTCCTGAGCCACACTGGAAATCACTAAATCACCAGATAAATCGATGCTGCCTGAATCCAACCCAAGTTCCCCCTTAATCAGAGCAAAAAGGGAACTCTTACCGGTACCGTTGGCACCTACGATTCCGATGCGCTGATCAGAGAAAACAGTTAACGATGCATGGTCAAACAGTTGCCTGCCACCGCGATATAAAGATATTTCAGAGATTTTGAGCATTATGATTCTTGGTGATTACTAATATGGGGGATATTATGCCGTATCCAAAAGGTATTCCCAAGCTGAGCCTGGGAATACCTCCAATTCCACTACATGCTGAAAGGGAGTATTTTGTATGGAGAGTCATCAATATTTGTTAAGCGTTTGTTTTCATTGAATACGAAATGTCCATAAAGCCTTTCAAGGTGATACGAACCATTTAAATAAAATGTATTGCGGCCTCTTGCCTCTCTGGGAGATATCCCCTGCTTTCTCAGACCTCGTAATAAGTCATCCATAAATGCGTACTCCTTAAACCTTGTTTCAATATTCATCAAGGAATAAACATCATCTATCAGCATACCTTCTGCCAAAGTGACGTTTTTTTGAGAATTACCTATAAACCAATTGATCTTGAAATCCCAGCTTTTACTTCCAGCTTTTAACAGTTGCTGCACATTGCCCTCAGCAACCTTTTCATTATTGCTACGATTATTATGGCTATGGGATTTCAGAACTTTCAAGTCTGAAGACGTAATCCACCGCTGTGGTTCGAACCATATTGTACGGCCATCTTCCCCGTTAATCCCACACTTATATTCAAATGGTTTATCATGATCAAGATAATCTTCATAGGTAAGTTGATAAAGTATATAAGGATGTCCTGAGTTAATACCTGCAATATAGTCAATCATGCGCCCTGAGTTTGCGAACTTAACCCATTCGCTTTGGTGAGGAACCAGATGCAGCCTCACATAACCAGGCTTTCTCTTCCAAACAATCTGGCTATTCTGATATAAAACACCAATCTTTTTATCACCGTCATATACATCAAAGCCAATTCTCATAAGGGGCGTTGGAGGTCTTGTAAGAATAATTGTTGCAAGATTCTTCACCCCAGAATTTTCTTTACTTACAGGCACCTCTATTCGTTCCATACGTGAAGAGCACCCAAACTGAATCAAAACCAAAATAAGTCCGAAAAACAACCTGAAACGCATACCACCCCCTCTCAAAACTAAAACACCAATAAATAACTTGAAATGACATTACTTAAAGGTTAAATACATTATCAGTTTTTTTTGACAGAATGAATTCCTCTGGATAATAAATAACATATATACATGATAAAGTTGGGCAATCTGAAAAAGACCGTGACATCTGTATATTTAAACTTAAGGCTCAGGAGGTTTTTATGGTGCGTATTAGATTGCTTTCACTGATAGTCATATCAGTCTTTATATTATATGGATGCTCAACCACAGCATCAAAAAAAACAAGTGCTGAAATAGAATATGAAAAAACACGACAGCTAGCGTATCAGGGAAACCTAGGTGCTCAGTTTAAGTTAGGTGTTTTGTATACAGATGGGAACGGGGTTACCAGAAATATTTACGAGGCCGCCAAATGGTTTCACAAGGCCGCAGATCAAGGGTTAGCAACAGCCCAGAACAACCTGGGGTTTATGTATCAAAACGGGACAGGGGTTATTCAAGATACGCACCAGGCTATAAAATGGTACCGCAAAGCGGCTGAGCAGGGACTAGCACAAGCTCAATATAATTTGGGCACGATGTACTACAGTGGTATTGGAATTGAGAAGAACGTTTACCACGCTGCCAAGTGGTTTCAACGTGCCGCTAAGCAAGGAGTCACAAAGGCTCAGTATAATTTAGGGGTTATCTATGATGTTTCCAGGGAAGATAAGCAAACAGCAATTACCCTGCCCATCACGTTCCTCATAGATACATTACCTATTCCTTTTTCTCCTAGCCGTATATTAAATAAATCGACTCGAAACTTTAACGCAGATCTGATTAATAAAAAAGTAAAACAAAAAGCTCTTGATTATGCAAAGAATGCAGAAAACTTTTTGATATCCAGAAAGTTGCAAGTGAAAGAGCACGGGAAAAAACCATCGCTTCATGTTACTGTTTTGGTATCTGCAAATTCTCGCTATTTCAATAATAACTCCTCTTCTCTTCCTATTGTCTATACCAATCCATATACACCTATGGTAATTACCGCATCAGCAGGAAAAAGGCCAAATAAATACAAAATGCACCTTACTGCGCGATGGAAGGGACATACTCTAAGCAACTTATATTTTGAAAATCTGGAGACTCTGCAGCATCAGCTCAAGTATATTTTGCTAACAATGAATCATTTAGATAAAAGTATTTGATCCCGAGAAACCATAATTTGAGTAATTCTGAGTATTTTTCTTTTATAACTAAGAATAAGCAAGTGCAGTAGCTTTCAAGTTATTTTTTCTTGTAGACAACGCCAGACTTAAATCTCACTAAATCATAAGCTGAAGAGTGCGCACCAAGGGACTCGGATGCCCCCAAAACTAGATATCCACCATCGTTGAGTATTTCTGTCATACCCCCAATTATCTGATTTCTTACTTCGGTAGAAAAATATATCAGCACATTTCTGCAAAATATCAGGTCAAATCTACCCAACCCTTTGTAACTATCCAGCAGGTTAAAATTACGAAAAGATACATTTCTGCTAATGTCAGTTTTGAGTTTCCAAATCCCGTCTGGCAATTCAATAAAGTAATCTCGTTTTCTTTCCGGTGTCAGCCCCCTATCAATCTCAGATAGCTGATACACCCCGCTCTTTGCTTGCTCAATTACCGTTGGAGAAATATCGGTACCGATTATATTTGCAGCCAACCTAGCTGATGATGATTTTTGGTGCTCATGAAGAGCCATAGCAATGGAATATGGTTCCTGCCCTGTGGAACAAGCTGATGACCATATCTTGACATGTTGTTTTTTTTCTTCAACAAACCCCGGGTAAACTACGGACAGTAAAACCGAGAAGGGATAGTCGTCACGAAACCACTGGGTCTCATTTGTGGTCATTAAATCAATTACCCGCCCTCGCAATTCCGTACTACCTGCTGCTTTTAATTTTTCAACTAACTCACCGAGATTAGCATACTCTCGTTCGCTCATTAATTTGGATAACCTACTGGTTACCAAGTACTGCTTATTTGCTCCAAGCACTATGCCGCTGTACTCTTCAAGTAACTTGCGAAAAGCATCATAGTGTTTTGGATCAATATTTTTTAACGACAACTTAATTCCTCAGCATATCAATTCACTACAGTGAACACTTACTTTAATTTGACTCTGCTATTACTTCTTTAAGGCGATTCATTACCGAATTCGCAAGATCATCCGCATTGAATTTAGCAATAAACTTATTTGCACCAACTGTTTTAATCATATCCTGGTTAAACACACCACTTAGTGACGTATGTAACAATACGTAAGTATTAGAAAATACTTCGCTATTCCTGATCTCAGTTGTCAATGTGTAGCCATCCATCATTGGCATTTCGATATCTGACAACACCATAATCAATTTAGAAAATGAGAATTCAGGGTCTTCAGCCCATTTAAGTAACTGTTCAAGCCCCTCTTTTCCATTTTTTGCCATGGTGATATTCAGCCCAGTTGGTTCAACAGTTCTCTTTATTTGATTGCGAGCAACAACAGAGTCATCAATGATCAGGATGTGATAATCTTTTGCTATCTCACTTATGCTCTTCGTTTCCTCTTCCGCTTCTTTAGATACATTTATTTCAATCTCTGTCACCTCGGACAAAATCTTTTCTACATCAATAATCTGCACCAAAACACCGTTGAGTTTTGTTACCGCTGTTAAGTAACTATCAAGTGTTGTCTGACTTGGAGGAGGCATAACATCCTTCCAATTCATATTTACAATTCTATCAACACTGCCTACCTTAAAACCCTGTACGCTGCGATTATATTCAGTAATAATCACCGATCCATTCGAATCATCACCAAGCATTGGCCCGCCAACTGCCTTTTGCAGATCAATAATAGAAATTGTGGCCCCCCGGTAGTTCGTAATACCTATAACTGCCGGATGAGCATGTGGCATTTTGGTAATCTCAGGAGCTCTGATAACCTCCCTGACCTTGAAAACATTAATACCAAACAGCTGATTACCTTTAAGCGAGAACAACAGCAGTTCCATGCGGTTTCTACCAGCTAGCTGAGTTCTTTGATCAACTGATGCCATAAATCCTGTGGCCATATTCACTACCCTTTGTTTTTTTAATACTCCATAATAAAAATTAGTACATGAAGCTGCTAATAGCCACATCACCATAATAAAATTTTGTATCAAAACATATAATGGTATTGATAATGCATATATTATGCTGTGAACTAAATATTGGTTAAAATTGCCAAAAAAGTGGCATTCTTTAAAATTTTGCTGTCGTGCGAGTTTAATATGAAACTAACCTTAAAAATTAAATTGTTTATTCTACCTATATTCTTCGGTATTTCAGCATGTTATGCTCAAGGATCCCAACTGGAAAACCTAGAACAACTCAGTAATAATGTTAAAAAATATTTGCAGCAACAGTATATTAGCTCCAATATTCCACCGGTAATAGCAATAAACCAACTTGATAACAGGCTACGCCTTAAAAAATGCTCCATCCCACCTCAGCACAGCCTAAAGTCTGGACAAAAAAAATATGGCTATGTTACTGTTTTTGTTGAATGCAAAGGAGAAGCCCCCTGGTCGCTTTATGTACCTGCGACAGTAACAGGTTATGAAAATGTAGTTATTGCCAAGCAAGGGATTTTTCGCGGCACTGTAATTACCAAACAGCACTTAACCATTAAAAAGACTGATTTATCAAAAGCTTACTATGGATATTTTACTTCTAAAGAACCGGTTATTGGCATGCAGGCAAGCAGGTCAATTCCTGCAAGATCAATTATAAATAAACTTTTTCTAGAACTGCCCGATATAATAAAAGAGGGACAGGAAATATTTATCCAGGCTAAAACACATGGGATAAATGTCCAATTAAAAGGCAAAGCTCTTAGCGACGGCAAGCTTGGCCAGTTGATAAGAGTTAAGAACAAATCGTCCGGCAAAATAATTCAGGCAAAGGTGATCTCTTCCACAAAAGTAGAAGTTTATGTAGACTAAAGATACTGCAGAACCCAAAAGTTTCTTAACTTGATGGTATACTCTAAGTGAACCCTGTTCATTTTCCCAAAATAATATAAAAATTAAAAAAAAAAGCTAAAGTATTATTAATTACTGCCGATAAAATGATTGATAGCTGGTAAAGACTGCATAAGCTACCGAGAAAATACGTTGTTTTACTGGGAAATCGGAAAAATCCCACCCAGAAAACGAGAGGAATTAGACATGAGCAATATAATTGATAGCGGATCTACTCTAAGAAACATGGGGTTATCCGATAACAAAAAGACCCAGGCAAGCAGCAATTCTAAAAGTGCTCCTGAAAGCAGTACTGCTCCGGTTAGCACTGACTCTGATGAAAGTGTTCAACTTTCTGCCACACCAGAAAAGATCACTCAAATCAAAGAAACCATTGATGCTACCCCAGAAGTTGATAGTGCTAGAGTGGCTGATATCAAAGCTAAAATTGCTGCAGGAGAATACCCTGTAAACCCAGAACAGATAGCTGAAAAGATGATTGACTTGGAGAAACTGCTCTCCTAGATTACAATG
>QZLE01000047.1 GCA_004796365.1 Gammaproteobacteria bacterium | reverse complement strand
ATGGATCAAGCGGGAAGGCATCGTATATATCAGCAACACTGTCGTTGTCATCGTCAGGATCGGCATTATCGCCAATGCCATCGTTGTCGGAATCTACCGATTCAGATGGATCAAGAGGGAAGGCATCATCTATATCGTTAACACTGTCGTTGTCATCGTCAGGATCGGCATTATCGCCAATGCCATCGTTGTCAGAATCTACCGATTCAGATGGATCAAGAGGGAAGGCATCATCTATATCGTTAACATCGTCGTTGTCATCGTCAGGGTCAAGACTGTCTTCAATACCATCTTGGTCAAAATCATCAATAATCACCGGGTTAATTTGGATCTGTAAATATGACTGATTATCATTTGGTTCAGTATCATTTTGGGCAGAAGAGGCGTTTATTGTTGATTCTATAGTCCCGGTCTCTTCTGCTATTATCTGTAAAGTAATAGTTGCTGATGCCGCAGGTTGAATATTTCCTAAAGAGCAGTTAAATGATGTAACTTGCTTATGCTCACAACTACCTTGAGATGGCATTAGCTTAATCAGATTGGCGCTTCCTGGTTCAGGAGATATGCAGTCTGCTGCTAAACAGTCAATTTCAATTGCATTTGATACAATATAAACTGCGCTGGATTCAGTGCTGCCATTATTGGTAACGGTGAATGTAAGCTTTGTTTCTTCACCAATTTCAAGCTGCATGATTTGTTCTTCAAGATTTATCGTAAGGTCTACATTCGGTGCTGTTTCTGTGCATGCTGATGCATCGTCAGTCCATTCAGTATTGCCAACACATTGATAAAGTGTGAATTCATGTTGGTTACCTGAACAGTCATAAGTTGTTCTCCAGCCTGAATCATCAACAGTACAGTATTTATCGCGCAGGTATTCGTATTCTTCAGTCAGTAAGTATGGGTTCCAGCCATAGAGGTACTGCTGGATGCGGCCAGCCTGGACGTGGCCAGGTAGCGTATCTTTCGCAGTTTTGTCCGATAGTATTTCAACGATATATTGCATTGAGCTGTTACTCTGTGCGCCAAATCCGTCAACAGCTATCGCAGACAAACGGTAACTTCCCGGGAGCAGGTTACACTGGCTTATTTGCCATTTTCCAGTGGTGCTTGGCACTGTTTCGGCAGGCTGCATGCCCAAAAATTCAACCTTAACTTTGCTGACAGAATCATAGGGATCAGGGTCTGTTGCGGTTCCGCTGACAGTTATGCAGCCAGGGTTGTCAGAAATTGCTTCGGATATTGCAACATTGGGAATGGAATTTGGTATTTCTCCGATTAATACAACATCGGAATATTCAGATGTGGCGCCTTCATTATCTGATGCAGTAACCATGTAGTTATAGCCATCATCACCAAGTTCTTCTAAAGTTACACTGAAGTTACCATTATTATCCAGCTCAAGATCAATGGTTTGAGCATAATCAGTATAAACTCCGCTCAGAAACAGGGTGCTTGCTGTAATATAACCGTCAGCATCTGTAATTTTTCCGGAGAATGTTACTTTATAGTCTTCTACATTTGGTGCTACATGAATATCCGGTTTTTTGTTTTTATGCAGTGCTGAGAGGGCATTGACCCTGCCTCCTGTTACCATTTTTCCCTGTAGATTATCAATAGGGTCAACTGTATCCATAATTCGCTGCTTAATATCAAGCGCAGATAATGAAGAGTCTTGGGATAAAACTAATGCGGCAATTCCACTGACGATCGGTGTTGCCATAGATGTACCGTTATATGCTGCGTACTTGTTACCGGGAATTGTGCTGAGGATGTTATAACCGGGGGCAGCAACATCAACAGTGGTCAAACCATAATTCGAAAATCCAGTTAGTTGGTCGTTATGGTCCGTTGCGGCAACGGCTAGGATATTTGGGCAATCGTGGCTTGATGGGTAGTTTGCTTCGGAAGGGTTTAAAATAGTACCAGAGTCATCGTCATTATCAATGCCATTTCCATATCGATCTCCGTTACCTGCAGCAGCAATAAATAACACATCAGCTGCTTGAGCATATTCAATTGCATCTTTGATTGCTTGTGATGCGCCCGGGCCACCCCAGCTGGCATTGATAATTTTGGCGCCATTATCTACAGCATATTTAATCGCATCAACCGCATCAGCTACCGTACCTTCACCTTCATCATTCAAAAATCTAATTGGCATAATGCGAACATTCCAGGCAACCCCTGAAACACCAACTCCATTATTGGCTGTGCCGCCTATGGTTCCAGATACATGCGTGCCGTGGGAATCACCATCTTGTGGATCGTTATTGCGATTGCCAAAATCCCAGCCGTAAACATCGTCAACAAAGCCATTTTCATCATCATCTATGCCGTTATCAGCGATTTCGTCATCATTAGTCCAGATATTATCTTTTAGATCCTCATGGGTATAATCGACTCCGCTATCAATTACTGCAATAATTGTTGATTCTTTTCCAGTTTCATAATTCCATGCCTCAAACAGGTCAATATCTGAATCTGGGGTGCCACCTGTCTGTCCACTGTTATTAAATGCCCAAAGCTCGTTAATTTTGGGGTCGTTTGGTGATTCCAGTTTGCGATAAATAAAGTTTGGCTCAACATATTCAACGTTAGGATCATTATTGAACCTTTCCAGAAGTTCCAGCATGCTATTTCCGGCATTAACCTTTACCTTAAGATATCTTTGCAAAACACCCGAGTGATTAATCTGCAGTTTAGAAAACTGTTTTTGGAATGACTTGAATACTGGTGTTGTAGAAATAACGCCTAGATTTTGCAACCATGCAGTGCTATTCAGACTTAGCTTTTTTAAATCGGCGTTCGGGGTGCTGAAAGAATTATCTTTTAGTCTAATGATTAATTCATTCGGGACATAGTCTTTGGCAGTAAGGTTGTGCTCGGTTAAATAATCTTTACCGGTCTGGGCAAAACCTAATGAACAACTCAAAAGTGTGCTTAATGAAATGGAAATGGCAATAAGTCTTTGAGAGAGAAAATGCATAACGATCCCCTTGTAGGAGTTGGGAGTGTTTTATAGTTATTCCGTTAATAAACTTAGAGTGACAGAATCTTAGTTGTGAAAGGTGTCTGTCAAACAAAAGGGGGTACACTATATAAGCATTTTTCTATATAGTCAACTTTGTGAGGTGGGTCACAAAAATAATAATAATTAGATTACAAGAACTTTTGTAAATAAAGCCTGTCAGATAGAAGTGAAATCGGAGGAATAATTGGTAAGGAAAATGAAAAAAATATCAATATTAGTAGGTGGGATTCTAGTATTTATTTGCGCGGTTGTGATTGCAAATGAACCGCCAAAGATAAGCTATACCCCACTTCCAACTGCCGATAAGGTCGTGGTGCAAAAAGCCAAAAGAATGCTCACCCTTTATGCCAACGACCAAAAAATCAAATCTTACCATGTTCATCTAGGTGCTAACCCATTAGGCCATAAGCAAAAAGAAGGTGATTCCAGAACTCCAGAAGGCAACTATATACTCGATTGGCGCAACCCCAGCAGCAGTTATTTTCTTTCGCTGCACATATCCTACCCAAATAAAGACGACTTAGAAAATGCCAGAAAAAAAGGGGTATCAGCTGGCGGAAACATTATGATACACGGCCAGCCCAACTGGCTGTCATGGCAGCAATATATAAAGCTTCAAAACGACTGGACTGATGGGTGTATAGCTGTATTGAATCATGAAATGTATGAGATTTGGGAGGCGGTGCCGGACGGGACTCCAATAACAATCCTTCCTTAAAAGCTACTTCGATGTTAAACAAACTTGTCTAATAGCTTGATTATAATTCCGGCAAACTGTTCGCTATCATCCACAATCTTATTGATTTTAGTATTTTGTTCTTCAGCTGACTTTACTATTTGTATAAGCTTTTTAAGTTTCTGTACATCTGCAGGAGTTGGAAACAGCTCCTTAATCTCCGCATCGGTCATTCTGGTAATTGATGAAATCTTACCTGCGAGAATATCGTCGGTTTCAGCAGCGCTGTCATTTATTGCAGCATCAATGTCTCTATCAAAATCATCCCAATCTATTGGCATAACAAATATCCTTTTTCAAATAACTTCAATTGTTAAAATTTGCTACGTAGCTCTTGAAGAGTTTGAATATACTCTTCTGTCATGGCTGTTTTTTCTTCAATGGTATTGGCACCAGCTAATAACTTACCAACAATAATATCTGTTTTATCAATTGCGTTAGATATTTTGTCTTCTGTGATTCCAGCCTTCGCCAACAAACGATTACGATTTTCTGTTGTTTTGGAGGCAGATAACAATAAAGATGTAACTGAATTATTTATTGCTTTCGCTTGCGCATATTCAACTTTAAGAGAATTAACCAAACGTCTTTCCAGGGTATCAAGAGGCTTAATAAGTTCAACGCGCTTCTTATTAATAGCCTTTTGCAGCTTGGAGCCAACCTTAATCATAAATTTGGTTCTTTGCTTATTATCCTGCTCTCTTACAATAGTATTCCAGGCTTGAGCTATCTTAGGTTTTCTAAAAAAATGGTCAGAAAATACCGGTAACCATTCATGCTCAACGAAAACATCTATCTGTTTGCGTTTCTCGTCAAAAAAACTGTGCAACAAACGAATATTCGCCGCTTCCAGGTTTTGAATGCGCTGCCCAAGCTCTGATGAAAGGGTAGGGGCTTCCGCTGGAATGGTGGTACATCCAGAAACAATAGTTATAAATACTAAAAAACCAAACCTGAAAATCCATTTGTACATAATAAACCCCCAAAAAATATGAAGCCTAAATATAGATGTTTAGCAGCAAGGAATCAATGGTAGCTAAATGACCGCATAAACATATGCCTATATCTTAAAAAACGTCATACCGGCAAAGGCCGGTATCCAGAAAATGCAATAAACGTGGTCTGTCCTCATTATTTCGCCTTCACGGGAATGATTTGGTGTATTCTGCAGGTGATTTACTGTTAATTCTCTTGATTTTGGTTCATTAACCAGAGCTTCTTACTTCCATTGAGAGTAATATTTTTGTAATCAATTATTCATAGTATGAGCTTGGTTATTACTAAAATACTATCCATATGATACCGAGTTATAATTGTAAGTTTCTCAGTTTCTATGGTGAATCAACGAAAACGTAAGGAATATAAAATGAACGTTTATGGGGTTAGAAAATTTCGAATATCATCTCTTAGGCATATATTAGTGATATTTTGCTTATTAAATTTATTCATTTCCGGGTGCGCATCTAACTCATCGCCAGACTATCCGAGCTATAAACAACCTAAGGAAGGAAACAGATCCAGATTAAGATTAGTTACAACGTCATCGTCAGGCGGTGTAACTTTTTATCATCATGATGGAAAATGTTCTAAATCATCTGAATCTATTCTTAGCTCATATTATTTGAGAAGCGGAAATGAAAGTATTGGTATTCCAGCTGATGATTCACTTTTTGAATATGATGACCCTAACTTTACTTTCAAAGAGATGTATGTTGAGAGTAATAAAAATATTCATGTACTAGGCTATTATGGAGTAACAAGTAGTTCTCACCACCCTTCTGGTGTAACAACCAAAGAAAGAAATCAGTGTGAATCAAAAATAGAGTTTATCCCTGAAAGTGGTAAAGACTATCAATTAGACTTTAATATAGTTTTTTCTACAGGGAGGTGTTATATGGGGTTATTTGAAGTGATTACTGAGAATAACATGGTTAAGAAAATACCTACTAAAGCTGTACAAAATACACCAAACTCAACAAAATGCAGCATGCACCCTCCGTCATTGTCAAGTGATGAAAAGAAAGTATGGTCTAACTAGAAATTATATTAACAACCGAGGGCTACGCATTTTATGAAAGAATGGCTTTCTGGATATCGACCTTCGCCGGTATGACGTGTTAGAGGGTAGGTGCCTGCGTATCGAGATTCCCGCCTTCGCGCACTGCTGTCCGGGGAAATAGTGAGGCTTTTTTGGAGAAATATGCTTGGCGAGGCTTTAGAACAAAGCTGGTAAAATTAGACTAAAATTTTTCAGGCTCCCTGAGCGTAGTCGAAGGGTCAGGAAAAATTTAATAGAATCAAGGGGCGTTTTTTGAATCAACTGCTATTAGATGAGGGGTTGGCGGTCATGGTTTAGCTGTCTCCGCTTCGTACCCCTAAAACCTCTAACTCCAGCCTCCCATCTGCAACTATGGCATCTATCTTGTTTCCAACCTTTGTTTGATAAACCGATGTGACTACATGTTTGTCTTTTGATTCCAGAACCGAGTAGCCACGCGCTATGGTATTAAGTGGGCTGACTGCGTTAAGGTTGCGTGCCAGTGACTTAACTATGTGTTTGTGCATCTTTATATCGTTGTTAAGCAGGGTGGTTAGCTTTGAGTTTAGGGTTGTAACCTTGGTTTTATGACTTTCAATTATCTTGTCTGGTGAATTTGTTTTTAGCCTTTCCTGCGTTATTGCAATGGACTGTTTGCAGCTGCTTAACCTGTCTTGCATAAGGCTGTCCAGCTTATGACGCAGGTGTGTCAGCAGTTGTTTGTCCTGGATTATCTTGTTTGCGGGTTTTTGCTGTTCCAGCTTTTGTTTGAGCAGGTCTAAAGCCGTTTGGTGAATATATATTCTTCCCTCCATAAGTTGCCTTAGGTTTAGCTCGATGCGGTCGATCTTATATACGATTTCATTAATGTCTGGGGTGATAAGTTCAGCGGCTGCAGACGGGGTTGGTGCGCGCTGGTCGGCTACAAAATCGCAGATGGTAAAGTCGGTTTCATGTCCGACACCGCTGATAATAGGGATAGGGCATTGAAAGATTTTTCTTGCTACAACCTCTTCATTAAATGGCCATAGGTCTTCGATTGAACCACCACCACGCGCAATAATAAGCAGGTCACAGCGGTTATCTGACTGTGCCTTTGCAATAGCTTTGCAGATATCAGGGGCAGCGGTTTTTCCTTGTACCAGGGTAGGGTAGATCAGTATTTCCGCCAATGGATAGCGCCGTTGCAGAACGCTAAGAATATCGCGTATAGCAGCACCAGTAGTTGATGTTATTACCCCAATCATTTCTGGCAATTGCGTAAAGCCCTTTTTATGTTCAGGAGCAAACAGTCCCTCCTGCTCCAGCTTTTGTTTTAACAGTTCGAACTTTTTATGCAGATCACCGATCCCAGCTTCCTGCATCTGCTCTACAATAAGCTGAAATTCTCCGCGCCCTTCAAACAGGCTTACCTGTGCCTGAATCATCACCTTTTGTCCGTTTTGAGGCTTGAATCTTATGCGCATATTGCGGTTACGGAACATGGCGCATCTTACTTGCGCGCGCTTATCTTTAAGCGAAAAATAGATGTGCCCGGAACCCGGTGTGGCAAGGTTGCTTATTTCTCCTTCAACCCATATCAAAGGGAAGGAGGTTTCGAGAAGGTATTTGGCCTCGCGGTTAAGCTCTGATACAGAAAGGACTTGGGTTGGTGTTTGAGGCATTTTGATTCCGTTTTTTCTTATGCTACAAGGATAACATAAATGGTGTTGTTTAATTGCTTTATCATCAAATAGTAAAAAAGCGAGCCGTATGGCTCGCTTTTTTACTATTTGAGCTTAGACTAAACTTTTACTTTGCAAACTTACACTTAGTTTCACTTAAAGGTTGATATGCTTCGCTCCCCGGGATAGTTCTGATTAATTTGAAATAGTCCCATGCTTCTGTTGTTTCCTGAGGCGATTTTACCTCAACAAGGTACATATCATGCACAACCCTTCCGTCTTTTCTGAAGCTGGTTTTCGGGTCCAGGAACGGGTCGCGTGGGTCAACATTTAAGGCTCGCATCTTATTAGCTAATGTTTCCCCTTTGTCATAATCTGATTCAGCTACACCTCTAAGGTAGTGAAGTGTTGCAGAGTACATTGCAGCTTGCGCAGCACTTGGAACTGCGCCGTGGCGTGCAAGAAAACGTTTGGCAAAGTTGCGGGTTTTTTCATCTCGGTTCCAGTAGAACGGAGCTACAAACTGAAGATTGCGACTGGAATACAGACCAAGTTTACGAATATCCTGAAGCAGGGTAATCAAACTTACTACGGTACCTTCTTTTTCAAATATGCCTGATTCGCGCACCTGGCGGATCGCTGCAATAGCTTCGTCACCGGCATTGGCAATCGCGATTACATTTGCTCCGCGCTGGCGGGCCTCTTCAATGGCAGGAAAAAAATTGGTAGCGCCATATCCATATGGAAACATTTGCTTGCCAACGATTTTTCCGCCGTTTGTTTTAATTACGGCTCTTGATTTATTAATAGCATCTTCACCAAAAGCGCCTTCTAGTGCTAGAAAATACCATTTGTCACTATTTTCGTTTTCAACAATTACTTTACCAAGTCCTTTAGTAAGCGCGTATGTATCCCAAGACCAGTGAAAACCGGTTTTGCTGCAGAATTGGTTGGTAAGGGCGGTAGAACCAGCTCCAACAACCAGCGAGACAATTCCTTTTTCCCTGGCATAGTTTTGCGCAGGAATAGCTATTCTGGAATCAGATAATTCTGAAATGGCGTCGATGTTGTATTGAGATTCTAAGTTGCTGACAATTTGTCTAACCATTTTGGTATAGTCATCCATTGTCATTACCTTGTTGCCAGTGTTGTCTTTATACTTTTTAATCTCAGTGGTGTAATCAATCATCACCAGATTAACTGGTGCTCCGTTGACAGAGCCACCAACATCATTAACGGCCATTTGTGAGGCAATTAGCGCACCTTGGCCGGTTGAGTCGGACCAGCCACCGGTGGCATCGGTAATAATTCCAATATTAATTGTATTGTCAGTAATTTCAGCATAGTTAGAGGCTGAAAATACTACAGATCCTGTTATTAAAGCAGCTTTTAAAAATCGTTTTATTGTCATTACCTTCTCCCACTTTAGTAAGGGATTAATTTTTTGTAATAAGCGGTTGTTTATTATATTAATTAATAGCTCGTAAATCCGCAGTCTTCAAATATATTGTTATTTAAATTGCCTGAATGTTAATTGTGTATTGTTTTTTCAGCAATTTGATATTTTTATATCATGCTCAACTGTATATGAAATCAAAATATTTTTATATGCTTTTTGTTACATTCTGGATATTTTATGTTTATTATTTTCTTGATTTTCAATTGGCAACAGTTACTTTTATATTTAAGAATAGATATTCTTTGCTTTCTGTATGGACGAGTAGTTATCGTCGATTTATAATATTTGGTTAATTTTAACTCTTATCTATCGGATCATGCCCATGCGTATTACTCAAGAAGCTTTGACTTTTGATGATGTCCTATTAGTTCCTGCTCACTCACAAATCCTTCCTAAGGATGTGAGTCTTGCTACTAAATTAACCAGAGATATTACTCTAAATATCCCATTGGTTTCAGCAGCTATGGATACAGTAACCGAGTCCAAGTTTGCAATTACTCTGGCTCAGGAAGGCGGTATTGGAATTATTCATAAGAATATGACCATTGAGCAGCAGGCGGAACAGGTTCGGATTGTTAAAAAGTTTGAAAGTGGTGTAATCAAGGCCCCAATTACTGTTGCTCCAGATATTACAATCGGTGAGGTGATGGAAATCACAAGGGCAAATAAGGTTTCTGGTGTGCCGGTTGTTGATGGTAACGAGCTTGTAGGTATTGTTACCAGTCGAGACCTAAGATTTGAAACCAAATTAACCGATCCTGTTTATAATATTATGACCAAAAAGAACAAGCTGGTTACGGTTAAAGAGGGTGCGAAGAAAGAAGAGATTCTATCCCTATTGCACAAGCATAGAATTGAAAAGGTTCTGGTAGTAAACGATGATTTCGAGCTAAAAGGACTGATTACAGTTAAGGACATTCAAAAGGCCAAAGATTATCCATTAGCATGCAAAGACAAGCATGGGCAATTGCGTGTTGGGGCTGCAGTTGGCACTGGTTCTGATACACCGGAAAGGGTGGCGGCACTTGTTGAAGCAGGAGTTGATGTTATCGTGGTTGATACTGCTCATGGTCATCACATCGGTGTGCTTGAACGTGTGAAATGGGTAAAGGATAACTACCCCGATCTTCAGGTGATTGGTGGTAATATTGCTACGGCCTCGGCAGCATTAGACCTTGTTAAGGTAGGTGCTGATGGTGTAAAGGTCGGCATTGGCCCAGGATCTATCTGTACAACAAGAATTGTAGCCGGCGTTGGTGTGCCGCAAGTGACAGCAGTAAACAATGTAGCGATAGCTCTTGAAGGCACTGGTGTACCAATTATTGCTGACGGTGGCATTCGTTTCTCTGGTGATATTTCCAAGGTACTTGTAGCTGGAGCATATTCGGTAATGCTTGGTGGAATCTTTGCCGGAACCGAAGAAGCGCCAGGTGAAATTGAACTTTATCAGGGACGATCCTATAAATCATATCGTGGTATGGGCTCTATCGGTGCGATGGCTCAGGCGCAAGGATCAAAAGACAGATATTTCCAAGATGCAAATGAGGTTGAGAAACTGGTTCCGGAAGGTATTGAGGGTAGGGTGCCATATAAAGGAACAGCCCTTTCCATAATATATCAGCTACTTGGCGGAATACGTGCCAGCATGGGCTATGTTGGTTGCGAAAACATGGAGCAGATGCGTACCAAACCGGAGTTTGTAAGAATTACTGGAGCGGGAATGCGTGAGAGTCATGTGCATGATGTGACCATTACGAAAGAAGCTCCAAATTATAGAATAGATTAATACAATATTGATGTGTAGGGGCACGGCGTGCCGTGCCCTAATTAGATTCATTCTAGCTTTCCGAATTCTTCTTTTAACGCTTTCTTATTGATCTTACCAGCAGCTGTTTTTGGCAGATGGTTAATAAAGGTAATGTCGTGTGGCAGCTTGTATTTGGCCAGTCGTTCTTTCATAAAGTTTCGCAGTTTCATCTTGGTTAACTCAAAGCCAGGTCTAAGTGTAACGACTGCGTGACCAACCTCCCCCCACTTATTATCGGCGACACCGAATACTGCAGCTTCAGCTATGGCCTCATGTGCATAAATAACACTCTCAACTTCTGACGGATACACGTTTTCGCCGCCGGTTATGTACATATCTTTGGATCTGCCAACTACATAGTAACAGCCGTCTTCGTCAAATAGGGCAAGATCTCCGGTATGCAACCATTGATCCTCGTCAATAATTTCTTCAGTGGCTGCTGGGTTATTCCAGTACCCTGGTGTGCGGTGCGGTCCGCGAATTAGAAGCTCGCCGGAAATATTTGGCTCTGTAATCTGCTTGCCACTTTCATTGATTAGTTGTAGTTCTATTTCCATAAGTGGATAACCGACAGCTCCGGGTTTTTCTTGAACTTGTTCAGCTGGCAACCAGAAGGTGTTTGGCCCTGCTTCTGTAAGCCCATAGCCGGTTTTGAAATCCACATTTTTTTCCCAGAATTTTTCAAATATTGGGATTGGACAAGGTGCACCACCTGTAATAACAAATTTCATATTGTTAAAGTTGGTGTTTTTCCACTCTGGGTGGTTTTGCATCATGGAAAACATTGTAGGAACACCAAAATATACCGTAACAATTCCAGAGTTAATTAAATCGAAAACCTGTGTGACATCAAATGTTTTGCATACGATAATGGTTCCGCCGGCATAAATCAGGGGTGAAGTTAATACGTTAAGGGCGCCGGTATGAAATAGCGGGGAATTTAATATTGAAACATCGTCATAGCCAACGCCCCAGCTCATGTTGGTATTAATTGCATTCCAGGTTATGTTTTCAATACTCAGGACAGCGCCTTTTGGTAGCCCTGTGGTTCCACCTGTGTAGCAGATTACCCAGGGGTCTTCGATGGAGATATCCTCCCTCTCAGGTTGAGTATTTGGGTATTGGTTGCGTTCAGTTATGCCAAGGTCAGAGCCTCTGGTTTTTTCATCAAGTGCGACAAAGTGATGGATTGACCCGATATCGTTCCGTAGTTGTAGTTTTTGTACTACATCGGTGAATTCGGAGCTATAGATCATAGCTTTTGGCTTGGCGTCTTTGATAAGCGCTTCGATTTCAGGAACTGCCAATTTCCAATTCATATTTTGTAATATTGCGCCAAGCTTATTACATGCAAACCAAACATCCAGATATTCAACAGAATTAGATGCCAGCATAGTGACTCTGTCGCCTTTTTCAACATTAAGCTGTTCGCGAAGAAAATGGGCGGTTTGGTTAACCTGTTGATTCCATTGTTCGTAAGTTAATTCTCTGCCATCAATAGTGTCGATTAATGCAAGTTTTTGGGGCGATAGTGAAGCCCTTCTTTGTAGCCAGTCGATAGCAGCAATCATAAAAAACCGATAAAAATAGATTAAATGTACTATTAATGTCTAGCACATAACGCTGGTTATAACCAATATAGATTCTGATTATGTGATGCAGATAAGTTTTCTGATTTGTGAAGAAGTCAGTGAAATCAACAATTGATAATTTGCTACATTATGAGCGTATTACAATTTTATAAAATGTGCGTTTTGAAGTGTTACCGCAGAAATATGGACTATAATCTAATTTAAAATCGTAAGCCTTGTTTGCAATTAATGCATGAGTCACTATTGGAGTACTAAGTGGTTATTTTTGAAAGAGATAGCAGGCCAGAGGATAGAAGAAATGACATGCGCTTTGCCATAAAGGTTAAAGCCGTTTATCAAAGTGATAGTGGAGCTAAATGCCTAGGGTTGACAGAGAATATTAGTTCTTCCGGATTGCTGTTTAATATAACCCAGTCTCAGGGGGCTGACGACCTTGCAGAAGGGGATACAGGTTCTATCGCAATTATGGCCGATATTGACGGCAAGCAGACGCCGTTAGTGCTTAAATGCGAAATAGTCCATATTGGAGAAAATGGCATAGGTTTCAATTTTAAAAATAGCAACATTAATACGATGGCTATGCTAGAACAGTTTATTATGTGCAGCCTTTGATAATTTTCAGGCTACACTTAAGCCTCACGAAGTAAAAAGCTGTTAATAAAATTGCTATTTTCTGGTTAGAATTGTCCAGCAAACATAGTATAATCCGCACAAATTTTATTCATAAACATTAGGTTGAGCAATAGATGAGTCTTAATATTCACGATCATAAGATACTGATTATCGATTTTGGTTCCCAATACACACAGTTGATTGCCCGCAGGGTTAGAGAGCTTGGTGTGTATTCAGAAATCCACCCATGGGATATGGATTTTGCAGATATTGAAAAGTTTGCGCCAAATGGAATCATCTTATCTGGTGGTCCAGAATCAGTGACTGTGGATGAGCCGCCAAAGGCACATGATGAGATCTTCGCAATGGGTGTTCCGGTTCTGGGTATCTGTTATGGTATGCAAACCATGTCCAGCCAGTTAGGTGGTAAGGTAGAGCCATCTGATGAGCGTGAATTTGGCTATGCACAGGTTCAGGTTCATGTTGGGTCTAAACTGCTTGAAGGAATATATGATGACCTTTCATCTGGCGGTGGCCAGATCCTTGATGTATGGATGAGTCATGGTGATAAGGTGGTTGAATTGCCTGATGGGTTTGAATGTATAGCCAGTACCGACAGTGCTCCTATAGCAGCCATTGCCAATGATGAAAAGCAGTTTTATGGTATTCAGTTCCATCCAGAGGTAACCCATACCAAAAAAGGCGGTGAGATTATTAATCGCTTTGTCGAAGATATCTGCTGTTGTGAAAAAGAGTGGACTGCTGGAAACATTATAGAAGACTCTATCGCAACAGTTCGCAAACAAGTCGGTGATGATGAGGTGCTTCTCGGCCTCTCTGGTGGTGTTGATTCATCGGTTGTTGCTGCGCTATTGCACAAGGCAATTGGTGATAAGCTTACCTGTGTATTTGTGGATAATGGTCTGCTGCGCCTTAATGAAGGTGACCAGGTAATGGAAACATTTGCTGAGCACATGGGCGTAAAAGTTATTCGTGTAAATGCCGAAGACAGATTTCTAGGTGCTTTAGAAGGTGTTACTGACCCTGAAGAAAAGAGAAAGATTATCGGTAAGACCTTTATTGATGTATTTGACGATGAGGCCGCAAAACTTGCCAATGTAAAATGGTTGGCACAGGGAACCATCTATCCTGATGTAATTGAGTCAGCTGGCTCCAAGACCGGGAAGGCACACGTGATTAAGTCGCACCACAACGTTGGTGGTCTTCCTGAGGATATGGAGCTTAAACTGGTTGAGCCTCTGCGCGAGTTATTTAAAGATGAAGTAAGAAAAATAGGTGTTGAGCTAGGTTTGCCAGAAGCAATGGTTTATAGGCACCCGTTCCCGGGGCCGGGGCTTGGGGTGCGCATCCTTGGTGAGGTTAAGAAAGAATATGCAGACTTGCTAAGGCTTGCAGATGACATCTACATGAAAGAGTTGGTTAATCACGGTCTTTATGAAAAGACAAGCCAGGCGTTTGCTGTATTCCTACCGGTTAAGTCTGTAGGGGTAATGGGAGATGGCAGAAAGTACGACTATGTAATCGCGCTGCGCGCTGTTGAGACAGTTGACTTTATGACCGCGCACTGGGCACGCCTGCCATATGATTTTCTTGATTTGATGTCACGTAGAATTATTAATGAGATTGATGGTATCTCGCGGGTGACTTATGATATCTCTGGAAAGCCTCCTGCTACGATTGAGTGGGAATAAAAGAATAGGGTGGGCATTGCCCACCTTTTTTTTAGGTATATCTTATGACATACACAAACCATCAGTATTATATGCAAATTGCCATAGAGCAGGCCCATATAGCCCGTGATAAAGACGAAGTGCCAGTAGGCGCAGTAGTGGTATTAGATGGTGAAATAGTCGGTGTAGGACATAATTCATCCATAACTGCATCTGACTCCACGTCTCATGCCGAGATTAATGCAATTCGCGCTGCTTGTGAAAAGGTAGGAAACTACCGGCTGCCAGAGGCAGAGCTTTTTGTCACCCTGGAGCCTTGTTCAATGTGTGTTGGTGCGATGATTCATGCGCGCATTAAAACTCTTGTATTCGGTGCTTCTGACCCTAAGACTGGCGCAGCAGGTGGTGTGAGTGACCTAGTGAATATTGAACAGCACAAGCATAAGATGGAAGTTGTGAGCGGGGTATTGGATACAGAGTGCCGAGAGTTACTACAGAACTTTTTTAAGCAAAAACGCCTTCAAGCCAAAGCAAACAAAACTGAGAATAAAAATGAGCAATGAAAGAATAGAGAATCTTGAGCTTAAGTATGCTTATCATGAGCAGGCCATTAACGAGATGAGCGATATCATCTATCAGCAACAGAAAAAGATAGAGAGAATGGAAGAGTTGCTTAGAGCTGTGATGGAAAAAGCTGCAGAGAATGAATCGGGTGCTTCGCATGTTACATCATTGCTAGATGAGATTCCTCCTCACTACTAATATATTTCACAAAACCATAACAATAATGGTTTAGATTGGCGATCAGGGACATTGGGAATTAAAAAAGGGTTGCTAAAAAGCAACCCTTTTCGAATTTGGCTCCTCGGGACGGGCTCGAACCGCCGACCCAGTGATTAACAGTCACTTGCTCTACCGACTGAGCTACCGAGGATCTTGAACGCGAGCTATGGTACTAAAAACATAATTCGCGCTCAACAAAAAATTTCAAAAAATGTGAAATTTATTTGTTTAATGCCTTCTCGATGCGGTCAAGCGCCTCGACAAGATTGTCCATGCTGGTCGCATATGACATTCTAAAGTAGCCTTCAAGGCCGAAAGCAGATCCCGGTACAATTGCAACTTCTGCGTCTTCAAGCAGGTATGCCGCAAGATCCAGATCATTGTTAATTCCCTCAAGATAATCAATGGCTTCTTGTGCATATACGAAGGTGTAGAAAGTGCCATCTGATTCGATGCAGGATAGGCCCTTGATGCTATTTACTTTGTTGTAAACAAAGTCGTGGCGCTCTTTAAATGCCTTTAACATTGGGTCGATACAGCCCTGGTCACCAGTCATTGCAGTTACTGCAGCAGCTTGACTCATTGCTGCAGGATTTGACGTACTTTGTGACTGAATCTTCTTCATTGCGCCAACGATTGCTGCAGGACCGGCGATGTAACCAATTCTCCAACCAGTCATTGCATATGCCTTAGAAACACCGTTCAGTACCATGGTGCGCTCATATAGTTCCGGGCAAACCATTAGAATGTTTGAGAAAGGCTCATCCATCCACCAGATTTTTTCATACATGTCATCAGTTGCAATAACAACTTGCGGATACTTTAATAGCACTTCTGCAAGTGCTTTAAGCTCTTCTGCAGTGTATGCCACGCCAGAAGGGTTTGAAGGGCTGTTGATTACAAAAAGCTTGGTTTTGTCAGTAATTGCTGCTTCTAGTTGTTCTGGAGTGATTTTGTAGTTTTGATCTTTGCCTGCCTCTACGATTACAGGCACTCCACCTGCAAGTAGGGTCATATCCGGATAAGATACCCAGTATGGAGCAGGGATGATAACCTCATCACCATCGTTCAGGATGGCTTGGGCAAGATTGTAGAATGTTTGTTTTCCTCCGCAGGAAACCATTACCTGATTCATTTCGTAGTCAAGGCCGTTATCGGTTTTAAACTTCTCAATAATCGCCTTTTTCAGATCTGGGGTTCCGTCCACAGGGGTGTATCTGGTTTGGCCGTTTTGGATGGCCTTAATGCCGCCATCTTTAATATGGTCGGGAGTATCAAAATCTGGTTCGCCAGCTCCAAGACCAATAATGTTTTTTCCTTGAGCCCTTAGCTCAGCTGCTTTTGCAGTAATAGCAAGTGTTGGTGAAGGCTTAACTTGCTGCACTCGGTTTGAAAGTTGGATAGTCAACGAAGTTCTCCATTATATTTTAGTTGGACCGCGCTAATGGTATCATATTTTTATGAAAAAACAGTTCAAATTAGTTAGCAAATATTCGCCTTCAGGTGACCAGCCCGGCGCAATAAATGAGTTGGTAGAAGGCATCAATGATGGCCTGGGTTATCAAACCGTCCTTGGGGTGACTGGTTCCGGTAAGACATTCACTATTGCTAATATAATTAATGATTTGCAAAGGCCTGCGCTGATTCTCACACCAAATAAGACTCTTACCGCACAATTTTACGGCGAGATGAAGGAGTATTTCCCGGAAAACTCGGTAGAGTACTTCGTTTCTTACTACGATTATTATCAGCCTGAGGCCTATGTTCCGGCATCTGACACCTTTATTGACAAGGATTCATCGGTAAACTCCCATATTGAGCAGATGCGTCTGTCAGCCACCAAGGCTATTCTGGAACGCAAGGATACGATTATCGTCGCCTCTGTTTCATCTATCTATGGTCTGGGCGATCCGAACCAGTATATGAGCATGATACTGCATCTGGTAAAAGGAGAGAGAATAGAGCATCGCCAGATCCTGCGTCGCCTTGCAGAACTTCAATACACCCGCAACGATACCTTTTTTGACCGCGCTACATTTAGAGTGCGCGGCGACGTTATTGATGTATTTCCAGCGGAATCGGAGAAGGAAGCGATTCGCATCGAGCTTTTTGATGACGAAGTTGAGTCTTTATCTTATTTTGACCCGTTGACAGGTGAATTATTGCGCAGGGTATCGCGCCTTACCATTTATCCCAAGACCCACTATGTCACTCCGCGTGAAACCATCGTAAATGCAATAGATGAGATAAAGATAGAGCTTAAACATCGCCTGGAGCAGTTTCGTGCTGATAATCGCCTAGTTGAGGCACAACGTTTGGAACAGCGGGTGATGTACGATATCGAGATGCTCAATGAGCTGGGCTATTGCTCAGGGGTTGAAAACTACTCGCGCTTTTTGTCTGGTCGGGCGCCTGGTGAGGCACCGCCGACACTAATGGACTATTTGCCAGAGGATGCTTTGGTAATCATAGATGAATCCCATGTAACTGTGCCGCAGATTGGGGCGATGTACAAAGGAGATCGGTCGCGCAAAGAGACGCTGGTACAATACGGATTCCGCCTGCCTTCGGCACTGGAAAATCGTCCGCTCAGATTTGATGAATTTGAAGGGATTGCGCCGCAGACGGTATATGTGTCAGCAACGCCGGGCGATTACGAACGGGAAAAATCTGGGCAGATAGTTGAGCTTGTAGTGCGTCCGACCGGTCTGGTAGATCCTGAGATAGAGGTAAGACCTGCGACCACACAGGTAGATGACCTGCTTTCCGAAATTAATAATACTGTAGCTAAAAAAGAAAGGGTGTTGGTTACCACACTGACCAAAAAAATGTCGGAAGACCTTACCGACTACCTTATGGAGCACGATGTGCGGGTGCGCTATCTGCATTCCGATATTGATACCATTGAACGCATGGAGATTATTCGCGATCTGCGTCTGGGGAATTTTGATGTGCTGGTGGGGATTAACCTGTTACGTGAGGGATTGGATATCCCCGAGGTCTCATTGGTAGCAATTCTTGATGCCGATAAGGAAGGATTCCTGCGTTCAGAACGCTCACTTATTCAGACAATCGGCAGGTCGGCGCGAAATTCTGCCGGGCGGGCAATTCTGTATGCTGACAGCATAACCAAATCGATGCGAAAGGCTTGGGATGAAACTGAAAGGCGTCGTGAAAAGCAAATTAAATATAATGAAGAGCATGGAATCACTCCGCAGACCATTAAAAAGGCGGTGCGCGATATTATGGATAGTGGCGGATATTACACCACTGATAAGAAGCAAAAGAAGCGCGATAAGGTTGCCGAGAAGAAAGCTGATTATAGCGATCTAGATCCGCATAAGCTATCGGTGAAGATCGATAAGCTGGAAAAGCAGATGTTTGAATATGCGCAGAATCTAGAGTTTGAACAGGCAGCTAAGTTGAGGGATGAAATAGAAGAGATGCGTTCAGGCTTTCTGGTTTAACCAAATCCCTTGACTCCACTCCAATAATCAGTAAACTTCCTGCTCCTCTTATTGAGATTACTAAATATATCTCTATAATTGCTTGGATATGCAAATACAGTGCAGGCGCGTAGCTCAGTGGTAGAGCACTACCT